>NZ_AYLO01000027.1 GCF_000496735.2 Methyloglobulus morosus KoM1
ATATTTATCCCTAATATTTCTAATTGAATGCATGACTAGCTCAAGGTGCTAACGTAAAGTATGCACCTGTTCAGATGTATAGCAAAATTCAAAAAAGGTGTATAATATATTGTTTCCTTTAAATATAACAAAAACTTATCACAACCCTATTTTGTTATCAAACGGTTTATGCAAGCCAATACTACACCCATTCACCGTCTGCCGAAACTTCTGGATCATGTGCGGGATCGCCTTCATGCCAAACATTACAGCCTTCAACCCGGTAAGGCGCAATGCGCTACACTATTTTTTACCCCGCTGGCTAAGAAAACGTCCCCAAGGAGTTCTGTAGCCGCAAAAGACACCCAGCAGATAAAGCATCAGGATATTTCTGGGGTTGATTAACTCCCTGAATGGCCAATCAATCCGTTAAAACCAAAGGAACGACAGCACCCACAACCAATTTACATGCGGATGCGCATCGCTTTGGCAAGAATTCGGCCTACTTATGAACAATAGCCTACGGTAGAATGGCACGTTCAAAACAGCTTGCCATCTTTTTCGGCAGGTTGCCGTGCGGAGGCAAAAGCTTTACTCATATATTCGGTAAGCTTTTTCTCTTTTTCGTAGATGAGCAATACTTTGAGATTCTCAGCCTCTGCGATTCGCATGGCTTCCTGTTCGCCCACGCAAAGCAGGGCGGTATCCCAAGCGTCTGCCCAAACCGGATCGTCATGCATCACGGTAACCGATCGCAGATGGTGGGTTACGGGTCGTCCGGTTTTGGGATGCAGGATGTGGGAATAGGATTGCCCGTTCTCCTCGAAGAAATTCCGATAGGTTCCGGCTGTCATGATGGCAGTACCGACTTGTTCCCTGACATCAATCACCCTCTGAATCCCTTGGGTGTAGGGAGTGGGTGCCTGAATGCCAACCCGCCAATTATTGCCGTTAGCCTTGCGTCCCTTTACCATCATTTCCCCGCCTATTTCCACTAGGTAATTGGTTATGCCTAACGCTTCAAGGCGGTGAGCGACGGCACCCACGCTATAACCTTGTGCGATCGAAGACAAATCAATCTTGATCTTGGGATCCTTCTTTATGATGCGCAGGTTGACCTCATCTATTTCTAGAAGGTCCATTCCTATATGGGGAAGAATTTCGTCGATTTCTTGATCGGTAGGCACGCGGTTTTGGTGACGGGAAAAGCCCCATAAATCAAATAAGGGCTTGACGGTCAGGTCATAACATCCATTCGACCGCTCGTATACGGTACGGGCAATGACTAATAACCGGACGATTTCTGGGGATATTGGCAACGCATCGGTACTCTCCAGCCGGTTGATGCTTGAGATCTCAGAGCTTTCGTTGTAGTTGGAGGCCAGGGCATCGATATCGGCCAGTGTCGCTAAAATTTCGTGTTGAATTTTCTCCAATGATGTTGACGTATCGCCCAGGACCAGTTTGATATGGTAAGTCGTTCCTTGGGTCTCCCCTGAAAGCTCAGGCTCACCGGATGGCTGGCATCCTGACAGCACAAAAGTCGTCAGCAATAAGATACCGACAGTTGTCCAACCGCCAAGATTCACACCGTATTTTTGCATACCGCTCCATCTGGCGGTATCGATACCAGAAAGTTGGGCTATCAATCCCAACGTTTGGTCATCTGACCGCGCCAAAGGATTCAACATTAACATACTACAAACACTTAAGAAACAGGTTAGTGGGAGCAATAAAACGTACCGCCATTGATTAAGTAAGGGCGCACCAAAACTGGCGAAAAAGCCTAATAAAATGACAGGCATCCAGCGCGAATGCAGGGTAAAAGTATAACCTTCACCCTTTTTTATGTGGCCTTTCATTAGCCCCAATACATGCAGCGCAGGTGCGGGCCAATCGCCAACAAAGTGCCGGCTACGCCTAGCGCCAAGGTCAATAATAACCACTGTCGGAAGGTTAGGGTGCATATTCAACACGGCAAACATTAAGGTGCCGTTATCTATCGACGAAGATGATATTGCATCTATTACTTTTACTTGGCAATGGTGATCGCCGGTGCCCCTTGCTGTCCTAGCTCGGTAATTGTCATCTGGAATATTTGGGATAAAAGCCGGAATCCTTCGCGGTTCCATTGATATCCGGTTTCCGGTTTTAGTGAATAGTAACTACCGTTAAATTGAGTGGTTAACTCCGTGTCTTCCGGTTCATCTGCACTCACAAAAATATCTAAAGTGGATATTGGGTTTTCTGTAACAAAAGGGGTCTGGGAATGTTTATTGACGGGGTATTCGGGTGTTCCATCTATCGATTGCCCGATAAAGTTCAGCACATTATGAAAACTACGTAAGCGAAAAACCCCATGAATCGGCCATTCTCCCCCAGTAAAGCCCGGTCGTATATCGACCATAACGTCATTATCAGCCCGTTCATTGGCTTCCTCATGTAAACGTTTGCGTTCATCATTGCTCAAGGTAGCCGGGTCGTAGTTGGTCAACACAATACGGCCTATAATTTTTTTGCTCAGGAGTATCTGATTCCTTTCAGCCGAATAATCTAGGGTGTAGTCTTTTTGCAAGGCGGCGATTTGATCTGCCGTCATCGAGTCTGCTGAAAGTGTGAGCTTCTGGTCGAACATCAACGGCTCGGCATAAAGCCGATTTTTATCCTGGATTGAAGACAAATGCAGCACTGCCTGACGGAATAATCGATACCCCTGGATATCGCTGGGATTATTGGCATAGATACCTGCTTGCTCGTTGCCGTAGAGCCTGAGTTCACCAGCCAACAAGCGCAATATTAAATCCACATCGGCGCCTTGACGTAATAACATGGTCAGTTTGCTTTCCTGGAATGGCGTCAATAACCTACGGGTAAATTCTTCCCCTTCAATAGGTACAATGCTTATTGTGGGATTTTCCGAGACGGTGCCGCCGAAGACCGGTGTCATTAAAGAACCGTTGTCGCCAGTGAATGCCGGTGTGGCCCCGGCATTAAACTGAAAATTAAACGTCGCGGCGATATTGGAGATGCCTGTGAAATGTATAGGTTGATGTTGATGGGCACGGGCGATATTAAGAAGCAACTGCTTGGATAAAAGATCAGTCATCGTTTTGTCATACTCGATGACAGCTCGATCAAGGGCTACCGGCGATAAACAACCTTGAAGGCTGATGAATGCGAAGATGGCGACTAATGACGCTATTTTTTTTATCAGAGAGCGAAAGCTTAGTGGATTAGACAATTTTAACCATCCTTTTTAATAAAGAGCCGAAAGCAGGGCTATTTAAGTAACTTTTATCCAATAATTAAAAATAATGGGCATTTACCCAAAAATGGACAAAAATGCTTGCGATATAACCGAGTAAAATCACCGGCATCCAACGCATATGGTAGCCGAAGGTATAGCCTTCTTTAATCTGGCCGAGCAAGCCGACGCCGGGAGCCGAACCGATTGCCAAAAGACTACCGCCAACGCCAAGCGTTAACGTGAGCAATAACCACTGCCCTGGGGGTAAGTCTGGATGCATGTTTAGCACTGCAAACATCAGCGTTCCGTTATCGATAAATGCCGATGACAATCCGATGATAATATTGGCATTCGTCGGATGGTTTTGCCCGTATAAGAAATGGGCAATCGCATCAAGGTAGCCTAAAAAACTCAAGGCACCGATAATCATCATGGCGCCATAAAAAAACAACAGCGTATCCCACTCCATGTTGCCGACATTTTTGTAAATGTCGAAGTCTTGCTTTTCATTGCCGACAGGGACATCCACGCCAAAAAACTTATAGGCGTAAGCAAATTGGCTTTCTTGGTTTTTAACGGTCTTGGTCAAATAAAAACTGAAAAACTGCAGAAACGCCAAGCCCGCCATCATACCGGCGGCAGGGGGAAGCTCCAGGTAAACGTTCCCCCACACAGTAATCATCAGGGTCATCACGAAGAGAATAAGAATTCGTTTACTGCCACGCCTAAGGTTTATTGCCCGGCTTGAAGCGGCAGGCGTATCCTTAGGGACAAAAAAATGCATGACAATTGCCGGGACGAGAAAATTGACCAGGCAAGGGAGCGCCAAGGCAAAGAACTCCCCGAATTTCAGGATTTTATTTTGCCAAACGAATAGCGTCGAGATACCGCCCAACGGGCTGAATGTTCCCCCAGCATTGACCGCCACCACGATATTGACACAGGCAATGCCGATAAATTGTTTTTTATTTTTACCTACCGCCGTCGCTACGGCACCCATCAACAACCCGACCGCAAGCCCACTGACCACGGTAGAAAGCAGGAAGGCCAAAAAGCCGGTTATCCAAAACAATTGCCGGTAGCTGAATTGCTTATTTAACAGCCAAATTCGCATGCCGTCGAAAATCCCTCGCTCTTCCATGGCATTTAAATAGGTCATGGAAACCAGGATAAATAACAGTAATTCAATATACGCGAGCAAATTGCTCTCAAAAGCCAGTGCAGCCACCTTGGCTTCGCCATGTAAGGCGTAATAGGTACAGATAGCAAACCAGATGAGCGCCGCACCCAAAACCATCGGTTTTGACTTGCGTAAATCAATCACATCTTCCATCATCGCTGCCACGTAAGCCAAGACAGTGATTAAAATAGAAAGGAAACCGATAATATGATGGGTTAAATCGATATTTGCATTCGTTTCTGCAACGGTATTGTCTGCGGCAAACACAGTGTTAGTTAGAAATAAAGAGGCGATGAGAAATAGGGTGTTCATATCCTGTCCAAATAAAGGTCCATTCCAAATAGCTTACTGTTTTCACCGTTATAGTAACCTTTACAATGACTCTTTTACAGCTCCGATTGTGTAACCTATAAGAATTACAGTGTTCACACTGACAACCATTTGCGTCAGGCAATGCACTTGCCGAGTCCCTGTCAAACAAGCCGTGATTTCTGTCTCCGCACTGATTTTATTGCATCCATCTAGTGGTTTGCCAGATTATGGTGGGCAGGCTTTATCGAGGGACATCTTGTTTTCAAACTTGATCCCAGCAAAAGCTTTTGTACAAGTAGAAAATCCAGTAGTAAGCATAATAATTAACAGTAACTAATCAACCGACAGGGTAAAAACAGAGGGTTAACATTTTGATAATACGGCGCACTGCCCTTTGGTTAGTGCGCCTTAGATCTTCCAGCTCGGCCTTAGTTGGACGTTGATCTTCGAACCAAGCAACACATACTCACTAGACAGAGTCTTCATGTCTACAAGGAAGTCTTGCGCGTACTTCTCAGCATGTGACTCAGTTTTGTATTTGAAAGCTTTGAATTTAAGCCCATGAGGAATCTTGCTCTCACCAGTCATATCAACGGAGTACACGGTCTCTACAAGCTGTATGTGCTTCGAAGTATTAACAAGTGAATTTAGGTAATTGTACTGTTGAAGACCAAGAACTCTCACCACTCGATCCTTCAGCTCTCCGGCTGGGAGATTTTTGCTCACAATACTCAGGTTCAATTTATCTTCATGAAGACCGGAGAGATTTAGTGAGTCATATATAACATGTGAAAAAACGTCCGTCATTGAGTGCATTACGTGTGCAAGCGCAATGACGTTTGACTCATGCGCCAAAGTGGCAAACCTGTATTTTCGGCTACTTTCTCCCACCCCGAGAATCGTGTTTGCTACAGAAATAAGCTCGTCATTCTGAACGGGAAACACGTTTTCAAATGCCCCAAGAGCCATCTGATAGTGATATCCCGCCGACTCTAACTTTCTCGCAACACTGCGAATGTGGGCCGCAGCTTTCTCAAGTTGAGGCGTCCCGTGAGACTTCTCTATAAGGCTTTCGAGTTCACGCAAATCCCAATTCGACATGATGGCTCTGCCTACGCTGGAGGAAGATCTAACGTAAAAGTAATGGGCGCGCTGTTTGGCAGACTAAAGCGAAGCCGACGAACCTGAAAAGACAGCCAGCCTTCAAAAGCGCCTGCGACCAGCGCGTCCCTTTGACTGACATGTTAGACATTTTCCCTTACTCCTAGAACTTCGCGTGGTTCTAGTTTACCTGATTCGAAATTAAAACTTATAGTAGAACCAGATATTTTTGCGCCATTATTATTAATATGAAATAAACCAACACCATAATCAGTATGTATTTGACTAACAGGTGTAAATGAAACTTTAAAATCCATATTTGATATAAATTCACCTTTAAACGAATAGACTACATCATCGTTACCTTCACCAGGCGAGTGGATTGTGCCACTGATTTTTCTTCCAAATTGGCGTTTGACGTGAATTGTATCGCAAACTTGGTTACCGTTTTCTATGTAACTTGCTTTCCAATTCCCTCGAATATCTGGGTATTTTGATGGAACATAACTAGCTACTGAAATAAATACTTGCCAAATTGCAGCAGCAACTAAGCTTGCCCCAACACCCAATAAAAAATTAGTCCAATCCATATATGCGAAGTTTTGCCAATGCTGTCTAACGTAAAGTATGCACCTGTTCAGGTGTATAGCAAATTTCAAAAAAGGTGCATAACATGTCGCTTCCTTTAAATATAACAAAAACTTATCACAGCCTTATTTTGTTATCAAGCTGTTTATGCAAGTTACAACTACACCGATTGACCGTCCGCCGAAACTTCTGGATCAAGTGCGGGATCACTTTCGTGTATCCCTAAACTGATAAGCCATACACCCGGCTACAACCATGATTTATACCCATGTCATGTGCTTAATAAAGGGGGTAAGGGCATTAGATCAGATTTAAGGCTGGTCATGGCAATTGCGAGTGTCTGCAGTTGGCAGGCACTGAATCTTTCTTATCCGAAGCTAAAAGAATCGTGATCGTCAGTAAAGACATCAATGCCGACCTTCAGGTTAAGTGACATAAACCCAAATACTTCATAAGTGCAATTCGTGGGCGGTATGCTGTCCTCTCTGAAGCGAAGCCACATCCGACAGGTGGTCGACCTGTAGGCATTGCAGCACTCATATCGGCGGCTTTCCTGCGCTGGTATGGTTAAGTTTCGCGGCTATAGCTGTTGGGATGCGCCAGTCAACGCTGATTGCCACTTTAAGATACAAACCGTAGAATACAAGTTAGATTATTTTGGAGTAGCGAAGATGGCAAAATTGTCATTACAGGAACAATTGCTAAAATCCGGTTTGGTCGGTGCGGGACATGCAAAGGCCGTAAAATCGGAAAAGCATAAGCAGGTTAAACAGCAGCAGCATAATAAGGCATTGGTCGTTGATGACTTAAAAGAACAAGCCCAAAAAGTCAGGCTTGAACAAGCCGACAGGGCCCGTCAGTTAAATCAACAGCGAAAAGAGGAACAAGACCAAAAACAACTTGCCGCTCAAATAAAGCAGTTAATTGAACTAAACCGACTGCCTTTGGGTAATGGCGTAGTAGAAAAATTGGATAACAGCATTCCCTATCACTTTACAGAAAACAATAAGGTAAAGACGCTTTACTTGACTGAGGAAATGCGCGAAAAATTGGGCAATGGCCAATTAGCTATCGTTAAACTAGGCCGACAATATGAAGTGGTCACTTCTACAATCGCAGAAAAAATTAAAGCCCGCGATGTATCTAGCGTTATTGTACTTAACGAACCCAATCTTAGGAATGTTGATCAGGAAGACCTTTATGCCGAATACCAAGTACCCGATGATTTGACTTGGTGACATCATTGGACGATGCCATCTATAGATGGTCTTCCCAAAATAGGTGGTCGCCTTATCCCTGGACGAACGTAACCCTGACATCATAAAAAAGTCACGATCATGCTGCTTGTTCATATTGTATTCAGGGACAAACGGTTATGGTACAAGCAACTTTTATACAAAGGTGCGGGATTCTGCAATGAAAATATCAAATAAAACCCAAACGCCGAAGGTTGATCAAAATATTAATTTTGATGTCCTTTGCCAAGGATTTGAAGGCGGAAGCTTTTATGGCCTGGAATATATCCTAGAGGATTTCTTCCAAAATACCACGGCAATCCAACCGATTCCTACCCGTCCTGCCGTCGATTGGTTTGGGTTGTATCAGTGATCCATGGGATTTCCTGTTAGTCAATCAGCCCCAGCTTATTTCCGGCTTTCAACATCGGACTAATGGTCGCTGGTTTATGCAGGGTGCTATGAAATAATGACTGGCAATGCCAAACGCTGATTTATCAAATTAAGTGGCATTATACAGATAGTCCATTATTCTTTAGTGTTGGCCAATTCCTCACGAATTATTTGTAGTTTAGGGTCATTCGGCAGGACAGACTCGGCCCTTTGCAAAACGCGCTTGGCTTTGTCCAGTTTTCCATCGGCTTTCGATTTCCGTATAAACCAAGCATAACGATCAACTATTCTTTGACGCCCGGCGAGCGCTTCCGCATTGTCTGGTTCTTTGGCGAGTACCTTTTGGTAATATTCATAGGCATTGTTACCCGCTGGCGTAGTGAAACGCACTTCTTTCATGGCTTTTTTGGCGGCGGCCAAGTATCCGTTAATGGAATCTTCATGGCTTGGATTTGCCTGCGATTTTTGTTTCTCAAGGCTATGCAGTGATTTTTCAATGGCCTCTACTTTTTGACCACTTTCAGGTTTTATCGTGGGCGTAATTGTGTTGTCAGATTGGGGTTTGGAAACCGGTTTACTTTCCGTTTCCATGCCATTTTGGGGTAGCTTGTCGTCAGTACCTGCTTCTGCATGGATTGTTTCGTTGGCTGGCTGTAGCTTTTTATCAGGTTGATTTAACTCTTTATGGGTGGGTTCGAGTTGGCTTGCCGGTTTGGATTCTTGGCTGGATTCGGTTGTTGTCAAGGCGACCGGTTGGTCTTCTATTGCATTTGGGGTGACTACGGCTTTACTGGGGTTGCTTTGGGTTAAAGGCTGGGTGGTGGCTATAACGGCTTGGTCGCCATTTGTTTCTGAAGGCTGGTTTACAAACCATAATCCAAAAATAATCAACCCAAATATCCCGGCCATGATGCCGATCCATAGCGGTTTCTTAACAATCGGATTATGGTCGGGAATCGCTATGTCATCATGCGGAGAAGTTGTCTGACCATCTTGGTGGGCAGGCCCTGAATTGAGTAGCGTTATAATCTCACTCGCTGAATGCGGCCGATTATTATAGTTAGGCCTTAGCATCCAATCTATTGCTTGCAATAACTCCGTGCTGTACATGCTATCCGAAGATTTAGCGAGGGAAGCGACCGGATCGGATTCCCCTTTGCTTAAAGCTGTTAGCCGGCTTTGGGCATCGGTTGGTTGGCTATGCGTAATACAATAGTACATCGTTGCGCCCAGCCCATAATAATCGGTGGAGGGTCCGGGTGTATGGGGACGCCCATAGAGTTCTGGTGCTGAGTAACCGGGCGCTAATTCATCTGCGAGCTTAGTAGTGTGTTTTGCGGCAGCCAATCTGGCGCTGGAGAAATGGGTCAAAAACGGTATGCCGTTCTTGTCCAAAATAATCGTTTCCGGCTGGATACCCCCATGTATCGTATTGTGTTTGTGGGCTTTCTTTAGGGCATCCAAGATTGATAGTAGGATAAATTTTAATTCTGTTTCAGCAAAAAATGACTGGGACTGTATTAATTTGGAAAGCGGCACACCTTCTTGGCAAGCCAAGATAAGGTAAGCGGTCCCATTGAATTGCAAGATATTTTCAGTTTTGACAATATTGGTATGTTCGATTTGTGTGAGTTCTTCGGCTAATTCCAAAAATGCTTTTAACCCATATTCAAAATCTTCTTTATGGCTTGGGGATTTGGGTTCGACGCCTAGGCCATCATTGGCACGAATGGCGAAATCGCAGGGAAAATACTCTAGTATTTCTACCCACTCCTTTAGATGGTGATTCCAGGCTCGGTAGGTAATATCGAAGGTACCAATTTTTGAGGCTTCCTTGATTTCGTAAACACCGAGCTGGATGCCTTCAAGTAGTGCCTGATTATGCATATGTGCCATGATATGGGGTTTCCTCTAATCTTTTTTAACTCGCTGATACCAAATTCTATATTGCGGCTGTATTTTTTCCAATATTACAGGTTTCTCTCCTGGAAGGCCGGTAGAAACACTTTCGGTCTGGTGTAAGCAGGCCACTGGGATAAGTACTACCATAGTTTAAAACAACTGAGTTTGCGATATACTATAATTTTCTAGCTTTAGACGTATCTAACACCGTCCCTATTTACGGCTTCATAAGGCAATGTCAAGTTTATCGACATTCTGATACTAGGAAGCCAAATAATTAATCCCCAATTCAAACGAAATTGCCCCATCGATTTATAGCTCCACCATCAGTTTACTTGAAAATGTTTACCCACGCCGAGCCTGTAATATACACTGTATAAGTTCCGTTTCTGTCCAGAATACAGCCTCCCTTATCCGTTTTTACTTATGTCCCTAATATCAAGTAAAATCCCGCAAAAGAAAGGAGTTTATCCATGACTGAATTGTTAGTGCCTATTTTTATTTTCTTCCTCATCTATATTTATCACACAATGAAAAAATCGAATAGCCCTACAGAAAAGCCCACGCCTGAGGCCAAAACCGAAAAGCCTGTTGCAGTTGTTGCCACGGAAGCAAAGGCAAAGAACATAAGCCCAGCTAAGAAGCCCTCGAATAAACAAAAAACCATAGCTCCAAAACCAGCGCCAAAGGAAAAAACCGAACAACCAACGGCAGATACTGCTACACCAGTAAAACCAAGCCCAACCCGGAAATCCCCCGGAAAGGCAAAAGCGGCCAATCCCATAGCCGAAGCGTCGATACCTGAAATGGCTGTGCCTGAACGAGTGGGCCTGATTGCCGGCGATATATGGCACTACCTGGATAAACACGGCGCAACGCCCGTTGCAAAATTGGTTCGTGAACTTCCTGAAGAAGAAAAGATCATCCAACGCAGCATCGGCTGGCTAGCCCAGGAAGGCAAGATAACGCTCGACACCATAGACAGGGTTGAGACCATTGGCTTGGCAAGTTAGCTGTTAGGAAAATAATTTGACTATTGCCCTGGTGCATCAGGTTTGGGAAGTGAACCTTGCCATCTGATCGTGTCCCCTATTATTGCCCTGATGACTGGGTAAATGGGAGTCGCCGCAATGCGTTCCAGTGGTCAGGATAGCAATACGAAAGTCGCCTTGGTGTGCCATGACAAGCAGAAAGTTGAAAAAGCTATGGTCAGGGAGAAGAAGGCAGGGAACGATCTTTTTGAAATGGGCGATAATTATGTGGAATAAGGGTCGTACAATTATTATTCAACAGCTTGCAATTGTCTGTATTTCCTAACTCTCCAAACTAACCCCTCAAATGACCATTGCCATAAGCCACCCATTTGTAGGTCGTCAGCTCATCGGATCCGACCGGGCCACGGACATGAAGCTTGTCCGTGCTGATACCGACGACCGATCCCAAGCCATAATCGCCACCGCCTGACAATCTTGTCGAGGCGTTAATCATGACCGACGCCGAATCAACCTGCTGTTCAAATTGTTGGGCCGTGTTCAGGCTTTGCGTGACAATACCATCGGTATGCCCCGAACCATAGTGATTGATATGGTCAATGGCTTCTTCAATACTGTTGACAATCTTTACCGAAAGGATCGACGCCAGATATTCGGTATGCCAGTCTTCTTCTGTCGCCGGGGAGATGTCGTGCAATAATTTTTGTGTCTCTTCACAGCCACGCAGTTCGATATTGTTTGAATTGAATCCTGTCTGGAGGAGTGGAAGCATCAGCTTGGCACATTTTTTATCGACCAACAGCGTCTCAAGCGCGTTGCAGGTTTGGACACTTTGGCATTTCGAATTAACCGCAAGCTCGACGGCCTGCATTGGATCTGCATCTGCCGCAATATAAAGATGGCAAATACCATCGTAATGTTTGATAACCGGAATCCGGGTGCCTTCGGCAATGCGTTTGATCAAACCTTTCCCTCCACGGGGAATTAATACATCAATATAGTCATCCATTTTGAGCAGTTCACCTACGGCTTCATGCCCTGGCATCCGAATGATCTGTATGGCATGTTGCGGAAGCCCTGCGCTAACAGCGCCTGCGATCATGGCATCAGTCAGGAGGGTGTTGGTTTGCAGCGCTTCCGATCCGCCCCGCAAGATGACGGCATTGCCGCTTTTTATACATACACCTGCGGCATCGGTGGTGACATTAGGACGCGATTCGTAAATAATGCCGATGACGCCCAGTGGCACCGATTTCTTACAGACCCGCAGTCCGGCGGGATTGGTATGGCCTTCCAACACACGATTTAGCGGATCAGGTCGTTGTGCGACCTTTTTTAGCCTAGAGACCATATATTGAAATACTTTCTCGTCAATGGTCAACCGTTTGGTCATCGCATCCGACTGTCCCTCCTGACGGGCTTTCAAAACTTCCTGGGCATTAATCTCCATAACCCGGTCTTTAACCGATTCCAACGAATCAGCCATATTCGAAAGCGCGAGATTCCGCATTGATTCGGACGCAGATGATAATTGCTGTGCTGCAAGACGACTTTGTTTGGCAATGGCCTGAACGGTACTGGCATTCATAGTGGCAATAGGATTTTTTGGAAAGATGAAGGTTAAGCTAAATATTAAAACAGCCGACAATATTAGCCAGTTTTAGCCCTTGTTTTACCAGTCTGGTGAATAAAATGGTATATAAACAGATCAACATAAATGCACTCTGGTAAATGGGTACGCTGTTTTCAGGGTAATCTTTCAAAATCCAGTTCAGCATACCTTGCCAGATTCTTGATTCGGCACCTGATTAATCATATGTGTGGCTAGTTGTTGCAAAGCATTCTGGATATTGATTTTAAATTGGGGATCCATGCCCAATTCCGCCAGTGCTTTATTCATGCACAGCATCCACTGGTCGCGCTCAGATTCGCCAATTACGAAGGGCAGATGGCGGGCGCGCAGCATAGGATGACCGAATTCATCGATGAACAAATTAGGGCCACCCAACCAGCCGGACAGAAATTTAAACAGCTTGTCCTTGGCTGGGGAAAGATTATACTGATGAATAGCGCGTATGCCCTTTGCCTCAGGCAGGCTATCCATGTAGAAATAAAACCGATCGACCAAATTGAGGAGAACTTGTTCGCCGCCGATGGCGTCGTAAGGCGTACTGATTTTCATTGTTAAGGTATGGGTGCTTTTTCTCTACGTTTGCCATTGATTTTAGCACGACGATATCCGTATTAAAGAGTCAGCCATTTTATTTTTGTTTACGTCGGTTTATCTCATAGATTCGGCCTTTTAATGTCTGAACCGTTCGTGCTGAGCTTATCGAAGCACACACCGCCTTTCGACAGGCTCAAGGCGAACGGAAACTTAATACTTCACAAGGCCGAATCAATAAGTGCCGTTCGAATTGTTAAACGTGGATTTTCATGCGCAATCCACGATGCTGTTGTTGATTACTGCTGTGGTGTGCGCATCGTGACAAACTCTTCAGCAGCCGTGGGGTGTATGCCAATCGTCGAATCAAAAACCGCCTTGGTCGCTCCTGCCCGGATCGCTACTGCCATGCCTTGGATGATTTCTCCGGCATCCGCTCCAACCATGTGCAATCCTAAGACTTTATCGTTATTGCGGTTAACCACCATTTTCATCAGCGTTTTTTCACCAAGCCCGGATAAAGTGTGTTTCATCGGGGTAAATACTGATCGGTAAATATCAATTTCTGGGTGTCGTTTTCTGGCCTCGCTTTCGGTCAAACCGACGGTACCAATATTCGGCTGGCTGAATACGGCGGTCGGGATGTTGTCGTAATCTACGAATGTCGGTTGATTGGTATAGCATTGGCTCACGAATGCCATGGCTTCTGCGGTGGCTACCGGTGTCAGGTTGTAACGATTAGCAACATCACCCAAGGCATAGATCGATGGGATGCTGGTTTGATAGTGCCGATCAACCTTGACGGCACCGCTTGCCTCCATTTCGACGCCTAGCTCTTCCAACCTTAAGCCTGCTGTATTCGGCCTTCTGCCGGTCGCGTATAAAACCAGGTCGGCCTTGATGGTTTGACCTTGATTGGTATGGGCAACGAAACCGCTAGCGTTTTGTTCAATGCAACTGATTTCGGTGTTCAAGCGGATGTCGATACCCTTTTTTACCATTTCTTGTGCAACAAAATCCCGCACGTCATCGTCAAAGCCGCGCAACAGCTTATCGCCACGATAACTCAGGGTCGTCTTGACCCCAAGCCCATGCATGATGCCGGCAAATTCCACGGCAATATAGCCGCCGCCGACAATCAATATTCGTTCAGGCAAGGTTTCCAAAGCAAACATTTCGTTCGAAGTGACGACAAATTCTTTGCCAGGAATATCGGGTACAGAAGGTTGAGCTCCAGTTGCGATGAGGATACGTCCACAATGGAAGTGTCTTTCGCCGATGACTACGGTATGGTCATCTATTATCTGGGCTTGCCCCGTAATGACCTGTACCCCGGAATTGACGAGCAAGCCTTCGTAAATACCTTGCAGCCGATGGATTTCACGGTTTTTCTGCGCCAATAATCGTGACCAATCGAATTGCGGTTCCGAGACCGACCAACCAAAACCTTTGGCAGCAGCAAAATCCTCACGGAAATGGGACGCATAAACGAACAGTTTTTTGGGTACGCAACCCACATTGACGCACGTACCGCCAAGGTACTGACTTTCAGCTATGGCAACCCGCAAACCTAAGCCAGCGGCCATGCGCGCAGCGCGAACGCCGCCAGAGCCCGCACCAATAACAAACAAGTCGACATCGTACTCAGACATTTGAATTTAATCCTATTGTAAAGTTAAGGTCGGGCAGTTTTAAAAACTGCCCGACCAACCTGGGAACTCAACGTTGTTTCAAATAATCAAGCATGGTATCCGCATCGCTAACGGTGAACGGATCTTCCGGATGATTATCGGATTGCCCCGGTTCACTGAACAATTTGACGATCCGACCATCTTCAACCAACATCGCATAACGCCAGGAACGGTAGCCGAAGCCCAAATTTTCCTTTTTCACCAGCATACCCATGCCGCGCGTAAAATCGCCATTGCCATCCGGCAGCATTTTGACGTGCTGGATGCCAAGATGCTTGCCCCACTGGAACATAGTGAAAGCATCATTTACGCTCAAGCAGTACACCTCATCCACACCTTGGGCAATGATGTCCTGGTATTTTGCATCGTAACCCGGCAAATGGGTGCTTGAGCATGTGGGGGTAAAAGCGCCGGGTAAAGCAACGATGACCACCGTTTTGCCTTTAAAAATATCGTCCGAGGATACATCCTGCCAACGAAACGGGTTGTTGCCGCCGATGCTTTCGTCGCGGACACGGGTTTTGAATACGACATTAGGGACAAAGTTAGCCATGAGAGTTCTCCAGTTTTTGGTTTAAGTTAGTCAGGGCAACCTTAACTATGATGCTATTTGCCCCTTTCTTGAATCGGTTTTGATTCAATGCAGGGATAGTCTATCGACAATCTTTTGCAATTGACATTCGATTGTTTTTATAATAACGATAGAGGTTATCTATTTTTAGGGGCGAGATGAATCTCAGAGATTTACATTATTTGGTTGCGGTTGCCGACCTGCGTAGCTTTGTACAAGCAGCAGAGCGCTGTTATATCAGCCAACCAACCTTAAGCATGCAGATTAAGAAGCTGGAAGAAAGCTTGGGTGTCCAGATTTTCGAACGCACCAATAAAAAAGTGCTTCCCACTGAAATAGGTGAACACATCATTGCATCGGCACGGCGGATTTTACAAGAAATCGATATCATCAAGGAATTGGCGGAAACCGCCAAGGATGCTTTGTCAGGCAATTTAAGGCTCGGCGCATTTCCTACTTTGTCCCCTTATCTTTTCCCGCAGTTAGTGGCTTTAATCAAACAGGCATTGCCACGGATTCGGTTGATTTTGGTTGAGGAAAAAACGGACGATCTGATACAACAATTAAAAAGCGGGACTTTAGATGTGGCGTTATTGGCTTTACCGATAAGTGAAGATTTTTTGGAATCCACTGCATTATTTGATGACGCATTTTTGTTGGCGGTGCAAAGCGATCATTCACTCGCCGCAAAATCCATTATCGGACAGTCGGATTTGAGTGGACAGCAATTGTTGCTGCTCGATGAAGGCCATTGTCTGCGTGGGCAAGCATTGCAAGTCTGTCAAATCAACGGGGCTGATGAGCAGCAGGATGTGCGGGCCACCGGTTTAGAAACGCTTAGGCAGATGGTAATTGCTGGAACCGGCATGACATTTATGCCGCGAATAGCCATTCGCGAATATTCCGCCGGTATCCGATATATTCCGTTTGAAGAACCTGTTCCAAAACGGACTATCGGCTTGGTCTGGCGTAAAACCAGTACTCGTGGTGTTTTGATTAATGAATTAAAAAGACTGGTTCAGCAAGCGGCAAGCGTATAAAAAGCCTACTGAAGGAATTCCAAAAATGCTTTTGATTGAACTGCCAAAAAACCTGAGCCCTTAGCTTACCGTCTGCCAATGCGGCCAGTTTTCTTGTCCTTGGGGCGGATATGGCCGTTCACATAAGCCCCTTCCCTATTTGGGCTTCGCCTTAGCCATCGAGTTGGTGTTTCATCAACGATTCACGAATCTTGTGCGACAACGCAAACACTGTCTCGTACGGCACGCCTAAATCGTGTCCAAGCTGCAACGCGGAAAGGCTCTTAACTGCATTGGCATAGACGGCAATCGCAACCAGATATAACTAAGGTAGGCATTGTGAATGCACCGTTTGATATGCAGAGTAGGGCCTTATAACCATGTTTTTTCAGTTGCTACATAATTCCGGTCAACAAATAAAATATTACACTTGATGCGTCATTATCGTAACGGGCGGTGACAAAGCAATTGAAATAGCAAACTAAAATCAATTGGCTATACTTCAATAAAACTGTCATTTTGATTGCCACAAATATCCAGAGAATATTAAGGGGATGGGTTTGAAGCTCAACTATGGAAAACAATAGTTTCGAAGAAAACATGCTCAGCTTTGATCGCTGGCGGGGACAGTTGCAGCAGGCTATTGAAACTTATCACGCTTGGCGCAAGCAGTATGGGCTTAGCGATGTCAGCGACAGTGCCAGCATGTTAAAGGTTAAGCAAACCCTTATGGCCGACAGGATTACGCTTGCCTTTGTGGCGGAATTTTCGCGCGGCAAAACCGAGTTGATCAATGCGCTATTTTTTAGCCAAACAGGCGTAAGGTTATTGCCTTCTTCACCGGGACGCACAACCATGTGCCCGACTGAATTGTTTTATGATGCTAACGAAGCCAGTTATATCCGCCTGTTGGATATTGAAAGCCGTTTGGACGATGCCTCACTTGATGCCCTCAAAGAACAGAAAGACCGTTGGGTACATTTGGATCTCGATTGTGATTCCATGTTGCAAATGCAAACGGCATTTAAAGAATTACATGCGGAAAAGCAAGTTTCCATAAACGATGCCGTAAAACTGGGTTTATTTAATGAAGAAGAGTATTCAAAGACACTGAGGGGAAACGCCGATACGGTTGAAATTCCTCGCTGGCGGCATGCTTTGGTTAATTTCCCTCATCCGTTGCTTAAAAAGGGTTTGACCATCCTTGATACGCCTGGCCTAAATGCGTTGGGTTCGGAACCGGAATTAACGCTCAATATGTTGCCCAATGCCCAAGCCATTGTATTTTTGGTTGCTGCCGATACGGGTGTTACCAAAAGCGATATGGGTATTTGGTGCGACCACATTGCCAAAACGAGCAAGCAAGGCCGTGCCGTCGTATTGAACAAAATTGATACGTTTTGGGACGATCTTTTAAGCAGTGACGACGAGTACCAGGATGCCATTAACGCCCAATTGTCCAGTGTCGCAAAATTATTAAATATCAGCGCTGATGTCATTTTTCCGGTTTCCGCAAAACAGGCATTGATTGCCAAAATCAGGGGAGATGCTGACCTGTTGAAAAGAAGCCGTATAGCTGGGTTTGAGGCCTACCTTTCCCAGTGCATTTTCCAGCAACGCCAAGCTCTACTGATGGACATGGTCGTCAGGGAGATAGGTTTTCTTTTCAGGGAGTCCGTCAATTTGATTGAATTCCAATATTCGCGGGCAAGGGATCAACTTCAGGAGTTTAAGCAATTGGATGTCGTAAATCGTGAATTGATCGGTCAGTTGATTCAGGACACCCAGGACGAACAGGTTGCCTATTTTGAAAACCTTGCCGCATTTAAAAAAAGCCGCAAAGAATTTACGATGCTCCAGAAAAAATTAGTCAATTCAATGTCCCAAAAAAAAGTCGATGCCTTGATTATGCAGGGTGGCTTGGAGATGATGAAGAGCCTGAGTACCTATGGCATGAAACAATGCATGCGGAAATTATTTGATGATTTGCGGAATTTGCTTCAAGAAACCGTGATGTTGACCTTGGAAACACAAGTTTTGGTGCGGACCATTTATAAACAATTTCACGATGAACACGGCTTTCAGGTAATCGAGCCACGGCTGTTTTCAATTGCACAATACCATGCTGAACTCGATCAATTATTCGATGCAAGCGAAGTGTTTCGTTTAAGCACGCAAGTTACCCTTATGGAACAGAGTGTGGTGGTAAAAAAACTGTACAATACACTGCTGATACAAGCCCGGACAATTTTAGGAAACGCCCATGAAGATGCCTTAAAGTGGGGCAGGAATGTCATGTCGCCTTTGGCTTACCAAATCATGGGATATAAAAGGCAAATCGAAACTCGCCTTGCCGTCTTGAACTCCTTG
Source organism: Methyloglobulus morosus KoM1 (assembly GCF_000496735.2). GTDB lineage: Bacteria > Pseudomonadota > Gammaproteobacteria > Methylococcales > Methylomonadaceae > Methyloglobulus > Methyloglobulus morosus. The sequence goes on from NZ_AYLO01000027.1 coordinate 18,745, forward strand.
ATGAAATCAAAGGATAGCCTTCACGAAAATCTCGATAAACTGGAGCAGGATTTGTTGGTCATTTTGAACCAGCGCAATGCGTTAGATAGCATAATAAAGAAGATCGAAGGGGAGTCCTCACTATTTTCGGATTCCCTTACGCCGATTGTCGCTATTAATGACCGGCGAAAAACCAGTGCATAAGGCACAAGGTATTGGGGCTGTATCAATTTACGAAAAACTGGGATTCTTTGTCCCTATTATTTCCCGTAACACCGAAGTGGCGTAACTGCCAGTCGGCAGGGTGAAGCTGAGCTGCAAAGTCTCTTGATTGCTGAATTGCCATTCCAGATTGTCCACGTTAACCCTTAGGGTGCGCCGGGCTTTTTCCACCCCACTGTCAACCAAGCCCTGGGCCAGCCCGTCATAACCATCAATAATCTTCTGCTCAATGGAGAGTGCGTCTGCTGATACGTCAATTTCGCCCTTACCCCATAACACGCCTGTTGGATGGATGATCTTAGCTTCCAGTCGGCGCAGAATTTCAACATCCGGCAACTGCGATTTAAAACTGCTATGCGAACAGTCGAACATAAAGGTATCTCCGGGAAGTCCGCGGTTCCAGTTTCCTGCGGCAACCCGTTCGCTAAGGATTCTATTGAACAAATACGAACGTGCGGCAGATAAATATAGGCTGCGTTGTTCTCGACCGACTTTCGTGCCGTTGAACATCGCCAAGGCTTTGTTGACATTTTGCCCCTGGTTGCCAAAGCGTTGTTCCCCGTAGTAGTTGGCAATGCCGTTGGCTTTCATTAACGATAATTGCCCCATGGTTTTCGCTCGATCGCCTTGCCAGCCACGAATGATGATTTTAAAACTATTGCCCGACAAGGCGCCGCGTTTTAGTTTTCGGGCATGACGAACGGTATGCAATACTTTCAGGATGTCGTTTTCAAATGCCATCCAGTCCGGTTCAGGTTGACGGGGTAACCAGACGCTGAACCATTGGGTCGTTACGGCATGGCGGTCTTTAAGTCCCGCATAACCAATATCACGCTGCCGCACATTGGCAAATCGAGCCAATTGCCTGGCGACATAGTCGGTGTTTTCGCCCGTTTTTTGTATCTGCAAGAAAACATGCTCCCCGCTGCCGACCGGTTCAAAAGCAAGATTTTCATACACGATGAAATCTTCCGGTACGGTACGGATGTTGCCGACACCGGAAGGCAAGCCATAGACATAAGGCCAAATGGGAATTTCTAAAGTCATCAAAGTACAGGTTGATTGTTTTTATTTAATTTGGGCAAGTCGCAAAAATACCTCGCCCTTTACGCAAGGTCTCCGGCAGTGATGCCATTAAGTTAAGCAAAGGCATCCAAAATTGGCGATAATCTAGCAACTTTTAATGGGCAGTCATCGCAAGACGGCAAAAATGAAAAAACAACTTGATTATTACTGGCGCTTGTTTGCAACTGGGCTGAGTTTTAGTGTTTTTGGGGCCGGCGGTTTTTTGTTATGGGTTGTCGTATTTCCTATCCTTAATATGATTCCTGATAGCCCGGCCAAGAAAAGGCTGCGGGCGCAAAAGTGCGTTCATTACAGTTTTTATCTGTTTATCGGCCTAATGCACAGGATTGGCATTATGACGTATGAAATTAATGGCCTGGAAAAATTAAACCGACCCGGTCAGCTCATTTTGGCAAATCATCCCACTTTGATTGATATTGTATTTTTACTCAGCAGGATTCCCTATGCCAGTTGCATAGTCAAAAAAAAATTATGCCATAACCCTTGCATGAAAGGGCCGATTGTCAACGCAGGCTATATCAGCAACGAAGATCCCGAAAAAATGATCAACACCTGCTCGGATTATTTGAAATCCGGCGGCATCATGATTATTTTTCCAGAAAGCACCCGGACCATACCCAATGCCGACTATAAATTTCAACGCGGTGCGGCGGCGATTGCATTGCAATCTGGCGCAGTGGTTACGCCGGTTACGATACATTGTACTCCCAGCACATTAACCAAATCGGAAAAATGGTATCAAATACCTGAAAGGCGGTTTCATTTGTCGATGACGGTGGGGGAAGATATGGTGTTGGATGATTTTCAGGCGATAATGCCTAGGAGTATTGCAGTACGTCGGTTCAACCGCTATTTACAAGATTATTTTAGTCAACAACGGAGACGCAATGAGTATTGCCCTGGAAAATGAATTAAAACAACTGATTATTGATACATTGGCCTTAGAGGATTTGACTGTTGCCAATTTTGATAGCCAGGAAGCTTTATTCAATGGAGGTATTGAATTGGATTCAATCGACGCTCTTGAATTGGGGCTGGCCATACGGAAAAAATATGATGTCCGTATTGATGCAGAAACAGACGATGTAGAAAAAATCTTCGCATCAGTGGCTAAATTAGCTGAATTTATTGAAGCCAAACGGGCTTGAGGGAAGCATGAATAATCGCGATGAGATCTTGGACAGTATCAAGAAAATCATGATGGAGATGTTTGAAATTGAAGAAAGCCAAGTGACTTTGGAAGCGCGCCTGTACGAAGACTTGGATTTTGACAGTATCGATGCGGTAGATATGATCGTGAAATTGAAAGAACTCACGGGGCGGGAAGTCAAGCCTGAAGATTTTAAAGCGGCACGGACGGTAAGCGATGTGGTTGAAGCGATAGTCAAACTGATGAATGCCTGATGTTCCGATTGTTAAACGGTATTATCGGTTTTGTCATGTTTTTGTATCCCTTAGCGGTCTATTTAGGCATTCAAACGCTGCAACCCTGGAAAATTTCAGCCGCTTTGCTAGTGATATTGCTGGTTCGGCTTTGTTTGTTCCCTGCTGATAAGCAATGGGGTCGGGTGTTGATTGGGGTTGGTGCTTTATATTTCCTCTTTGCCGTATGGGATAACAGCGCATTAAGTTTGCGCTTGTATCCGGTCGTGGTGAACCTTTGCTTATTCTTATTGTTTGCGGTTAGCTTGGCATATCCGCCACCCGCTATTGAACGCTTGGCGCGTTTGCAACATCCCAACTTATCGGCCCAAGGCGTCAGCTATACCCGAAAAGTGACGTATATCTGGAGCGCATTTTTTATCGTCAATGCTTCGATTGCCGCTGGAACGGCTTTGTGGGCCAATTTTTTCTGGTGGAGCCTTTACAACGGTTGCATTGCATACTTACTGATTGGCTTGTTGATGGGGATTGAATACTTGGTGCGTATCAGGATGCTGCCACATGAACATTGAATCAGGACGGATGCCACTTTCGCAGTGTGCCTTGGGACGCGCGCCTTCAGTAGCCATTGCACAGCATCAAGGGCAGCGGATAGGCCGTGTTGATTTTAGCCGGGATGTGGCGAACAAGGCGGCTGTTTTAATACGGCAGCCTGAAATGGATTATGCCTTATACTGCGACCAGGCTTACCCCTTTGCCGTTATGCTGTTTGCGTTGTGGCATGCCGGTAAGTCTGTCTGGGTTGCCGCCAATAACCGACCCGCAACGGCTGAAAAATTGCTGCAACAAGGTTGCGTTTTACTGGGTGATTGGCCTATGGGAAAGGCAATGTTATTGCCGAGCTTGTCCAGTACTGAAGGTACAATGACGTTATCGGAATTAGATTTAAGGCGGTCATGTTTAACGCTTTTTACGTCCGGGTCGACAGGGATTCCGCAAGCCATCCCCAAAGAGTTATGGCAATTGCAATGCGAAGTTGACGGCTTGGAGCAACAATGGGGCACTGAATTGGCGGGGTCACAAGCGTTGGCGACTGTCAGCCATCAGCATATCTATGGCTTGTTATTTCGGGTGCTGTGGCCGTTGGCGACTGGCCGATGTTTCCATAGCCAAATCTATCTCAGCCCAGAATCGCTATTAAAATCCGCACAAGGGCAATCCTCGTATTGGGTGGCCAGTCCTGCCCAGTTAAAAAGGCTCGATGAAGAATTGACCCCCTGGTCAGAACTAAGCCGCTTGAAAGCCATTTTTAGTTCTGGAGGCACAATAGACTTGGCTGTCGCCCGATTTGTCGAGCGCCATTGCAGTCAGCGATTGATTGATATTTATGGCAGTTCTGAAACGGGCGGCATCGCTTGGCGCAAGCCAGTAGCTGATGAACGCTGGTTGCCTTTCCCTGGCGTTAATATCGCACCCACTGCCGAGCAACAGTACTTGTTAACATCGCCTTATCTGCCTTCGGGCACACCGTATTTGTTGAATGACCGCCTTGAGATGGATGAGGATGGTCGGTTTAGGCTTTTAGGCCGAAGCGACCGTATCGTAAAAATAGAAGAAAAACGCTTATCGTTGGACGAAATGGAGCAGGTATTACAGCAGTCTGATTGGGTACAGCAAGCCTATTGCCAATCTTGGAATGATAAGCGGGTGCGGATTGCAAGCGTGATAGTTTTGACGGCACAAGGCCTGGATTATTTGATGCAAGAAGGTCGAGGCAGTTTAATCAAACAGCTTAGGTATCAGCTCCTGGATAGTTTTGAAACCGTTGTGCTGCCCAAAAAGTGGTTGTTCATCGACCAATTGCCGTTGTCGGCCCAAGGAAAAATTGACCATGAAAAAATAAATGGATTGTTGTCCTTGGATAGTCGGCTATTTCCGCAACTTCAGTTTTTCAGCCAAAAGGATAGCTGTGTGGAATTGTCGTTACGGGTGCAAGCCGACTTGCCTTATTTTTCCGGTCATTTCCCCGGCCAGCCCATTTTACCCGGTGTTGCCCAACTGGCTTGGGTAGAAAAGTATGGCAAACTGTTTTTTCCCATCACACGGCCTTTTTCGAGCATGGAAGTCATTAAGTTTAAAAAGATCATCCGGCCTGATGATAAACTGACACTTCAACTAAGGTGGAATGAAAGCGGCGGCAAGTTGTATTTCGACTTTAGCAGCCCTATCGAATCGCACAGTTCAGGCAGGCTGTTGTACGGCGTTGAGAAATGAAAACCTGTATCATCATTCCGGTGTACAACCACCATGAGGCTATTGGACAGGTGATTGAGGCACTGCGACAATTTAATTTACCTTGTTTGTTGATTAATGACGGCAGTTCCGCGCAGTGTACGTCAGAATTAAGGCGACTAGCCGAAAAAGAAAAACAATGGGTCGTCTTGCGTGAACGGACCCGAAACGGCGGTAAAGGGGCAGCGGTCATCACGGGATTTCAGTTGGCGATAAGCAATGGTTTTACCCACGCCATTCAACTGGATGCTGACGGGCAACATTGTTTGGATGACATTAAGCTTTTTTTGTCCGCCAGCACCGCAAACCCCGATATGTTGATTCTGGGTGTGCCCCACTATGATGGCAGCGTTCCGAAAAAAAGATTGTATGGCCGCGAATTCACTAATCTGTGGATTTGGATCAACACCTTGTCTTTTGATATTAAGGACGGGATGTGCGGCTTTCGGTGTTATCCGCTTGCTGCTGTCGATAAGCTATTGCAATCAACGGCATTAGGGCAGCACATGGATTTTGATATTGACATTGCCGTGCGCTTACATTGGCAAGGCATAGGGATTGTCAATATTGCCACAGATGTGAAATATCCTCTGGATGGCGTTTCCCATTTCAGGATGCTGCAAGACAATCTGCTGATTTCCAAAAAACATGCCCAATTGTTTCTGGGCATGTTGTGGCGCTTACCGATCCTTTTACTAAGGCATTGGCAATGAAGCACTGGGCGCGGTTTGAAGAAAGAGGCATCATCTGGGGAATGCAGTTGCTGTTAAAAGTATATCTGTTGCTCGGACGACAGGTTTTACAGTTTTTTTTATATCCCGTGGTTAGCTATTATTGGTTGATTAATCGGTCAGGACGGAAAGCCAGTCGCCAATATCTGCAAAGGGTGTCGGCCTATTTGTCTGAACAGGGCTTGCCCGAACAGGAGTTACACGGGTCTTTGTACGATAGCTATCGGCATTTTGTCAGTTTTTCCAATGCCCTTATTGATAAATTGGCGGTTTGGAGTGGTTCAATAACCCTGCAAGATGTTGAATATAGGGGGCGCGAGGCTATTGTTGAGCATTTTAGGCAAGGCCATGGTTTATTGATACTGGGCTCCCATCTTGGCAACACGGAGGTGTTACGGGCTATTGCCAGTTTACGCAAGGATGTGGTGACGGTGAATGTATTGGTCCATACTAAACATGCCCAAAAATTTAATGCCTTATTAAACCGCCATGCTAGCTCCAACCGTATAAACCTGATTCAAGTGACAAACACAAACGCGGCAACCGCGATGATGTTGCAGGACAAGATTGATGCCGGCGAATTGGTGGTGATTGCGGCGGACAGGACACCCGTGACTGGGCAAAACCGCGTTTCAAGTGCTATCTTTTTGGGGTATCCCGCCCTGTTTCCGCAAGGGCCATTCATATTGGCTGCCTTACTTAAATGCCCGGTCTACACCTTGTTTTGCTTGAAGCATCAACAGCGGCACAAAATTTATTTTGATTGGTTTAGTGACGGGTTAATCCTGCCCCGAAAACACCGGGAAGCAGCCCTAGAAAGCTATGTCCAAGCGTATGCCGACCGATTACAACACTATTGCTTAAAAGAACCACTGCAATGGTTCAATTTCTATGATTTCTGGCAGGCTGGCAATGACTGAAAACACCGTCCTGGTCAATGGGGACAGATTGACTATTGAAGATATATGCCACCTCGCAAACCAGACGAAAGCCCTACAATTAAGCGATGCCGTGAACTTCAGGGACAGGATCGATAAGGGCGCCCTGTTTGTCAATAAACTGCTCCGGGAAGAAGGTGTGGTTTATGGGATTACCACAGGGTACGGCGATTCGTGTACTGTGCCTATTCCCTTGGAATATGTCGCTGACTTGCCCCGTAATCTTTATACTTTCCATGGCTGCGGCCTAGGGACTCATTTTGATCGGGTACAGACGCGGGCGATTATGGCAGTGCGTATCAATAGCTTGGCGCAAGGATTTTCAGGGGTGCGTTATCAATTATTGCTACAGATAAGTCAATTACTCAAACACGACATCCTGCCTTTAATTCCGCAAGAAGGTTCCGTCGGCGCAAGCGGCGATTTAACGCCCTTGTCTTATCTGGCGGCGGTAGTGGCGGGCGAGAGGGAAGTCTGGTATCAAGGGCAAATACAATCGGCTGAAACCGTTTTTAACGCATTGACCATTGCGCCGCTCAAATTGAACCCGAAGGAGGGTTTGGCGATCATGAACGGGACGGCGGTCATGACTGCCCTGGCCTGTTTGGCGTATCAACGCGCCGCTTATTTATCCCAATTGAGTACCCGTATCACCAGCCTAGTTTCAGTTGCGCTATTGGGCAATGCCGGACATTTTGATGAAAGCTTATTCTCCGTTAAGCCGCATGAGGGACAAATCAAGGTAGCCAGACGTATCCGGGAAGATTTGTCCGTTGTCGGCCAAGCCTCCCGAAATGATGCCCGTTTGCAAGATCGTTATTCCTTGCGTTGTGCGCCGCATGTTATTGGCGTATTGGAAGATGCCTTGCCTTGGTTTCGTCAGTTTATTGAAAATGAGCTGAATAGCGCGAACGACAATCCTATTATCGACGCGGAGCATGAGCGCGTACTGCATGGCGGACATTTTTACGGTGGCCATATCGCCTTCGCAATGGATAGCTTGAAAACCGTTGTGGCAAATTTGGCCGACCTGATAGATAGGCAAATGGCGCAACTGGTTGACCCTAAGTTTAACCATGGCTTACCCGCCAATCTTTCGGGCGCAAAAGGCGAACAAGCGATGCTAAATCACGGTTTTAAAGCCGTGCAGATTGCCGTTTCCGCATGGACGGCGGAAGCCTTGAAATTGACGATGCCCGCAAGTGTGTTCTCCCGTTCCACAGAATGCCATAACCAGGATAAGGTGAGCATGGGGACCATTGCCGCGCGTGATTGTATACGGGTGCTTGAGTTGACGGAGCAGGTGGCTGCCGCCGTGCTGATAGCGGCAGTACAGGCGGTCGAGCTGCGGAGCGAGGGTCAGCCGCTCAGTGCCAACTTAAACATGACCTTGTCGCAAGTCAGGGAGCATGTCCCATTTTTGGAGGCAGACCGGGCTTTGGAACAAGCTTTGCGGCTTTGCCTGCAACTGATACGCGACCAGCACTGGAGCTTGTATGGGCCCTAGTATTGTGAGCTCCGAAACCGAAATTGATGTGCCGTTTTTTGATGTTGATTTAATGGAAATTGTCTGGCACGGGCATTACGCCAAATATTTTGAAATGGCGCGGTGCGACCTGCTGGATAAAATTGATTACGGCTACATGAAAATGCGTGCTTCGGGTTATAGCTGGCCGATCATTGATCTCCGCATACGCTATGCTAAGCCGCTTAAATTCAGGCAGAAAATCATTGTCCAAGCCTACCTAATTGAATGGCAGAATCGCCTGAAGATCAACTATCAAATTATTGATAAAGAATCTCGCCAACGGTTGGCTCGGGGTTACACGTCCCAGGTTGCCATCGACATGGCAACCCGTGAAATGTGTTATGAAACGCCCACGATATTATGGGAAAAGCTGGGATTGCAAAAACCATGAGCCATGAACCCTCAGTTGGCTACGACAACTATGATTGGAGAAACCGCACGCCCGGATGCGACCAACTGGAGATTCTAGGTTGAACCACTATGATGTCATTGTCATTGGTAGCGGCATCGGTGGGCTAACTACGGCTGCATTGTTGTCCAAGGCCGGAAAATCAGTCATTGTGCTGGAAGCCCATGACCGTCCTGGTGGTTATGCACATGGCTTTAAACGGAAAAAATACCAGTTTGATGCCGGGGTGCATTTAATCAGCGGTTGCGAGCCGCAGGGTTATCGGGGTGGCCAAGTGATTTATAAGGTATTGAACGCACTGGGGGTTATCGATGAGATTGAATTTGTTAAGATCGACCCGTTCAGTCATGTCTATTATCCGGGACTCAACATTGTCCTGCCGCAGTCGATAGAAGCATTTACGGCAACGCTGGCGCAACACTACCCAGAAGAACGGCAGGGATTGGAAAATTTGACCCGATTATGCTTGCAGGTAACGGAAGAAGTGGCGCTGGCCAATGAAATGATGTCAAGCAGCGACTTTGACGCCATTTACCGGGTAATGCCGACATTATGCCAATACCGTAAATCAACCCTCAGTGAAGTCATGGACAAATTTATCCACGACCCTAAATTACGTGGGGTTTTTGCCACTTTGTGGCCTTATCTGGGATTACCGCCTACAAAAGTGTCCTTTATTTATTGGGCTTCCATGTTGATGAGTTATATGGTCGATGGGGCTTATTATTGCAAGGGCAGCTTCCAGGAATTGGCCAACGTGCTGGTCAAGGGTATTAGGCAACAAGGCGGTATTGTCAGGTTTCGCTCGCCCGTTCAAAAGATAGTCATCGAGGAAGGCCGGGTGTCGGGTATTGTGCTAAAAGACGCCTATGTCTATGCACCCGTAGTGATTTCCAATGCAGATATGCGTCAGACGGTATTTGACTTGGTTGGCGAGCGCTATTTCCCAGATCGTTATGTGCAAAAAATCAAAAATTTACAGCATTCCCTGTCCATCTTTGTGGTTTATATAGCGACGAGTTTGGATTTGGTTAAGTTGAATATGAGTTATGAATCGTTCTGTTACCGCGATTTTGACCATGACCTGAATTTTGAACGGACATCGGCAGGAGAAGTGTCATGGATCAGCATCACTGCGCCGACATTGGTTGACTCAGGACTTGCCCCGGCAGGCGAACATTTACTGGTGCTGACTACATTGTTGCCTTACGGTATCAAGGATTCCTGGGAACAAGCCAAGCAAGGCTATATGGATACGATGTTAGAAATCGCAGGACAATATATTCCCGGTTTAAAGCGGCACATTAACTTTATTGAAGGTGGATCGCCGACAACCATGCAGCGCTACACGCAAAATTATCAAGGGGCTGCCTATGGCTGGGATGTGATGCCCGCCCAAACCGATCCAACTCGCGTCAAGAATGCTTCACCGGTCAGTGGTTTATATTTCGCAGGGCATTGGTGTTCTCCCGGTTGTGGCGTGTATGGTGTGAGCGTGTCAGGGATGCAGGCAGCACAGAAGGTTTTGGGCATAAAAAAACCCTCGGAGCTTTGGCAGGAGATGTCTACTGTGGCTAAGTAATTGTCAACCCACTTTAGCCCTGATAGTATGCGCGTAGGACGTTATAGGGAAAAGAGGGAATCCATTTTTGCAAGACCCAAAAAATGTCAACACCTGGATTAAGGTTTTTATCGTACCCAAACTATAAGAAGATATCTTAACTGAAGAGGAGTG
>NZ_AYLO01000028.1 GCF_000496735.2 Methyloglobulus morosus KoM1
GGTGTGTTGCCAGGCATGGAACCGGTTTGCCAGCCAGCCCGACACTATTAGAAATCTGTGTACCCGACAGTGGGCTTTATTAATATAAGAAACTATTGGCATTGGTATGATCTGCTGAACCCTTGGAATTTTGGCGAAATTTTTACGAGCAAGTAGAGATTGGTAAGAAAATATCGCCCTCTCCTGATGGAGAGGGCTGGGGTGAGGAGAATCAAAAAATAAGGAAAAATGCTTTAAATCCCCCTCATCCTAACCTTCTCCCTCAAGGGAGAAGGAACTCAATTACTTACTAAACAGTATTGAGTTTGTCTAGCCAGAGCTACACACTACTTAAAATAGCGTATAATTCAGCTTATTGTTTCAGATAAAACCATCTTTTCCAAAGGGTTAAGCCTATGTCTATCAGTATGAGAAAAATCACCCATCAAGTTTCCGTCGGCAATGTCAAAGTCGGCGGCGGTGCACCGATTGTGGTGCAGTCGATGACCAACACCGATACTGCCGATGCCGCAGGAACGGCCAAGCAGATCATGGAGCTGGCCGATGCCGGTTCTGAATTGGTGCGGATCACCGTCAATACCGAAGAAGCGGCAGSGGCCGTGCCTGAAATAAAGAACCAATTGCTCAAGAACGGTTATTCCGTGCCGGTTATCGGTGATTTCCATTTTAACGGCCACCGTTTGTTGGAGAATAACCCCGCTTGCGCGGAAGCCTTGGACAAATATCGCATCAATCCCGGCAATGTGGGCAGGGGTAAAGCACGCGACCCGCAGTTCCAAATGATGGTGGAATTTGCTTGTAAATACAATAAACCCGTGCGGATCGGTGTGAATGGCGGCAGTCTCGATCAATCGGTGTTCACCCGTTTGCTGGACGAAAACCGTGCCTTGACCAATCCAGAACCTTTAGCCGCCGTCACCCGCAAAGCCATCGTATTGTCGGCATTGGAAAGTGCAGCGAAAGCGGAAGAAATAGGGCTGGGCAAAGACAAGATCATTCTCTCTTGTAAAATCAGCAACGTGCAGGAATTGATCAGTATTTACCAGGATTTAGCCAGCCGTTGCAACTACACCTTACATCTAGGTTTGACCGAAGCAGGCATGGGTTCTAAGGGCATCGTGTCGTCTTCTGCGGCTTTAGGCGTTCTTATGCAGCAAGGCATAGGCGATACCATCCGTATTTCGCTCACGCCTGAACCTGGCGCATCGCGCACCAAGGAAGTCATCGTCGCCCAGGAATTACTGCAAACGATGGGCTTCCGCTCGTTTACCCCGATGGTTATCGCCTGCCCCGGCTGTGGACGCACCACCAGCGATTATTTCCAGCATTTGGCGCAAGATATCCAAACCTATTTGCGCGACCAAATGCCTGTCTGGCGTACCCAATATCCTGGTGTGGAAGCCATGGAAGTCGCGGTCATGGGCTGCGTGGTGAACGGCCCAGGGGAAAGCAAAAACGCCAATATCGGCATTAGCTTGCCCGGCACGGGCGAATCTCCCGTCGCCCCGGTTTATGAAGACGGCGTGAAGACCGTCACCTTAAAAGGCGACCGTATTGCTCAGGAATTTCAAGGTGTTGTACAGCGTTACATTGAATCGCATTATGGTGTGTAATTTTAAGGATCAACGCCATCACTTTTGTAGGATACGTTTCGCGGTTTTAATTTTACAGTACAAACTTAACCGTCGATATTCGCATCGTTAACTCCACCCTTCCCTAAAGCAGCCGTCCATTGCTTTCCCGCACAGGATCTGAGATGGGAAAAATCTTGAAATTATAGAATGTGTTGATAGAAAAAAGGCGACAGGGAATTTTCCCTGCCGCCTTCCTTAATATCAGGAGTTGATTGACCAGCCTAGCGGGTATTAGCCGTCAGGTTAGCCGTTACTGTATTTAGCATCCCACTCACGCCAATAATGCTAAGCGCACCGTTGGCCGTTACACTTTTTGCTGGGGCGGTGTAACGAACTACGACGTTGCAACTACGGTTGACACCCAATCTGGCGCAGTTCGTAGAAACCTTGCTGAAGCGTGCGCCGTTCACCCTGAATTTAGACAAGTTCAGGGTTGCCGCTACGTTGCCAATATTCTTCACAGTTACCGTCAGGTCTTTGCTGGTATTCCGAGTTACCGTACCGAACTTAATTGAAGTTTTGGTGAATGCCAGTACGGTATTAGTCCCGGTGTTGATTGCCGGAATGGCTATTGGCGCAACATTGGCCGCACTAAGCGCAACGGGTGCCTGTGCTGCCGGAATAATTTCGGCACCTATACCGATACCAGTCAGCGGTACGGTTAGGTCAGTCGTGTTAGCCGCATTGCCTGAGAAACTCAGGTTAGCCTGCCGCGTCCCTACTGCAGTGGGCCTGAATGCAACTAATACGGTACAGCTTTGGCCAACATTAAGGACACCAGGCGAGACGGGGCAACTACCGCCAATCCTAATGAAGTCCCCTGGATTAGCTCCCGCGAAATAGACATTCGTTACTGTCAGGGGTACTCCACCACTGTTGCTTAACGTCACCGTTTGGGTGGCACTGATCGCAGGGGCCGGCAGGAACTGAGTGCCTGGGAAATTAACACTCGCCGTATCAATGCTTGCCAATGCAATCGCTCCCTCAAATACGGCTGTACAGGGAGCACCAGCCGCCCCACCTATAACACCAGGGCCGTTTTCAAAGATTGTCAACTCGTTACCTGCCAGCGGATTTTTGCCAAGCCAGACAGCTCGCGATTCCGCGCCAGGAAAAACCATGCCGATGGCATTGGTTCCACCGACAGCCCGAAACACATCGTCTACCGAAAGATTCGTGTACGCAGCTGTCCAATTGACTGACCCAGGTGAATCGTATGCCAAGACACCATCCGCTATTGCTGAAGCCGCACGCAGCACCCGCTTACCGTTCAGCTCGAAGAGGTTAGCGCTTCCCGTCACCAATCGATTCTCAAGTTGACCAACGGGTATAGGTTGTCCGTCGGCAGTTTGCGCCGTGCCATGGACCACAACGGTATTGGCATTGATCGCGATTGGTCGTTCTGCTGTCACATTGGCCACTGTCGTTTGTTCAGCGATACCCGTGGTTTCGTCCACAATGCGGATCACATCGCCTGCGTGCATATCAGGCGTAGTACCGAGCCAGCATGTGCCTCCAGGATGATTAACCTCAAGTGTACCTGTCAGGTCACCTACCGTATTTTGTATTTGGCCTGAAATGAATTTTGTGGCACCACGGATTAACTCAAAGTGAAAGGTATGTCCTGGAAAATAATATCCAGAAGCCGAAATAAAATCACGTGCAGGAAACCCGATCAGCGAATGTTTACCTGTGGGCGTATCATTGGCGATAACAGCCGGACCGGAAAGCGCTGAAATAGCGGAGCGGTGACCTACTGAATCGAATGCATCCACCGTGTAAGTATATGTGCCCGCAGGTAGGTTAGCATCAGTATAGGTTAACGTTGAACCGTTCACCGTCGCGATTGGTGTTGCCGAACCGTTACGGTAAACACCGTAACCTGCCACGCCGATGTCATCAGTCGAGGCAACCCAAGTGATTGCAACATCTTTCCCACTGACCGGATCTGGGTTAGTGACACTCGCAATAGGTGTGCCGGGAACGGACGGGGCAAAATTATCCGGTGCATCGGTAACCGTAAGGGTTATTGAAGCCGATTGTGCCGAATGATTGTTTGCCGCATCAAATGCCTCTACAGTATAGGTATAGCTATCGTTGATGAGCAGATGGGCAGAATCTAACCCATCTGTGAACGAAGTCGCATCTCCGGCAACCGTTATATCCAATGGCGAGCTATGTAGGCTAGGGTTGCGATGCAGGATGTAATGATCCACTCCTACATTGTCAGTGGAAGCCGTCCAAGTCAATGCTATTGTGGCAACGGGGTTACCCGCTATATTCCCAGTGCCTACAGCACCTGTCAAGTTGGTCGCTAGCGTCGGTGGCGTAACATCACTCGTGACGATGCCACCTGGGTTTGACAACGAAGCCAGATCAGACATATTGCCGTATAAATTACCCAATCCCGTAGAAATCTGGGCAATGCTGTCTGCGCCCAGGCCAAGCGGTGAAGCCGTGTCGAAAGCGCTCAGTTTAAAGTTGTGCGGCCCCGGAGTAACATTATTGAGCGTGAAGCTGGTAGCGGAAGAGCCGGTATTTGCGACTGGGGTAGTGCCATCAAAAATACGGTAGCCCGCCACGTACCAGTCGTCTGTAGACGGCGACCAATTGAAAGTCACTTGGTTGCCGATGACTGTCGCCGTGAAGCTAGCGGGTATTGTTGGCTTGCTGGTATCAATCGATTCAAGTGGCCTGGTACATCCTGGGCCTGCAGGTCCAGGTGGATTTGCGTCAGGTGAGTTTTCGAAGATGGTTGCCTCGTTGAGCAACGCAGGATCCCTGCCTAGCCAGTGGATGCGCGTATCTGCACCAGGGAACACCTTGCCTGTCGAACTGCTCGTTCCACCAGCCATACGGGCGACATCGTCCGCACTGAGGTTGGTATAAGTCGCCGTCCAATTGACCCCCATCGGATTGTTACTGGCTATGGCATCGTAAGTTAATGTCCCGTCCGACCCCAATGCGGCACGCATGGAGCGACGGCCATTGAAGTCGAAGTGATCACGGGTCGCGATCATGCGTTGCTCTATTTGGTCAAGCGGAAGCGGTTGACCATCTGCACCAAGCGCTGTACCGTGAATTTCGACGATGCCATCATTTGAAAGGCCGGGTATGGTTTCGTCCTGAATAATGTGCGGCTTGAATGCCGTCACACCGGCTATACGGGTTTGGTCTATGGATCGGATATGATCGGGGTTATCGGTAACGCTGTCATTGTAGGCAATGGTGCGGACAATGTCACCCGCACGTATTTCGGGTGTCACGCCTTCCCAGCAAGCGCCGCCAGGATGGTTGACCTCGGCAAAGCCGTCGGCGGTGGGGATGATACCATTGGCGGAGCTGACAATAATCTTGCTCCCATCTGGACCTTGGCGCAGAATTTCAACTGTGACCTTATCGTCAAGCTGATAGCCACTAGGTGATATGAAGTCACGTGAAGGGAATGCGATGATATTAATGGGGAGTAGCGGTGGCTCGTGAAACTGAGGTAAGGACTCGAAAGTGCCTGGGTCGATTCGGTTTACTGCAGTAATTGGGTCTGCAGTATTTGAGAAAGCTGAACCGTTCCCCACTTCGTCAAATGCTTTAACTTGGTAAGTATAAGTGCCAGGCGGCGTGTTACGGTCAACAAATGTAGAAGGTGCCGGCGCAGAACCGTCAGGATTAGAGAGGGTGAAGATGTTTGTACCGTTGCGATAAATACCATAGGCGGTTACGCCGACATTATCAGTTGAATCGTCCCAATCGAGCGTGACGGTATTGCTGTTATCTACGCTAGCGATTAGGTGAGCGGGAATACTTGGTGGAACCAACTCGCTACCCGCAGGTGGCGGCAGGACTTCCAGCGGTGCAGTGCATGGAGCGCCTGGGCCTGGGGCAATCGCCCCGCCAATTTCATAGACCGTTGTTTCTAAGGCTGGGGCTAACGCGTTGCCCAACCACATTCCACGCGATTCAGCGCCCAGCGCAATAGTGATGTCTGCATCGCTCAAGCCGCTGTAGGTTGCCGTCCAGTTGATGCCATTGGGATTGGCTGAGCCAATCGGGTCATAAGCCAGCGTACCGTCGGAACCGGCGACGGAAGTCGCCCGTAAGGTGCGTTTATTGTTGAGTTGGAATAATTCCCCCGGAGCAACAAGGCGTTGTTCGAGAATTGATATCGGCAACGGAACGCCTACATTGTCTTGGGCTGCCCCGTGAACGACTATAGTGCCCGGAGCGGTTTGAACGGGACGCTTTGCGGTAATGTTCTGCACAATGGTTTCGTCGGTGCGACCGATGTTAGTGCCTTGCATAACTTCAATCTGTATACGGTCACCCGGACGGATGTCAGGGGTTTGGTCTTTCCAGCAGGCGCCGCCCGGATGGTTGACTTCGACAATACCGGAGAACGTACCCGGTGCGTCGGCTGGATCGCCCTGGGGCGAAATCCAGTCGGCGGCATTTTCACCGGTCGTGCCGCCCGTGGCAGCACCGTAGATTAAGGGGTCGTGGATTACTCGGACGACAACCTTATCATCGTTCGAATATCCGCTGGCTGAAACGAAGTCCCGTTGTGGAAAATCGATGATATTAATCGGCGCGTCAGGGACAGCACACACGGCAGCACTTGTCACTAGCGTTACTAATGTAAAAACATGGCGCGCGGATTTTATCCCTCTGCCCCTTAAAATTTCTTTTTTGTTATTCACCTTAGACTCCTGTGTATAACGATTTTGCCAAGCAGAGACGACACTGTTACTTGTTACGGCCAATTCTGCAGTTCTTGTGTCCATGAATTTCATAAACTTTTCGCCATCGCAATACGGATCGAACGACCATGACGCGTTGTTTTTTGATTTATCTTGAAGTTGCTATTTGTGGATGCAGTCTT
>NZ_AYLO01000029.1 GCF_000496735.2 Methyloglobulus morosus KoM1
GAAGTGCTACAGCAAAAGCAAAGACATGCTTAAATATTCCGTCATGCTTTTGATGCTCAAATGGAACGGCGAGCTAAAGCCTATACTTTATTAACAATGCCAAAATTTTTACTTCAAGGCAGGACAAAAAGTATCCCTGCTTATTGCCGATAAAACGGATTTAGGCATTAAAGCTATTGTCAACAACACACACTGGGGTATGTTGTATCGAAATGAGCTGTTCCAGCCTGTGCAAAAAGGCCAAAAGCGGGAAGGCTTTATCAAGCAAATCCGCGAAGACCGTAAAATTGACCTAAGCTTGCATCAACCCGGTTACGGTAAGGTCGATGATCTCGCCGATATAATTTTAGCGAAGCTAAAAGATAACCAAGGGTTCCTGCCATTAAACGACCTTAGCCCGCCGGCAGCTATTTACGATGCGTTCGGTGTCAGTAAAAAAGTGTTCAAGCAGGCAATTGGCGCATTATATAAAAAGAAACGGGTGCTGATTGATAAGGACGGCATCAAGCTTGTGTAGATTTTTTAAGTAGTATCCTACCGAATAGGATTTAAAAGGATTAACGGATTGGCGAAAAGGCATTAGGGTTTTTTTAATGGTCACGATTTTAACCGGGTCTTAAGTTTTGGCCTATACTGGGTCGATCTTTTTTGAATCCTCATTTACACGGGGTGTTTTATGATACTAAAGCGCAAACAATACGCCACACAGCCAACGCTATTTCTCGTTGCCTTGATGCTGTTCTCTTCAATTGCTATGGCAACAGAGCGCATTGGGTTAGTGAAGACTTACCAGCCGTTGGCTACCGCAGTCCGAAATGGGGCTGAAGTTAAACTGGCAGAGGGTTCGGACATTTTTGAAGGCGACACCATTGTCACCGATTCGGATGGTGCAGTCGGCATTATCTTTAGTGATGGTGCGGTATTGACCTTGGGGCCTAGCGGCAAATTGATCGTTGAAGAGTTCCTGTTTAAGCCTGCCGATAAAAATGTCTCTTTTTTGTCACGGGTGGTCAAGGGTTCGGTTGCATTTGTGTCGGGGGCCATCGGCAGGATTTCTCCGGGCTCTGTTAAGTTTATAACCCCAACCGCAACCTTGGGTTTGCGCGGGACGAAAATCTTGATTGAAGTGGAATAACGCCGCCTTAATCCAAACGACAACCAAACGACTAAAGGGGGCTTAGTTTATGAACTTACGATTGATATGGGTCATGTTATCTTGCGGTTTGTTGGCGGCTTGCGCAGGGACAACGGTGGTCTTGGTTCCTGATGCTGGCGGAAAAGTCGGTGAGGTGGACCTTACGACTAAGGGCGGAACAACGCATTTGGATAAAGCCAACGACAGTGCAGCAGCAGATAAGGCCGAGCAAGCGCCCACTAAGGCTGTCCATTTAAGCGATGAAAAAATCAAGGACATGTTTGCGGAAACCTTGGCAAAGGAACCCATTCCGCCTGCGCGTCTTCGGCTGTATTTTTCCTCTGGGACTGACGAATTCAATGCTGAGACCCAGTCTGAGTTCGATAAAGTTGTTGCCGCCATCGATCTGCGGAAATCCTGCGACATGAGTGTGATTGGGCACAGTGACACTGTAGGTGACAACAGCAGCAATAAAGAACTTTCCTTGAAACGTGCCGATAAGGTAGCCAAGGCTTTAATAGGCTTGGGCGTTAAAAAGGACTGTATGGACATGCGTTATTATGGGGAAAACGATCCGGCGGTTCCTACAGCCGACAATGTTGATGAACCAAAAAATCGACGGGTAGAAGTGGAAGTCCGGTAAGTGTCTTGCAAAAACTGTTCACAGCTGAATTGGGAGATGAGCTTGTCCTGGCCTCGTTTGTAAAGGATCGGGTGCAAACTATAATTGCGGGAACCGCATTAACACTTTTCCTCTTGTTAGGGGCTATTAATAGCCCCGCTATCATCGAGCGGCTGAATAATGCCGTCACTGATGCCCAGATCGGCCTGTTGCCGAAAGCCGAACTTTCCTCATTGCCCGTTATTGTTGAAGTTGACGAACGTAGCCTTGCCGCTTATGGACAATGGCCGTGGCCGCGTTATCAGGTCGCGCGCTTGTTGGCGGCCATCCGACAATCCGAGCCGGCCGCTGTTGGCATTGATGCGTTATTTTTTGAGCGCGACCGGACATCGCCCATTGAAATTCAGCGGGTTATGGAAAAAGATTTGCAGCAAAAACTGCCGCTGACAACGGTAGAAGAATCACTTTGGGATTACGATGCGGTTCTTGGGCAAACGCTAAAGACAGGGCCTTTTGTGCTCAGTTATTTTTTTACCTTTGACAAGTCTAGCGACAATCCCTGTCGGCCCAAATCAGCAAGCGGTGCATGGTTTTCGGCTGGCGACGGGGCAAGTCCGCAACATTTGCAACATGCCGCCAATATTGCCTGTAATGTGCCGCCGATACAAGAAGGCAGCAACGCCAGCGGGTTCATCAACTCTGCGGCTGATGGCGATGGGATTTATCGTAAAACACCCTTGGTGATCGAGTACAAAGGCCGTTATTATCCCAGCTTAGCCTTGCAGGCGTTTTTGACGGCAAACGCAATCGACCATTTTTTACTTTCTGGTGCCGAATCTGGTTTGGTGTTGCGACTAGGAAAAAGTGATGTCCCCCTGGATTCCGGCGGAAATTTACGGATTAAATTTCCGGTGTATGGGCAAGGCTTCAAAAAAATATCGGCTTATGATGTGCTTACGGGTGTTGTGGGAACAAATGCTTTACAAGGCAAAACCGTTTTTGTGGGTGTTTCAGCCGCAGGCTTGCATGAAGTTCGGCCCACGCCTTATAACCCGCAATTTTTGGGTGTCGAGTTCCATGCTGCCATTGTCGATAACCTGTCACGGCAAGATTTCCTGTACCGTCCTGACAACGCGAGGACATTTGAATTGGCAATCAGCACCGCATTGGGGCTGATGTTGTTTGTGGGATTGGCTGATGCCGGCTTAATCGCAAGCGTATTGGTCCCTTGTTTGCTGGTTATGGGGTTGTTGGTGTTCTCGCAACTGCTTTTAGCCAACACGGGCATTGTCATTTCACCCGCCCTGCCTGTGATGATGGCACTGATCGCTTTTTTGGTGTTGGCATTAATAAAGTATGCCAGGGAATTTCTTCACGCCAAGCAGATGGGCTTACTGGTTGCCCGTACCCAGGAAGGCATAATTGGCAGCTTTTGTTCCATGTCCGAATACCGCGACCCAGAAACCGGGGCGCATATTAAACGCACCCAAGAATACATCAGGGTATTGGCGCGACACTTGCAACATCACCCAAAATTTAAGGATGTGTTAACTGACGTAACGATTGAATTGCTTTACAAAGCCGCGCCGCTGCATGACATCGGGAAAATTGGCATCCGGGACCATATACTGCTCAAAAACGGCCAGCTCACTGATATAGAGTTTGGGATCATGCAGTCCCATCCACAGATTGGGGCAGATATCATTCAATCGGTTGCCACACAAATCGGTTGGAATCCTTTTATGCAAATTTCCCACCAAATCTGCTTATCCCATCAAGAGAAATGGGATGGTAGTGGTTACCCACAGGGGCTTACGGGTGAGGCGATTCCCTTTCCTGCCCGCTTCATGGCATTGGCGGATGTGTACGATGCGTTAATCAGCAAGCGTGTCTACAAGCCTGCTTTTTCGCACAACAAGGCGGTTTCGTTGATTCGGGAAGGCAAGAACAAGCACTTTGACCCGTTGATCGTTGAAGCGTTTGAAGCCGTAAACGAACAGTTCCGCGACATTGCCTTGCGCTTTTTGGACAGTGAAGATCAACGGGAGACCTTGCTTGCCGACGAGGGATAAGGGGCTTGGAAAACCTTTTGTGTTGGTTTTGTGCATGTGTGGATTAATCCTTTGCGGCTAATAAAACCGAAACCTTCATCCGGTTTTTTGTATAATCGCACGCTTTTCCGGTCATAATCTATCCCATGCTGACTTCCTTTAAAACTATAGGCATATTAGGCAAGCCCAGCGATCCAGGTATAGCCAATACGTTGTCTGTGTTATATGCGTATTTAAAGACAGGCCACACCGTCGTTATTACCAAAGAAACTGGCCGATATGTTGACGATAAATCAGTCTGCATTTGTTCCGCAGAGGAATTAGGCCAGCGTTGCGATTTGGTGATCGCCGTGGGCGGTGATGGCACGTTTTTGTCTGCGGTACGGGTGACGGCCGATTATGATGTGCCGGTAATCGGGATCAACTTGGGGCGGCTGGGATTTTTGGTGGATATATCCCCCAATGAACTTCCAGACAAGTTGCACCGCATGTTGCAAGGTCAATATGTCGAGGAAAAACGCAGCTTATTGCAAGCGAAAGTCATCCGGGATAAGCGGGTTATCCATGAAGAAACGGCAGTGAATGAGGTGGCCATCCACCGTTGGGTTACGCCCAGCATGATTGAAATCGTCACCAAAATCGATAATGTTTTCCTGAATTCCCAGCGTTCGGATGGTCTTATCGTGTCCACCCCCACGGGGTCGACAGCTTATTCCCTGTCGGCAGGTGGGCCGATATTGCATCCGTCATTGAATGCCTTGGTGCTCGTGCCGCTTAACCCGCACACTTTATCCAATCGCCCTATCGTGATTGATGATTCGGCTGAAATCGAGATCAGTTTTTGTCAAACCAAGCAAATTAATGCCTTGGTCACCTGTGACCACATCGAAATCCCGGATGTGTTGATTAGTGATAAAATCTTGATTAAGAAATATCCTAAACCCATCCGGATCCTTCATCCTGAAGGCCATGATTTTTTCCAGATACTCCGGAGTAAGTTGAACTGGAGCGGCGGTAATTCCGGCTAAGACAAATGTTAGTCAACCTGAATATTATTGACCTGGCAGTCGTCAAAGCGCTAGACCTGGACCTCTTAAAAGGCATGTCGGTCTTGACGGGTGAAACCGGTGCCGGGAAGTCCATTTTGCTGACCGCATTGGGTCTGGCCCTGGGCGACCGTGCCGATTCGGGTTTTGTCCGACCCCATTGCAAACGTGCTGAGATCAATCTGGAGTTTGACTTGACGGATGTTGGGTCAGCGCAGGATTGGTTGAAAAACAATGAGTTGGACGATGGCGCGCACTGCTTGATAAGGCGCGTGGTGTCGGATGACGGGCGTTCCAAAGCCTACATCAACAATAGCCCAGTCACACTGCAAACCTTACAGGAGTTGAGCGAGATGCTTGTGCAGATCCACGGTCAGCACGCGCACCTGACGTTGCTCAATAGTGACGAACAACGTCGATTGCTGGACGCTTTCGGCAAAAACCAAGCCTTATTGGATAAAGTCAACGATTGTTACCGGCAATGGCATAAAGCCAACAAAGAACTGGAGGATCAGACCAAAGCCAGCACTGACCGATTACAACGGGAAGAATTCTTGCGCTACCAGATTGAAGAATTGCGCCATCTTGATCTGGAAAATTACAACTATATCGCGCTATCGGAAGAACATGGCAAACTCGCCAACCTGGAGAATATCCTCGTCATAGGACAACGGCAGGTTGACGCCTTGTATGAGAGCGACCAAATGTCTGTCAACCAAATGCTCACCCATAGCGTCAGTGAAATCACTCAGATTGCCCGGTATGCACCGGAACTGAACGATATAAGCACCCTGCTTTCAGAAGCGCAAATCCAAGTGGAAGAAGCCGCCCTGCAATTGCGTCGCTTTATTAAGGCACAGGAAGCCGATCCGCATCGTATGGAGGTGCTGGAAAACCAAATCGCCATGATCCAAAAATTGAGCCGAAAGCATCATGTCGCGCCGGAAGCTTTGCCTGAATTGGTGGAAAGCCTTGAACGTGAGTTGGACAGCCTGACGTACAGTAGCGAACGCATAGCTGATCTTACTGTGCAAACGGAGGAATTGTCCAAGCAATACCAAAGCCTTGCCGCCGAACTGACGTTGGTCCGCCAGCGGCAAGCAAGCAAACTACAGGAGCAAATCTCGGCAATGATTAAGGAATTAGGGATGCCACAAGGGGAGTTTCGGGTCGAGTGTACAGCCTCGGCAGACGGCGCACCTAAGCTGAACGGAAAGGATAAGGTCGAATTCCTGGTTTGCGCGAATCCTGGCCTACCGGCCAAACCCTTGGCTAAAGTGGCTTCTGGCGGTGAGTTGTCCAGAATCAGCTTAGCAATCCAAGTCACCACCTCCAGCGACAACACCACGCCCACCATGATATTCGATGAAGTCGATTCAGGTATCGGTGGCGGCATTGCCGAAATTGTTGGGCAAAAACTGCGTAGCCTGGGGTTGGGTCGGCAAGTCTTATGCGTCACGCATTTGCCCCAAGTCGCCGCGCAAGCCCATCACCATCTTTACGTCGAAAAAAACAGCCAAACCGACATTACGTCCTCTACCGTCAGATTACTTGAAGATGAAGAGCGCGTAGCGGAAATCGCACGGATGCTGGGCGGCGTAACCATTACCGAAAATACCCGTGCCCACGCACGGGAAATGTTAACCACAGGAACTAAACAACCATGATCCGCTTTCCAGCCGAATGGGAACCCCAATCCGGCGTATTGATCGCTTGGCCGCATGACACAAGTGACTTCAACCACCATTTGGATGCCATCGAAGAAACTTATACGTTTATTGCCAAAACTATTACCCAATATCAACGGTTGATTATTGTCTGCCACGACGACAGCCATCAGCAACATATCACGTCTTTGCTGATAAGCGACCACAACATCGACTACATTCAAGCCACCATTAACGATACCTGGGTCAGGGACAGCGTATTCCTCAGTGTAGAAAATGACGGAGAACTGCAACTGCTTAACTTTCGTTTTAACGGCTGGGGTAACAAATATCCTCACCAGGAAGACAATGCACTCAACCACAAATTATTGGCGCATAGCCCTTTCAAGGGGGTTAGTCATCAGGACATTGATTTCATATTGGAAGGCGGCAGCATCGAAAGCGACGGTATTGGCACGCTGTTGACTACCCGCCAATGCCTATTGAATCCCAATAGGAACAAAGGATTGAGGCAAGCTGACATTGAGCGGCAATTATTGCAGCATCTCGGTGCTAAACGCGTGTTTTGGTTAGACCAGGACAGTTTGGCCGGTGATGATACGGATGCCCATGTCGATACACTGGCACGGTTTTGTTCGGCAACCACCATTGCTTATACCCGTTGTGATGACATAAATGATCGGCATTACCACGGACTGAATCACATGGAAGCGCAGTTGCAGGCGTTTCGTACCCCATCGAATGAACCCTACCAGCTAGTCGCTTTGCCTTTGCCACAACCGATATTCGACGGGGAAGGCCAGCGCCTGCCTGCCAATTATGCCAATTTTTTAATCATCAATCATGCGGTGCTGGTTCCCGCTTATGGCGATCCCATGGATATTGTTGCGGCTGAACGGCTGGAAGGTTGCTTTCCCGGACGCAGGGCTATCTTAATCCCATGTCGCCCATTGGTGCATCAATATGGTAGTCTGCATTGCATGACGATGCAGTTCCCAGAAAAAGTGTTGATGGGACATTAAATATCCTGTGTTAAATTATGTTTTGAGTTGATCGGCAGGGGAAGATATGCGAATGTTAGGTTTGTAACCAGCTGGTCGAACTCAAAAGTGCTATTTTCAATTTTCCAGCTAAACTTAAGTTACAATTAATATAAATAATAAATACAGAGCGTGGAGCAGTTTACGCACTACACTTATGGTAACTCCAAATAAGACAACCGAAAAGCGTCGTTACAAACGTCAAGGCACAAAAGTTGAAGCGGTTATAACTGTCGGTGATAAAGCTACAATTCAGTGTGTTATTCTCGACTTTTGTGAGCAGGGGCTGTTTTTGCAGTTAAAAAATCCGGCGGAGGTTGGTTTACAAAAAGGGAGGAGCGCAAAAATTTACTTTTCGGCACAAACCGAAACCGCTAAAGAATATTTCCAAATCGACGCACAAGTTGCCCGAATTGCCGATAATGGCGTGGGGGTCGTATTCGAAAATATTTCTGAACCCATGTACAAGGCATTGACGAAATCGACAAACCTGGGGTCGATTGCGGCGTATTCCAACAATCCCAGATTCTACGTGGCCTCGAGCAATCAGGAGCAGTTTAAAGAAGCCTTCAGGAAAATGCTGGGTAACACCCTCCCTGTCCTGTTGCAAGAATTTTTTGAGGATGTCGAAGACGAACTGGAAAAACCGCCTGCCTTTGCTGAAAACTTTAGGGACGTAAGCGCCCAAAGAAATTTAATGTCAGTTTTAAGGATGAATAAAGGCGCGCTCACTACTAGCTATTGCAAGGCATTAACAGAGGGGATTAAATTTACTGGCGGTACAACGGAATCGAAAAAAGGGATTGAAGTTTCAGGATCAAGCCTTTCATTGGTTGAAAAAGACACCTTCGAAGATTGGTTAAGTTTTTCCACACTGATTAGAAAAATTAACGCAAAATACAAAAACCAACTTTACCAACTTGAGCTTAAACTCAGTTATGTCACCTGTTTTCCACGATACCTGATCAAAAATCCGATTGATCCAGAGCGGTTATGCGAAAGTTTTCGTCAAGAAATAGCCGCCATAGAAGACAGTGTGGCGGCGAAAAGAACCCTTTACCAAGCTTTTCAGACGACTTTGTCCGACCATTTGTCAACGTTGTATTCAAGTTTTGATGCGCTTATGGTTCAATTTGGTGCGCCCATCGGTATTGCCCAAGATATAACGTGGAAAAAAAATTACCCAACCAGTACCAAGCACGATGCCTTCACAGAAACATTTACGCCGGGCGGTGAGTATCAATTGCCGACATTCGACAACGATGCATATCACTATTCGGATGCGTCTTACAATCCCGGCGCACCGATACCGTCCATTCCTTTAGTTAGGCCGCCTCGTGTTAGCCAAGCCCAGCCTGTTACCCAAACAGCCAACCGGTTATTCAATTTAATTAGCCAAGGGATGGCTGCGAATCAGTACGGCAGTACAGCCAGCCATGTCATAGAGAATGAGTTCTCCGGCCCAACGGGTGGTGTCGAGTATTCGGCCGATGAGCTTTTGGCTGCGTTAACAAAGTTGCAAGCTTCCAGATCCATGGAAGGGCTTCCGCAAGATGCCTCCGCCCTTTTACAAAGCCAACTCGAAATGGCCTCGGCCACATCCGCAAATTTGGACTCCAAAAGGGTTTCATCTGCGGACAGGACCAAACTGGATATTTATGACCAGCTTTTTCAGGCACTCCTGAGTGAATTGACGTTGACGCCTAACGTAAAATCGTACCTTGAAAGTATCAAGTTGCCTTTGATGGCGCTTACTATACAGGATCCCAATTTTTTGGATTCGGAACACCATCCGGCACGGAATCTGTTGAATCAGTTATTTTCCTTGGATAGCGCCGTCAACCAAAACAAGGTCATCAAAAACACCCAGATCAGGCAGGTCCTGGATAAGATGATGTCGAGGATCGCCCAGGGCTCCATCACTAATCCCGATATTTTTGCCAAAGCTAATGAAGAACTGAAGGAAATATCTGCCCCTATCGCAAGGTCTAAAGAGGCAAATATCCGCCGTGTTATCGAAATTTATGAAGGCAAGCAAAAGCTCGAAAAAGCACGGCTAAAAATTCAGCATACCATCGATAGCAGGCTGTCAGGCAAAACCGTTCCCACGGTTATCCAGTCCCTATTAAGCTCAGGTTGGCAGCATCTATTGGTGATTACGGAGTTAAACAATGAGTCTGCAGAACGCTTGCGTTACCTTGAAGTCATAGATGAACTGTTGGGGTGGTATTCCCATTTGGACGGGTTGCCCGAAGGGCAATTCGCCATCATTGAAATGGAGCTCGATTTCATCAACAGTAAATTAGGCACTGTCTGTACGAATGCCTTTGTCCATAACAAAATCATGGAAGAGCTGTATGCTAGCCTAATTGGCGTGGGTACGCCTCGTGTCCGAAAGCCCATTGATATGGCTTTTGTTGAACTCAAAGCGAAAGAGCAACCCAATGAATTCGTCTCAGACAGATGGTATCTTGAAGTTGACCAATTTGAAGCGGGGAATTGGTTTACCTTCTCCCTGGAAAAAGAAGCGTTTGAACCCTTAAAACTGGTTTGGATTGGTGAGATTCTTAAAAACTTTGTTTTTGTCAATCGTGACGGTTACAAAAAGCAGGATCTCACTCGCAACGAGCTGGCTGAGCTCTTGCAAAGTGGGGTCGTTACCCAAATAGAAAATCTCGATGAACCCGTCATGGATCGCGCAACAACGACCATGTTGCAACAAATGCAGGAAAAATTGATCCATAGCGTATCCCATGATCCGGTCACAAATCTGCCTAACCGTAAACGCTTTATCACTAAAATAAAAGAATTGATCGCTAATTTCGATAACTCCCAACATATACTGGGTTATCTGGAAATAGAAGATTTTCGGATTATCACCAATGTTTGCGGCTTGTTGGGTGGTGATAAGCTATTGTTACAAGTGGCAGAATTGATGAGCAAGAAGCTGGGCGCAAACGGAATGGTTTCACGGCTTGGCGACAAGACCTTTGGTTTTCTGTTGCAAAATACGTCCTCTGAGGAAGGCCAGGAAACGGCTAAACAAATTAGGGACATGATTAACAAGTCGAATTTCGTTTGGAATGATAAAAGTTTCACGGTTAGCATTATCATGGGCTTGGTTCCCGTCATCGAAGGGAATATTCACAATGTCGAGGAGCTGTTGCAGAAAGCCGATTCCCTTATTATTTCCGCGAAACGCAGCGGCCATAACCATATCAGGGTTTATCAGGAAAACGATGAATCCTTAAGGCTGCAAGCCGATATCCATGAATGGACCGGGCGAATTGACCGGATATTGTCCGAAAAGCGCCTTTTTGCCCGTTGCCAGATGATTGCCCCTATTTTCCCGGAAAAAAACAGCCATTCACATTATGAAATCCTGCTTGGGGTAAGGGATGAAGTGGGTAATATTATTCCGCCGGACAATTTTATTCCCGCAGTTGAACGCTGCCAACGAATGCCGGAAATAGATCGGTGGGTTGTCGATAATGTGTTTTCATGGATAGTGGATAACCGACGGATCTTCGACAATATAGGGGGGTTTGCCATAAACCTGTCTGGACAATCACTTAATTCCGAAGAATTCCTGACCTTCCTCAAAGACCGTTTGTCCTTGCAAGATGTGCCGGCTGATAAAATAACTTTTGAAGTAACCGAAACCGTGGCTGCGGGCAGCTTGGTTTTCACAAAAAGGTTTATTAAGGAAATCAAGCAGTTCGGGTGCAAGTTTTCCTTGGATGATTTTGGTACAGGATATTCCTCTTATTCTTACCTTAAGAGCTTGGATGTTGATTACCTTAAAATTGATGGCTCTTTCATAAAAGACATCGCGAACAGCCCAACTGATGTGGTGATGGTCAATTCCATGAATGAAATTGCGCATTCACTGGAATTGGAAACCATTGCAGAATATGTTGAAAATATGACGATCCACACCATTTTGAAAGAAATTGGTGTAGATTATGCTCAAGGTTGGGGCATCCATAAGCCAACACCCCTAGCCGAATTGCATAAAGCATTCAATTAATGGGTAGGCCCCAGGATAGGGGCGGCTCTCCTATCTGCTACGCAGTTTGCTGGCTAGGTGCTTTAATACCCTGTGGTACGCACTGTGTTTTATTTCCGGCGCTTCCACAAGGCTATCCGCCAGTCGCTTAACTTGGCCTGCCAGGCCGATTGCGTGCGCAGCACTGACAAACATAAAAACATATTGGATTTTGATATTAAGGGCTCGGGCAATATTGTCCATAGTCCGCGGTCCCTTTATCAATAACGCGGAGATCCTTAGCGCATGGGGCGTAACCAGTAAGCGGGTGAAGTTAGGCCAGTTTTTTAGATAGACCGGAAACCTATAATCAATATCTTGCGGATAATGCCCGTTTGAAGTCCAGCAGGTCAGCTTCCATAAAAAGTTCTCAATGCTTTGGAATTTATCCAACGCTTTGTCTAAAGTCACCATTTCGGGATCGACGCGCGACAGAAATAATTCGGCTTCCATGATCTTACGGTTGAGCTTTATTCCGGCAAAGCCTTTTAATTCCTGATCGCCGGCATCAAGCCAGATTTCCTGGGTGCGTGGAAAGAGGGTTATTGGGAGCCAATTGGATTCCAGCAACATGATTTGTTTGTTTGACTTGGCAACAGTAAGGGCAGCCTGGAAAAAGCCCTGGAAGAAATTTTTTGGATTATAGGAAGCCGCAATGGCTTGAGTTGGGTCATTGATATCAAAGTCTTTAAACGTGTCGAAATTTTTATGGAAACTTCGTTCATCCAAGAGCAGCGCTGTCTGATGCTTGGAGGTTTTGTTGCGTTCCGGCAGATTGGAAACCGACGGTTTAACCCCGTTTCCCTTTGCTTCAGTTCCTTGTCCCGCATGCGCATCCATTGTAATGCCTGCCGCAGGAGAGGCCGCCCCGTCGGCAGGTGTTTTTGAAAGTTTGTCGATTGTTGTTTTGGCTTGCTCCAATGCCAGCAACATCTCGCTCGCTTTTATCGGTTTTTTGAGACAAAGGATTCCTTCTGCTGCAAAATCTTGTAGAGAAACAACCAGCGCGGGCTTTTGTTTGTTTTCCAGCGTGAATTGTTCCACAAGTTTTTTCGAATCGGGCAAATCACCATCAAAAATGTCCAAATCCGCATCTTCAGCATTGACCACAACGTAAGCGACCCCTCTGCACGGGCCTTGTAAAAACAACATCATGGTCTTGACGGCACGGCTATCCATTCCATGAATTGCTATTTTTAAGGGTCTTATGCTATTTTCCATAACGAATCAGTGTCGTGTTATTGGGCCATTAAGGGTTTTCGTAGGCAATTAATATTTGTCAGGGCGGCGCTTCGACCTAGTTAAGCCAGTGTAGAATGCCGCAGGCAGTTTGCATAGTTTTAGTGTCTTGTAGCCTGTGTACAGTTCAATTTGGGGTTGAGGTATTTTTGAGCGGCGAGCTTCCCTCACGAAACGAGAGGAATGATATACTGCAACATTAAAATATTATACTTTTTCTTAAGATTCAAAATAGTTAAGTAAAGCCATTAGTTAGAGAGGGCGCGTGCAAATTTCCATAGTTATTCCTGTCCATAATGAAGCCGACAACATTGTTCCTTTGCTTGAAGAGATTGTCGGGGTCATGCATGGGGCGGACGTTTATGAAATCATTGTTGTCGATGATGGCAGCAATGACCAGACCAGCCAAGTGTTGAAACAGGCTTTGCAACAGGTGGCCACTCTGAGAGTGATCCAACACGAGCTTAGCTGTGGTCAAAGTACGGCAGTTTATACGGGGGTTAAAGCTGCCCAATACCCCATTATTGCAACCTTAGACGGGGATGGCCAAAATGATCCTGCCGATATTCCGCGTTTATATGACTTATTGATGCAGCAAAACAAAGCTAACAGCGATTTGTGGATGGTGGCCGGATGGCGGAACAAGCGGCAAGATTCTGTCTGGAAACTGTTTTCATCCAAGTTCGCCAATACCGTAAGGTCGGGGTTATTAGGCGACAATACGCCGGATACGGGTTGCGGATTGAAAGTGTTTTTACGGGGGAAGTTTTTGGAACTGCCTTATTTCGATCACATGCACCGCTTTTTGCCGGCGTTGGTTATCAGGGCAGGGGGCCGGGTTATTTCTGAACCCGTCAATCATCGGGCCAGGTCGCAAGGGTACTCGAAATATGGAACACTAGATAGGCTTTGGGCGGGGGTCACCGATTTGGTAGGCGTGATCTGGTTAAAGAAACGGGCGAAATTGCCAGTAACAAAGGAATTGCAACGTGGATAAGTTGATAATCGGTATTGATTATTGGTTGATAATTGGGTTCATTGGACAGGCATTATTTTCCGCCCGCTTCATAGTACAGTGGCTAAAAAGCGAAAAAGAGAAAAAAAGTGTATTTCCGGTCGCATTCTGGTATTTCAGCATTGCAGGTGGGGTTACGTTGCTGGCTTATGCCATTCACCGTAAAGATCCGGTTTTTATCGTGGGGCAGGCTACGGGCTTGTTTATCTATTTCCGCAATCTGTATTTTGTTATCTATGAGCGAAAAAGCCTGAACGCTGAATAGTTCCGTCAGCTTATTTTTCTGCCTGTTTAATGTTTAGGTTTTTTTCGCCCGGTCTTAGGTTAGTTGGCTTGTGGGTTATCCTGGTCGGTGTTAGCTTATCCATCCGGCCTTTGTTCCCTATCGATGAAACCCGTTATGCTGCGGTGGCATGGGAAATGTGGGTTAGGAATGATTTTCTTTTGCCGTATCTCAATGGCGAAGCCTATAGCCATAAACCGCCTTTGTTGTTTTGGTTAATACAACTCTCTTGGTGGCTGTTTGGGGTAAATGATTGGTCGTTACGCCTTATTTCGCCCCTGTTTTCGTTGGCGACATTGTATCTTTCCCAATCCGTTGCTAAACAGCTTTGGCCTGACCGGAACCAGGTTGCAGAACTGACCTCGGTTATATTGCTCGGTTTTTTTTTCTGGATGGTGTTCAGCAGCTTAATCATGTTCGATATTATGCTGAGTTTCTTTGCGTTGCTTGGCATTTACGTGTTGTTAACGCTTGCTAGGTATGGGCTTTCATTGAAGCGTTGGGCATTGTTGGGCCTGGCGCTTGGCGGCGGAACTCTCAGTAAAGGTCCAGTCATTTTTTTGCATGTGCTGCCGGTTGCGCTACTGGTACCGTGGTGGCTGGCTTTGCAAAAACGGGATTTTCCTTGGCATCATTGGTATGGCGGGCTGTTTTTTGCGACTTTGATGGGGGGGGTGATCGCGTTATGTTGGGCCATTCCTGCAGGAATTAAAGGCGGCGAAGTCTACCGTAATGCTATTTTTCTTAGGCAGACTTTCGGTCGTTTAGTGGATTCATTCTCGCACAAACAACCGTTTTGGTGGTATTTGCAATGGTTGCCCATAATATTGTTGCCCTGGGTGCTGATGAAGCCATTTTGGACAGGATTAGCCAGATTGGATTTGCAGGACTTCGGGGTGCGCGTTTGCCTGGCCTGGGCAGTTCCGGTTTTTGTCGCATTTTCGCTGGTCAGCGGCAAGCGCATCCATTATCTCTTGCCCTTAATGCCAGCAATAGCCTTGTTGATGGCGTGGGCGTTCGATAATATGGCCGAATTTAATTGGCAGCGTGCGCATGTGTGGGTTATGTCTGCGTTAGGTCTCTTGGGGCTGGTGTTGATGTTGTTGCCTTGGTTGAACGGGTTTTGCCGCTGGTGGGAAGGGTTGCCCTCCATTTCGCCAGTGTGGGGCATAGCGCTGTGCATAAGTGCTGTCAGTTTGAGTGCCTTGCCTGCACAAAACAAAAATGAATCGGTTGCTTTGGTCTGTTTGGGCTCGATCATAACGGCGTTGGTACTTGCGGGTGGCTTCTTTCAAGTCAATGGCAAACACTACGATACTGCGCCGCCAGCCAAAAAAATTGCTGAGTTGATGGAAGAGAAAAGGGCTATTGCATTTTATGGCGCAAAGTATTACGGACAATTTCATTTTACAGGCCGACTAACCCAAGCGATTGACGTGATTTCAAACGCTAATGAGCTAAAGGCGTTTGTAAACCAACAGCCTGATGGATATGTTCTTGTAGAATACGGGAATGCAACGGAATTTTCGGAATCGATATTAAGCTACCATTATCCCTACAAAGACCAAAACATAGGGTTTGTTTCCTGCAGAACCCTGAGCAATAATCCACGCTTAAGTTCCGTGTTGAATTTTTCTTAGTTGCACTTATTGGCTACAAGTAACTCATAAAAAATCCATCCTTATTAGCTAAGTAAGCCGGTAACATCTTCGACGTGAAACCTGCAATTTGATATAATCACCCGCTATTCAAATTACAGGTCATACGGCTGAATTATAAATATCAAAAAATTAGAGAATTTTTTGTTCGTTACAAAACCGTGTCGGTGCTTTCCAACTGGTCAATTCTTAAATATTAGGGATTAATGTCAAACTTCGCTAAAGAAATCATACCTGTCAATCTCGAAGATGAGATGAAACAGTCGTACCTTGCCTACTCGATGAGCGTGATCGTGGGCAGGGCGCTCCCTGATGTCAGGGATGGGTTAAAGCCTGTACATCGCCGGGTGTTGTACGGGATGTATGAGGCAGGCAATGACTGGAACAAGCCGTATGTGAAATCCGCCCGTATTGTCGGAGAAGTTATGGGTAAATACCATCCGCATGGCGACAGCGCCATTTACGATACGATGGTGCGGATGGCGCAACCGTTTTCCATGCGCTATGTTTTAATCGACGGGCAAGGGAATTACGGCTCAGTGGATGGCGACCCGCCCGCCGCCATGCGTTATACGGAAGCGCGACTGGCCAAAATTTCGCATGAAATGCTGGCGGATTTGGATAAAGAGACCGTCGATTTCGACCCGAACTACGACGAGAAAGAGTTCGAACCAACCGTTTTACCGACCAAAGTGCCGACGCTACTGATAAACGGTTCGTCAGGCATTGCCGTGGGAATGGCGACTAATATCCCGCCGCACAATTTAACCGAAGTCATCAATGCATGTTTGCACCTAGTCGACCAGCCTGATGCGACCATACAAGACCTGATGGTGCATGTGATGGGTCCAGATTTTCCGACAGCCGGCTTTATTAATGGTTATTCAGGCATTTATAGTGCCTACACGACGGGGCGCGGCAAGATTTACCTGCGCGCACGTTGCCA
The DNA here is from genome assembly GCF_000496735.2 of Methyloglobulus morosus KoM1. Lineage (GTDB taxonomy): Bacteria > Pseudomonadota > Gammaproteobacteria > Methylococcales > Methylomonadaceae > Methyloglobulus > Methyloglobulus morosus. Next base: position 16,751 of record NZ_AYLO01000029.1, read on the forward strand.
TTTCGAGGACGTTGAAGGCGGTAATCGCCAAGCCATTATCACCACGGAATTACCTTATCAGGTCAACAAGGCTAACCTGCAAGAGAAGATAGCCGAATTGGTCAAAGAGGGCAGGATTGAAGGCATTTCAGCGATTCGGGACGAATCCGACAAAGACGGTATGCGTCTGGTTATTGAACTGAAACGCGGAGAAATGCCGGAGGTTGTCCTTAACAATCTTTACAAACAAACCCAGTTCCAGACGGTATTCGGCATCAACATGGTGGCTCTGTTGGATGGGCGACCTTATTGCTTGAACCTGAAAGAGATTCTTGATGCGTTTATTGACCATCGTCGCGTAGTCGTCACCCGCAGGACAATATTCAACTTAAAGAAAGCGCGGGAACGCGCCCACACGTTGGAAGGTTTGGCGGTTGCGCTTGCCAACATTGACGAGATGATTGAATTGATCAAATCGTCCAGCAACCGCAGCGATGCTAAAGATGGCTTACTGGCAAAAAGTTGGAATGCGGGCCTGGTGCTGTCGCTGTTGGATCGCGCCGATGCCAATCGCTCCCGACCGGAAGACTTGGCGATGGAATTCGGGATTGCCGGTGAGTTGTACCGTTTATCGGAAGCCCAGGCTACCGCCATCCTGGAATTGCAATTGCAACGCTTGACGGGTCTTGAGCAAGATAAGATCATCAACGAATACAAGGAATTGCTTGAGCAGATCGACGAATACCTGCATATTTTGGCGAATGATTATCGCCTTATGGAAATCATCCGAGAAGAACTTGTTGCCATTAAAGAGGAATTTGGCGATAAGCGTCGCACCGAAATTATCCAGAGCCAACTGGATCTGTCCGACGGCGATTTGATAACCGAAGAAGACATGGTCGTCACCAAGTCGCATGAGGGTTACGTCAAAGCGCAGCCGTTGAGCGATTATCGGGCGCAGCGACGCGGTGGACGCGGCAAGTCGGCGACGGCGACGAAAGAAGAAGACTATGTCGATAAGCTGATTATTGCCAATACGCACGACACGATTTTATGTTTTTCATCGCGGGGCAAAGTCTACTGGCTGAAGGTTTACCAGCTTCCGGTTGCCAGCCGTGCCTCTAGGGGTAAGCCGTTTGTCAACTTACTTGCGCTGGATGAGGGCGAGAAAATCAACGCCATTTTGCCGATCAAGGAATTCAGCGACAATAAATTCATTTTCATGGCGACCTCATCAGGCACCGTCAAGAAAACGCCATTGAACGAATTTGAACGTCAACGCGCCAATGGCAAAATTGCCATTGATTTGCGGGAAGACGATACGTTAGTGGGTGTCGCCGTCACCGATGGTCAGCAAAATGTGTTGTTATTTGCCAGTTCCGGCAAGGCCAATTGCTTTAATGAGTCCGATGTTCGCCCTATGGGTAGGACGGCTTCTGGTGTGCGCGGTATGCGCTTGCAGGATGGCCAGAAAATCATCTCGCTCATCATCGGTACGGAAGGCATGGTGCTTAATATTACTGAAAATGGGTTCGGAAAACGTACCCGAGTAGAAGAATTTACCCAACACAAGCGTGGCGGGCAAGGCATGATTGCTATCCAGACCTCAGAACGTAACGGTGCCTTGGTCGGTGCAGTATTAGTTAATGAACACGACGAAATTATGTTGATTACCGACGGTGGCATCCTCGTCCGTACTCCAGTAGACGGCATTTCCGTTGTCGGTCGGAATACCCAAGGCGTACGGATTATCCGCTTGGATACGGGTGAAAAAGTGATCGGCGTAGATCGTATCGAAGGACTGGCCGGCGAGGGCGACGATAGTGCCGAAGACGGGAGCGATACGCTTGAGCAAGATGGGGAGCAAGCAATAACCAATGATGACAACGATTCAGGAGCAGAGTGATACATGAGCAGGGTTTATAATTTTAGTGCAGGGCCGTCCGCGTTTCCTGAATCCGTGTTGCAACAGGCTCAGGCCGAGATGCTGGAATGGCGGGACAGCGGCATGTCCGTTATGGAAATGAGCCATCGCGGCAAATATTTCTCCATGATTGCCGAAGAACTCGAAAGCGATTTGCGCGAATTATTGGCAATTCCTGCCAATTATAAGGTGCTGTTTTTGCAAGGCGGTGCATCTGCACAATTTTCTTTAATTCCGCAAAATATTCTTAACGGCAAGACCAAGGCCTGTTACGTCAACACGGGTGCATGGTCGGAAAAAGCCATACAGGATGCAAAAGGTCAATGCGAGGCTGTTGTTAGTGCCAGTTCGCAAGACAAGAATTTCACCTACATACCCGATTATGCATCTTGGCAGATAGACCAGGATGCGGCATACCTGCATTACACCTCAAACGAAACCATCCACGGGGTAGAGTTTCAGTCCATCCCTGACAGCAAAGGTTTGACGCTGGTTTCTGATATGTCTTCAAACATCCTGTCACGCCCGGTTGATGTCAGCAATTTTGGCTTGATTTACGCAGGTACCCAAAAAAACATGGGCCCTGCGGGTGTTACGGTGGTCATCGTTCGTGAAGACTTGGTTGGCCTTGCGGTAAAAGGGATGCCGCCGGTATTCGATTATGCCCAACAGGTGAAAAACGGTTCGATGCTGAATACGCCCGCCACGTACAACTGGTACCTGGTTGGTTTGGTGCTGAAATGGCTGAAAGCGCAGGGCGGTGTTTCCGCGATAGAGCGGCGCAATATCACTAAGGCAGTAAAATTGTATGATGTCATCGATCAATCGACTTTGTACAGCAATCCTGTGGAAAAATCAGTGCGTTCGAGGATGAACGTGCCGTTTATCTTGTCTGATGACGCCCTCGATAAGGCTTTCCTGGCTGCCGCAGAAGCCAATGGCTTGTTTGAACTGAAAGGCCACCGCTCTGTAGGCGGAATGCGGGCCAGTATATATAACGCCATGCCGGAATCCGGCGTGGATGCGCTATGTGAATTCATCAAAGAATTCGAACGGACGCACTAAAATTATTTTATCTACGACTTATAGATGACGGAAAGCGTCTTGCACGAATTGGTTTTAATAGGCCTGAACATTGGGGGCAATGTCTTGGTTTGGCATTATTTTGGGCCGGAGCGCAAGTGGATAGGGTTGCTTTTATTGGTGGCGACCATTGTTTCGGTCTTTTTGCTGGCGCGACGTTGGCAGATCGACCTCACCTATGTCTAGCAAAAATTATGGCATCAATTACGCCTCTAAATGAGCTAAGGGAAAAAATCGACAGCATTGATCAGCAGATACTGGAACTGATCAACCTGCGCGCGTCTTGTGCTATGGAAGTCGCTAAAACCAAGATTGCACTGGGCGAACAAGGGACTTTTTACCGTCCTGACCGGGAATCATTGGTGCTGCGGAGAATTAAAGAGCTGAACCAAGGGCCTTTGCCCGACCAAACGGCTGTGCGATTCTTTCGGGAGTTGATGTCGTCCTGTTTGGCATTGGAAAAGCCGTTGGATGTGGCGTACCTCGGGCCAGAAGGCACGTTTACCCAACAAGCGGTGCTTAAACATTTTGGCAATGCAGTCAAGGCGGTCCCCGCCGCAACGATTAACGATATATTCTCTGCGGTGGAAAATGGCGGGTGTCAATTTGGCGTGGTGCCCGTAGAAAATTCTACCGAAGGGGTAATCAGCTATACGTTTGACCGTTTCCTGGGTTCATCCCTGAATATCTGTGGTGAAGTTGAGATCCAGATACACCAAAACCTGATGGGTCTCGTCAAGGACAAGGCACAAATAACGGAGATTTTTTCCCATCAGCAATCACTGGCCCAATGCCGTCAATGGCTGGAGAAAAATTTCTCGCATGTCAAGCAAACGGCAGTAAGCAGCAATGCCGAAGCGGCAAGATTGGCCTCTGTTAACGCAAACACGGCCGCCATTGCCGGAAGGCCTGCCGCAGAACTGTACCATCTGATTATTCTCGATAAAAATATTGAGGATGAACAGGACAACACGACCCGATTTATCATTATCGGAAAGCAAGCGTCAGCATCAACAGGCAATGATAAGACTTCCTTGGTGGTTTCTACCGGCAATCAACCAGGGGCCTTGTACAAAATTTTGGAGCCGTTTGCCCGGTTCGGTATCGGCATGCTCCATATCGAATCCAGGCCGTCCCGTCAAGGGTTGTGGGATTATGTATTTTTCATCGACATTGAAGGCCATAGTGAAGACGAGCAAGTCGCCAAGGCGCTTGATATTTTAAGGGATAATGTCAGTATGCTGAAATTGCTCGGCTCGTACCCAAGGGCCGTTCTTTAATGGTATAACCGATCCAATAAATCAATTCGATATCCAGTCTATCTACCTCCCATGAGCCCAGTAGAAAACATATATGACCTCGCCGTCAATGGCGTAAGGCAACTTGTGCCTTACGTGGCGGGCAAACCGATAGAAGAACTTGAACGCGAACTGGGCTTAACCGATATCGTCAAGCTGGCCTCCAATGAAAATCCATTGGGGCCTGGCAAGAAAGCCTTGGCGGCGATACAGGCGACGTTACCGAAATTGACATTGTACCCTGATGGCAATGGCTTCAGTTTGAAATCGGCGCTGGCAAAAAAATACAAGGTGAATGCCGACCAGATCACCTTGGGCAATGGCTCGAATGAACTGTTGGAACTCGTGGCTAGGGCATTCCTTGCGCCAGGATTGGAAGCGATGTTTTCCGAACACGCATTTGCGGTTTACCCCATCGTGACCCAAGCCGTCGGGGCAACCGCCGCGATCATACCAGCCTTACATTATGGAAATGATTTGGCAGCGATGGCTGCGCGAGTCAGCGCGAAAACCCGTGTCATATTCATTGCCAATCCCAATAATCCGACAGGCACTTTGTTGCGGCAGGCCGATTTGCAGCGCTTTGTTTCTTCATTGCCTGGACACTGCTTGTGTGTCCTGGATGAAGCCTATTTTGAGTTTGTTGACAATAAGGAAGGGATCAATTCGCTCGATTGGCTTCTTGCCAATCCGAACTTAATCATCACGCGCACTTTTTCAAAAGCCTACGGCTTGGCTGGTTTACGGGTTGGGTATAGCTTGTCTAGTCCCGAGATTGCCGATATTTTGAATCGCGTGCGTCAACCCTTCAACAACAATGCCTTGGCATTGGCGGCGGCAGAAGCGGCTTTGGCTGACGGCGATTATTTGCAACAAACGATAGCGACCAATACCCAGGGGATGCAAGATTTGACCATAGGCTTTAAGGGCTTGGGGTTGGAATGGATACCGTCAGCAGGAAATTTTGTTTCCGTTGACTTGAAACGGCCTGGGCAGCCAATCTACGAAGCCTTGTTACGCTTAGGTGTGATTGTCAGGCCAGTTGCCAACTATGGCTTACCTAATCATTTGCGGATCAGCATCGGTACGCCCGCCGAAAACCAGTTCTTCCTCAAAGCATTGGCAGACACGCTGGCTAATGTTTAACAAGATTTGCATTATTGGCGTCGGCTTGATGGGTGGTTCAATTGCGCGGGCCGCAAGGCAGTACGGCTTAAGCCAAACGATTGTAGGGTTTGGGCGTGATGATGACCTGACTAATTTACAAACAGCACAAAATCTAGGGGTAATTGATGAGCATTACACAGATATTGCGCGAGCGTTGGCAAATGCCGATTGTATTGTTCTAGCAACTCCGGTCGGCGCGATTGAATCCGTCTTTGCCTCGCTAAAGCCGTTCTGGGACGAAAAAGCGATCTACACGGATGTGGGCAGCACCAAGGGCAGTGTCATATCGGCAGCGGAACGAATTTTTGGCTCTGTCCCTGATAATCTAGTGCCTGCCCATCCGATTGCGGGCGCGGAGCAAAGCGGAGTGGTTGCTTCGCTGGATGATATGTTTGTCAATAAGCGTGTGATTATTACACCAACGAATGCGACCCGCCCTGATGGGGTGCAAATCATGCGGATGTTTTGGGAACGGCTAGGTGCTCAAGTCGCAATCATGGATGCCGCCCATCATGATGCCATCCTCGCGGCGACCAGCCATTTGCCGCATATTGTGGCGTTTGCGCTGGTCGATATGCTGGGACATAAGGATGAGCAATCTGAAATTTTTAAGTATGCGGCTGGCGGGTTTAGGGATTTCACCCGCATTGCATCCAGCGACCCGACCATGTGGCGGGATATTTGTGTGGCTAACAAAAATGAGATAATTCCATTAATTCAGCAGCTTAAAATCGAATTGGGTAAAATAGAAAGCCTGCTCGACAGCAACGACAACCAACAGCTTTTTAATACCTTTACCTACGCCGGAAAGGCACGGCAACGCTTTCTTGATCTCTTTGAAAATTAAACTATGTCAAAAACAATTACTTTTATAGTCCAACCCGGCGGGCAATTACGTGGCGAGGCACGGGTGCCGGGCGACAAGTCCATGTCGCACCGTTCCATCATGTTGGGTTCATTGGCCGAAGGCGTCACTCACGTCAAAGGATTCCTCGAAGCCGAAGATGCCTTGGCGACGTTGCAGGCATTCCGCGATATGGGGGTACAGATTGAAGGCCCGTCCAATGGTTGCGTGACGATCCATGGTGTCGGCAAGCACGGGCTGAAAGCGCCGCAAAAAGAATTGTATCTGGGCAACTCAGGGACATCCATGCGGCTGTTGAGCGGCCTGTTGGCAGGTCAACCTTTCAATACGGTATTGACGGGCGACAAATCCTTGTCGGGTCGGCCAATGAAACGGGTGACGGAACCCTTGGCATTAATGGGCGCCGCTATCAAGGCTACGGGGAAAGGCACTGCACCGCTGGAAATAACCGGACGGGCAGGGCAGTTACAGGCCATTGATTACACGATGCCGATGGCGAGCGCCCAGGTCAAATCCTGCTTGTTGCTCGCAGGCATGTATGCCCAAGGGGAAACGAGCGTTACCGAACCCGCGCCCACCCGAGACCATACCGAACGTATGTTGTCGGGATTTTCTTATCCCGTAAGGCGGCAAGGCAATAAGGTCAGTATTTCGGCTGAGGGCAAATTGACCGCAACCGAAATCGACGTGCCCAGCGATATTTCATCGGCGGCGTTTTTCCTCGTGGGCGCATCGATTGCACCCGGTTCGGACATTACCTTAAGGCATGTCGGCATTAATCCTACCCGCACGGGTGTCATCTCGATTTTGCGATTGATGGGTGCAAGTATAGAGGTGCTGAATGAGCGTGAAGTGGGTGGTGAGCCCGTGGCAGATTTGCGCGTGGTATCTAAACCATTAAAAGGTATCGCTATTCCTGAGGAACTCGTGCCGTTGGCCATAGATGAATTCCCTGTCCTATTCGTAGCGGCAGCTTGTGCCGAAGGTGAAACGCGATTGACGGGCGCGGAAGAGCTTAGAGTTAAGGAGTCAGACCGCATCCAAGTCATGGCGGATGGTTTGCAGACAATCGGCATCGATGCCAAACCAACGCCAGATGGTATGGTTATTCAAGGCGGTGGGAGGATCGGCGGCGGCACGGTGACATCCCATGGCGATCATCGTATCGCAATGGCGTTTGCCATTGCCGGACTTCGCGCCCATGACCCCATCACTATTTTGGATTGTGCCAATGTCAACACATCCTTCCCGGAATTCAAGGATCTGGCAAAGAATCTCGGTCTTGCGTTAGTTTGTGAAGAAAACTCAAGTGCATAATGATGGCAATCCCGATTCCCGTTTTAACCATTGACGGGCCTAGCGGCGCGGGGAAAGGCACGGTCAGCCGAATTGTAGCGAAGGAATTGGGTTGGCATTACCTGGATAGCGGCTCGATTTATCGCTCATTGGCGATTGCCTTGTCACAAAAAGAGGCAGACTTGGCCAATGTCGACCAAATTTTAAGCATAGCCCAGGCGATGGATCTGGCTTATGAATGCGATGACGAGTTGATCGTCAAATTAAACGGGGAAGACATAACAGCCCAGTTAGGCACAGAAACGACCGGGAATGTGGCTTCCATAGTTGCGGCAATACCTGAAGTAAGGCAGGTATTGCTGCAAAAACAAAAGGATTTTAAAAAACCGCCGGGCTTGGTTGCAGATGGTCGAGATATGGGGACAGTCGTCTTTCCTGATGCGGATTTCAAGGTTTTTCTGACGGCAAGTGCCGCTAAAAGGGCTGAAAGAAGATATAAACAGTTGATGGAGAAAGGAATTGATGTTAATATCCATCAGATAACCAGTGAGATAGAGTCGCGTGACTGCCGTGATAAGGAGCGCTTAACCGCCCCTTTAGCCCAGGCAGAGGATGCCCTTTTTATCGATTCATCTGCGATGACCATAGATGCTGTCATTGCCCAGGTACTGAGTTTAGTCCCGCAACGGTTGGTAAGGCAATAAATAGTGCCGATTTGCGGTTTTTTTAATTTTATTTTTTAAATTAAGGTCTGTTGCGTTAATGGCAGGKCTGGGAATACGAAATGAGCGAAAGCTTTGCTGAATTACTTGAAGAAAGTTTAAACAAGACCCAAATGAACCCTGGCGCAATGTTGATGGGAACCGTCATCGACATTGAGAACGATATGGTTATCGTCAGCACTCAATCCAAATCGGAAGGTGTCATTCCCAAGTGGCAATTCCTGAACAATAAGGGCGAATTGGAAGTCAAGATCGGTGACGAAATTGAAGTTGCCCTTGATTTGTTCGAAGACGGTTTGGGTGCCACCTTGCTTTCTAGGGATAAAGCAAAGAAAAACAAGGCATGGGCCGAATTGGAAAGTGCCCATGAAAATCAAGCCACTATCATTGGTCAAATCAACGGTAAGGTTCGTGGCGGTTTTACCGTTGCGGTCGGTGCATTGCGCGCCTTTTTGCCTGGGTCATTGGTTGATGTGCGTCCCATTCGTGACACCACCTTCCTGGAAAACCGCGACTTGGAATTCAAGGTCATCAAAATCGATCAGAAGCGCAATAACGTGGTGCTTTCACGCCGTGCCGTGGTCGAAAAAGAATACAGCGCAGAGCGCGAAGAATTACTTAAAACGCTGGAAGAGGGCGCAATCGTCACTGGCGTTGTTAAAAACCTGACCGACTACGGTGCGTTCATCGATCTCGGCGGGATTGACGGTTTGCTGCACATTACGGATATGGCATGGAAGCGAGTAAGGCATCCGTCCGAATGTGTTGAAATCGGTCAAGAAATAAAAGTTAAGGTTATGAAATACGACAAGGACAAAAATCGTGTTTCATTGGGCATGAAGCAAATGGGCGAAGACCCTTGGCAAAACATCGCCCGCCGTTATCCTGCGGGCTCGCGTGCGTTTGGTAAAGTCAACAACCTTACCGACTACGGTTGTTTTGTTGAAATCGAAGAAGGCGTGGAAGGTTTGGTTCACGTTTCAGAAATGGATTGGACCAACAAAAACGTCAATCCATCAAAACTCGTCCAATTGGGTGATGATGTCGAAATCATGATCCTGGAGATTGACGAAGATCGTCGCCGGATTTCCTTGGGCATGAAGCAGTGCAAAACCAATCCTTGGGATGAATTCGCCGCAACCCACAACAAGGGCGATAAGATTAGCGGAAAAATCAAGTCGATTACGGATTTCGGTATTTTTATTGGATTGGAAGGCGGTATCGATGGTTTGGTTCATACGTCAGACATTTCGTGGGCGGAAGATGGCGAAGCCGCTGTCCGCGATTTCAAGAAGGGTGATGAACTCGAAACCGTGATTTTGGCTGTAGACCCTGAGCGTGAACGTATCTCGTTGGGCGTTAAGCAATTGGAACAAGATCCTTTCCAGAATTTTCTGGCAACTAATGAAAAAGGCAGCTTGATTAAAGGAGTCATTAAGGAAGTCGATGCGAAAGGTGCCGTTGTGACGTTAGCGGATTATGTCGAAGGTTACATCCGTGCGTCTGAAATCCAACGTGACCGAGTTGAAGATGCCCGTACCTTGCTTAAAGAAGGCGATACGGTTGAGGCTAAATTCATTGGCGTAGACAAAAAGACTAAGTCTATCTCTTTATCGATCAAGGCAAAAGATCAGGAAGAAGAGGCCAACACGATTAAGGATCATACTCAACAACCGGCAGGGTCGCCTACTTTTGCAGATATTTTCAAACAAATAGAAAAATGAGCTATTATTTAGGAGGTTATTCGAATAATAACCTCCTATTTTTCTTTCATTTTTGCAGGATAGAATGTGACGAAGTCTGAATTAATTGAGGCGCTAGCCAAGCGCCAGCCGCATTTGCCAATAAAAGATGTTGAATTGGCAGTAAAATGTATCATAGAGAAAATGAACCAAGCTTTGTCATCTGGCGAGCGGATTGAAATCAGGGGTTTTGGCAGCTTTTGTTTGCACATGCGACCTCCCCGAGTAGGGAGAAATCCGAAGACGGGCGCGTCCGTCCAATTGACCAAGAAGTTCGTCCCCCACTTCAAGCCCGGTAAAGAACTGCGCGATCGAGTTGATGAATCCAGGGATCGTCACAAAATAACGGATTGACCTGCCTATTATAGCTGTCATATGCATTTAGGGCGGTGTGTGCGATGGCACTGCCTTTTAAGCCTAAGCTTTTTTTTCCACAAAAATAGTTTCCTAGATATTCCTTAATCCTTCCTGTTGGCAAGAGCTTAGAGGTCGGTTGCGCTTCAATACCGGCGGTGATCAATAATAGCAAAGCTGCCCTGGGTCGGCTTACCTGAATGGCGGTAACCAACCATCACCATAAAATGCTCGCTTTCGGTTTTGCCGTGTTTTTTCTCACGTAATTGATGGACGGGAATAAAGGTATTGTAGGGATGCTCTTGGTTGTCATTGCGAATGGCGGCACACCAGATCATGGTCAAGCCAAAGAAAACTTGGATTCATTTAGAATTAATCCGCGAAATCCTATAAAATCTGTCTTTTATCAATATGTACGCAAAACCGTCTAAATGGACCTGAAATTTCTTGATTTTGAACAACCCATCGCTGAGCTAGAAGCCAAAATCCGCGAGCTTCGTAATGTCGAATACGACAATAACATCAACATCTCGGATGCCTTAGAGCAACTTGAAGAAAGATGCCAGGCCTTGACCGAATCCATTTTCGCGACCCTTACCGATTGGCAGATTTCCCAGCTTTCCCGCCATCCAGGACGGCCTTACGCGCTGGATTACATTGAACATATCTTTACCGATTTCCATGAACTGCATGGTGACCGTGCTTATGCCGATGATCCTGCCATCGTTTGTGGTATGGCAAGGCTGGACGGACAGCCTGTGATGGTCATCGGGCACCAAAAAGGCCGCGACACCAAACAAAAAATTTACCGTAATTTTGGGATGCCCAGGCCGGAAGGTTACCGCAAGGCGCTTCGGATTATGAAGATGGCGGAGAAGTTCAAGTTGCCGATTATCTGCCTAATCGACACGCCCGGAGCCTATCCTGGCATAGGCGCGGAAGAACGTGGGCAAAGCGAAGCCATCGCCCGGAACCTGTTTGAAATGGCAAAATTAAAAACCCCCATTGTTTGTGTGGTGACAGGCGAGGGTGGTTCAGGCGGCGCATTGGCGATTGGTGTTGGTGACCGCCTGATTATGCTGGAATACAGCACATATTCCGTCATCTCGCCCGAAGGCTGTGCGTCCATACTTTGGAAAAGTGCCGATAAAGCCCAGTTGGCGGCGGAAGCGATGGGCATCACCTCAGACCGTATCCGCGAACTGGGCTTGCTGGATGAAGTCGTGCGGGAGCCGTTGGGCGGTGCGCACCGCGATTATCCCCTAATGGCTATCAGTTTAAAAGAAGTGCTGGTCAGGCACTTGACCTACCTGCAACAACAAACAATGGATGACCTGCTGGCGACGCGTTACCAGCGCTTGATGGGCTTTGGGGCGTTTGTTGAGGAAGTGGTTAAATAATAGGTAGGGTACGTCGCGCCTTAAATATGCTTATCTAATAAGATCTGTTGAAAATGGTGTGCGATGTGTGCTCTACATAGTTTTAAACTCGTATGAAGCATAACAATAGACCACACGTAGGCTTAGATTCGCAGTGTCTGTCATACCTACTTGACAGCATCGAGAGTATTCATGAGCCATTCGATTCTTTTGCAGAAGAGAAGAAAGCTCTCC
>NZ_AYLO01000030.1 GCF_000496735.2 Methyloglobulus morosus KoM1
TGAGCCCTTCGACTAAGCTCAGGAGAGCCTTGTCGAAGCACACACCGCCTTTCGACAGGCTCAAGGCGAACGGAAACTTAATACTTCACAAGGCCGAATCAATAAGTTGAGTGCCGGAGACTTCCCATATCCGATATCAGCCAGGATCGTCTCATTCCCCAAATCCGAGAATATCAACACTCACTAGGCCTAATACGGCATTTCTTATCTGAGAGTCCTTGTTATTGGCTGCCACCGAGGCTTCCGCTACTTGGGTGACACCGGCGCTAAGGTTGCTGGTACCCGTCAAGCCAGCTGCCGCGCTGGGCGGAGGCTGCGGCACACCGGCACTGATGCCGCCCACCTGAATATTGTTGGCACCTATTACGGCGGTTGCCGAAATGGTGACGTTGTTACCGGCGATGCCCGCTTCACCGGCATCAACAACCCCTTTAGGGGCAATCAAAAAAAGATCGCCAGCTTTTTCAGGTGTTATGTCTATACTGAGCCGTTTGCGGCGCGGACTACTCACGTCACTAGTCAGTTCACCTGAGCTTGCCGTGCGGATACCGCTACCACTGGTTATTGTAGTAGGTGGTATCCGTAATACGCCTTTATCATCAAAGAAGGGTATGCTAGGGCTAACCGATAGTGCCGATTTGGCCCCTTTACCTGCGTCTATGTCACCGTCGGATGACCAAATTAAAATATCACCTCCACCCAGTGTAAAGAGCCTTGATGAGTTAACGATAAAATCGTCTTTCACAAAGGCATTAATCTGGCCTTCCTTTTCAGCAACAATCCCCAATTTATCGGCGGTTTTTTCTCCCTGCCCGCTAGGCGCAACAGCAAGGCCGGCGTTTACTTGTCCACCGGGTGCATAAAGATTAATGTCACCTCCCGAAACGGTTTTTAACTTGCTGAAGAAGACTCTTAAATCACCCTTCCAATTGTTGCCTGGAAATAACGTATCTATCGCATCATATCCGCCTTTATTGCCAACGGATTTGTCTTCTGCCGATGCGGATCCAGCCACTTTGAGTTCATTAAAAAACACCTGGGACAACAAAGCATTTAATTGCGCCTGAATGGGCAATGCTTGATCCTTATTCAAGCTTTTGAATGAGTTAAAGGCATCCGCTACCGACAAAGCGGCATTTCCTGAACGTTGCCGCATAAATTCGGTAATCACGTTTTTGGCTTGATTAAATTTTTCGGCATAAAGCACATTCGTTTGGTATTTGCTTATAAAGCCCGCATAGTCGGGCGTACCGCCATTCAACCCCACCAAAACATCCAATGACGCACCTTTGCTGGATAAATTAGAATTTAAAAGATTTCCTACTGTTGATAAGCCATCAGATGCCCCTAAATCGAAGTTTCTCCCAGTTTTGACTGTTACATCGCCAGGGCCGGCAATTTCAATTCTGTTAAATAAATCTTTTAAAGAATCCAAATTGCCATCTCTGTCTAGGCTTGTATCATAAATAATATCCCGCTTCGCCGATATGAGAGAGGCATCGTTTGGATTGATCTGTTGAATGATGACAGGGCTGTTTTTGAGGTCACGCCCAGCTTCTATGATAGCTTGCTTAGGTAAGTTAATTTGCACCGAGTTAATGTCTCCCTCTTGAGATATGAATCTGGCAGGCACATTATCTTGGCTGTGAACGGGGGCGGGAGCATGTATTACACTTCTATCATTAGCCCCCGATATTGATTTGCCTGTGTTGATTAAGGCTGTATCAAAATTTAAAGCCACAGCACTTAAATTTAAGTCACCTGCCGTAAGCGGAGAAGCCACTGAGGGTAGATTTTTTACGTTCGCGTCCGACATGATAATACTGGATTGCCCCGTATTTGAATGGATAGATTGCCTAGCCAGTATATTTATATTAGCGACAGGTGACGGAAACAGGACAATATCTTTGTCAAACACGACATCGCCATTAAAGGCCGTCACATCTAATGAAGCGGGAAAGACGCTTTGTATAATTGACTCTAAGTTTTTATCATCTGGATCAAAACCAAAAGCTTCAAAAGTTCCAATGTCAGAATTCACATGCACATCTCCCGACAAGGATCTTAGCGCTAACCTGCTATTGTCAGTATAAGAATAGAACCGAGCACCAAGAAAGTTTGGGCCAATTATCATCGCATCGGATGTGGCGGCTATGCTTATCCCTTGGCCAGCGGATAAGGACAGATTGCTGTCGCCATTTACCGGGTCGCTTCGGTCTCCACTTAAGAGTAATTGCGGTCCCGTCTTAAACGCATAGGTCGAATTTGCTTCGCTCCCTTTAATGGCTACTCCAGCAGAAATACTGCCTTCCCCTTTACCCACAAAGAAAGCGCCTCCGTTTATATTGCCGCCTGCATTTACCCGCATTTGTCCGCCACCTTCAACGACAACAGAGTTATGCGCCACATCATGACCCTGCTGTTTTCCGGTTGTCGGCATCATTACGGAAAGGTCATTGATATCGCCAGAAGCGGCAATATCGACGTTGCCGCCGCCAAATGAACCTATATTTTGCCGAAAAAGATGAGCGTCTACTGCCCAAGCTGTAAGGTGGTTTTCACCAGCAAAATCTTTAGGCGAAGTATCGCCTTGCCGACTGAGCCACTCGGTCAAAAATTGATTGCTTGTTGCACCGTTAATTTGTCCGCCAGCCCGAATTAACACATCCCCACCATTTATTGGATATTCCCCAATTAGTTTCTCAGTTGTTATAAAAGGCTCGCCCGGTAAACTGTAATCCAGATTTTGTAAGCCATCGAGTGAGCCAAAAGGATTATTTATATCTGCGCGTCCTGCACTATAAACAGTTGAAGTATGATTTGTTAAGACAAAATCACCTCCCGATGCCAGTTTAATATCACCAGATCCCGTGTGTACACTTGTATTTGGGCCAATGGTCAAAGCATTTGCGATTCCGCTGTTATTGATGGTGGCAAACTTATCGGCACTGTTTAGGTCGGCACCTGAAACCAGTTGGAACGACCAGGAATCACCCGTTTGTAAATTGCCGGCGGCATCGAAGCCGTCTTTAATTGAACTGTTAATATTCAAGTTATTGCTTGCCCTAACAATCAAAGAGCCAGCAATATCTTGGTTTTGGCCGAAGCGTTGGCTGGAGAAATCCCAGTCATTTCCTATTGCTAATGTTAGGTCGCCGGTATAGTCAATCTCGACACCCGGACGCAAACGGATACCGCTACCCAATGTTGTGGCAACATTCTGTGCCGCCGCAGTCATATAGCTGGAGGTTTCACCGTTAATCTTATCAATATCAGCACTATCAATTGAGCCATCATCGCCAATATCGGCATTGCTATATTTTTTTACGCCTTCCGCAAAAAACTGGCTAGCCCCAATCACCGATCCGGCAATGGGCTTAATATTGACATTGGTATTATCAGCGGTACGCAAGGCACTTAAGATCACTTCGCCACCCGTATTGGCATTGGAACCACTGACATCAATGGTAGAACCCGATTTAAGCTCTATTCCGCTTAGGTCAGGTGTCAAGGAATCAACTGATGAAAGCATGACTTTGCCGCCTTTTTCAGAACCTTTGGCGGTCAACAACGAGCCATTTTCTAGCGTAATTTTACCGCCCGCATATAAATTGATGGCACCACCTGCTTTTGCACCATCCGCATTCAGTACGCCAGACAGGTCAATTGCCCCTTTATCCGCCACCAAGGTTACCGAATTGGCTTTTATCTGATTGCCCGCTGCCTGGATAATGTCAGCGTTGTGCGTGCGGAAATAGAGTGAATTGGATACCCCCGCTGATGCCAATTTATTCATTAAGCTGTCAAAACTAGCGGTTAAAGAAAAATTCGCGACATCTATGTTTGCGCTCGCTCCGGTAGCCTTAATGTTTCCTAGCAGGTCTAGCGTTTTTTCTGGCGCTTTAAATATTAAATTGCCACCTGAAGCCGTTCCGCCACCTGTGCTGACATCAAGGTTGGATTCCGCAGCCAGCGCGACTAAACCGTGTTTCGCATCGGCTGTGAAAGTACCGCCTGGGGTGTAGTCAAAAATATCGGCAAAACCAACCGCACGTCCGGCAAGATTGATGTCCGTTTTTCCGTTGACCAGAATATCACCCGTTTGCGCCGTTAATTTTAATGCGCCGGATGGCAGTAAGACATGGGCATTATTTAAGGCAATACTGTTGGCATCAACACTGACCCTGCCGCCAAACTCATTGGAAATGGGTTGGCCAGCGTTGCCATTACCGTTAATTGCTACATTATGGCCAGTGGCATTTATGTCCAGGCTATGACCGCCTGTGGTGGTGATTAAACCGGCGGTTAAATTCAGGTCTGATGCAATGTTCATCGTACTATTGCCTATACCCGTAAATTGCTTAGCTGCGGCAATGTTGACGGCACTAAAACCATCCAAACCGAAAGTGCCGCCGCCTTGACTGTACTGGTTGGCTATCAGGTCTAGCGTACCCGTCCCCGTTCCCAATTGGGTGGCAGCAATTCCACTCGAGTTTTGCACCAGAATAGTATTGGCTTGAAGCTTTGCAGACTTCCCGGCATTTTCATAGCCGGATAATGCCTTGGCGTCTAAGACTAGGTTATTAAATTGGAGCGCACTACCATCTGGCTTGCCGACGTTACCAAAGAAATTGATCGAACCTCGGCTTTTTAACACGAAATCATCAACCGTAAAGCTGGCCAGCTTCTGGCTGGTTAAATTCAAGCTATTGCCTTGTTGCCCAGCAAACTCGCCAATATTGATGTCATTGGCGGTCAAACTCAATGCCCCACCTTTCATGGCAATATCGCCATTGAGAACCGTTGATTTACTGGCATCCAACAACATTGATTTTGACGCTGAAAGCACCGCCCCTTGCTCAACCAACAGGTCACCAGAAGTGCCTGGAGTAGAACCTGAAGGATAAGTGCGGTTCACTGTAATTTGTTTATCGGCGGAAACCCGTAACAAGGCACTATCGCCTACCACGTTATACACAGACTCGCCCGTATTGACCTGACCACTGCTGCTAATGCTCGCGCCATTTTTGACCGCCACACTATTTTTACCGGCAGCGACTATATCCAAAGCCTGTAAATGGGTACCTTGATTAAAAGTGACATTATTCGTAGTTACGGTCAAATTGGTATTGCCAGTCACATTATCAAATTGGCGTTTTCCGCCGAGTAGCAAGCTATCAACGTGCAACTTGCTAAGTTGCTGGTCAAGTATTTGCAAAGTCCCCGTAGACCCAACAGGATTCAATTGATTGACGATATCGATGTTCTTGTCCTGTGCCGAAATATCCAATTTGGCACCTCTGCCATTTTGGGCAGCCACGTTGAATTGTCCGTCGAGGATTAACCGAGTGCTTGCGTCGATTGAGATTTGACCGCTATCCGCTGGTAACAAAGGGACATTGGTACCTTTGCTTTCTGCGCGTTGCGCAAAAAAACTATTTGCGGTCTGGATGTTATATTCTGAACGCTTCATGACCTGGTTACGGGTTTCAACCAGGAAACCACTTAACCTTGAATCGCGCACATTGGATCCGGCGAATGCTTGGTAACCGGACACAATGGGAAGCCCAACCTTAGTAAAGGTGGTCGCAATTTGGTCACGGGCTTTAGAACCTTGGGGTGTTATCAAGTAAGCCCCAGGGAGCAAGGCATATTGGGATGGTAGAATAGTATATTTTCCTGCGGGCAAAGATTTCGTGCCGGACAAATAGACTTGCGCGCCGGCATGGGTGGCAAAGTTTCCGTTCACCCCAAAGTTTGCACTGAATTTATGGTCATAAGGTGCCAAGGAAGAACTCAGCGACGGTAGGATAGCAAAGCCGCCTTGGTAAGATGACTTATCCGGCACTATACTTGACGGGTCAAGATAATCGAACTCACCGCCTATGCCGGGTTGAAATTCATAGGTTTGTAAATTTCCACCGCCGGAAGCATCAACAACACTGCCGGAGTTAAAAACAATATCGGGCGATTTAAACACCAGATGCTTTTCGCCGAGCGGGGTATTGTCCGGTAATTCGTTAAACACAAGGTTATTTATACCGCGCAATGGGTACGTCCATACATTATTAAACAGGACCCCCAACGGGACGGTTTTCCCGTCACCCGATACCGAAGTTAAGCTCCCGCTGCCAAAACTAAGGCTTGATTTTGCATCCAATTCTATCGTCCCTAAGGGGGCTTTCAAAATTCCGTTTTGATTGATGACAGATGCCGTTAAGGTCAATTCTCCAGCGGCAGACAAAGGCGTGCTATCTGTTGCACCACTTCTATTAATAGTAAGCTGACCATCGGGATTAGTTACAGTAAAAGCGTAATGGCTAAGTGTCGAAGGATAAATTTGGCTTGCACTCAAATTGAGGTTTGCTGCCGTCGTTAGGCTGCCGGTATAACTGCGTTGCCCAGGAAGGGCAACACCAACGGCCCTTATGTCATGTTGGCTATTCAGGTTTATATGATTGAATCCAGTTGCTAAAAGGGAACCGGTTAGTTGTGTCCAGTTTGCTGAAGCATTAAAAATCCCTCCACCGAGGGTCGGCGTTGCGTTATCAGTATTACCAATACTTGAAGAACCTAATTCCAAAAATGCTGTATCCAGATTGACAACCCCAGTAGCGACATTATTTAATCCGGCCCAAGCCACCCTTTGTGCATCGAGGGCAATACTGGATGCCGTCTTCAAATTGACATCGCCCATAAATCGGATTTCTCCGGGAAGCCTCGGGTTTCCAGTAGACAGGTCAAACTGGGCAGGTAAGCTTAAATGCAGGTCGTCAATTCCGGCTTCCATGACTTCTTGGCTACTCAACGTGGCTTGCCCAATGAGATTGCCAGGAAGAGGCGCATTGAAACGTGCCGTATCGGCAAGTATTTTTTGATCCTTATCCACCACATTAATCGTTAATGCATTGAGAGGATAGGAGCTTGTTATATCTTCATTTCGGTTATTTCGATCAAGATTCAATTCTAAACGCCCGCCCCGGTTAGTGCTGGAGCCCGCATGGGCATTAAACGAACCGTCCAGCACTATTCCTTCTGCTGCTGTTAAGCTAATAGCCCCAGCATCAGACCCAATATCTCGTTTAGCAAACTGGCCACCTTGAGCCGTGAACCCTGGAGAACGGGTAGAATTTGGAACAGGCACGTCTACCCGCGTACTCGTGCCCGATACGTCAATTTTAGAACCTTCTTCTAATACGACATAACCGCGTTGCGCATCGATTGTCACATCGCCGCCCGATAAGATATCACCCTGGACCCGTCCAAAGCGATCAACCGGATTTAGCAAACTCGTTCCTTGTGTGATTAAATTGGCATGCTTACCTAACCAGATGGACTGGTTCGGATCGTAAAGGTTGTCCCGGTCTGCTTTCAAGGTAATGTCAATAGAACCAGAGCGGGCTTCAAGCAATCCGTCAATATAAATACCTTTTCCTAGATTGGAAGATACAATGTCGACAGTCGATTTTTTATCGGTACGGATGGAACTTCCAGTTTCCAACGTTACGCCCGTCAATCCATCTAACGATAAATTGATAGGTTTTCTTAAATGCTCAGGCAATACTGCTACCTCAGTGAAGCCATCCAGGGATTTAGCACTGGGCACATCGCGAAAGGCCCTAGGGGATTGTTGGCCAGAAGGGGAGAAGTTGGATAACGATTTTGATCCGGTTTCCTTATCAGTGAAAACCCTATTTTGGGTGACTAAGTTTAAATCGACTCCCGATTTGACCGTCACTGTACCCGGCTTGCTTTTTAGGGTGAGCTTGCTGAACCCAAATAGAGGTGCAAAATCGAATTTACCGTCACTCACGCCCAGGTTTAAGGTATCCTTTTCGCTACCATTACCGCCAACAACAATATTGCTGGAAGCCAATGTTAACTCTCCCCCTTGCCCCTTATCACCATACAGTCCATAAGCCGATAATAGCCCATCAAGATGCACAACCCCCTGTAACAAGGGTGTTCCGGCGGCTAATGTGATACTGCCAGCTTTGCCCGAAGTCAACGTATCACCATCTCGCCCTAACCAAGCCCCACCGTCCGCCTTAATTGTAGCGCCCGTGTTAAAGCTTAAATCCCGGTCCGACTGCAAATTCACTTGCCCACCATCAATAACAACCGGTTCCGTAAGTATGGCTGACGGATCTTTTAGGTAATCATTAACCCAACGGCCTGACACGTCCAATTGAGCGCTAGAAGCGATATTGATGAATCCAGACTTAGGCTCGCCAAAATTCACGCTTTTAAAATTTAGTTCGCCTCCAGCGGCATAAATGGACGAATTAATATCAATACCCGATGCTTCAACAGTCAGTTTGCTTTTAATCGGCATGGACAGTGCCGCATCGTCGGCAAATGTGGTTTTGCCGCCCGTTTTAACCGTGACATTACTAATGCCGGATTGATTGACCAATGTCGTCGGTAAGACTAGATCAACCGGTTGTCCATCTGCTTTTTTTGGAAAATCTTTACCTACTCCCTCTCCCTCAAAGGCAATCGCTTGTAACGATTGGTCAAATTGAAACAGTACGTCCTGTTTGGAAAAGTAGACAGTTCCATCAGGTGTTTCTAAATTTTTATCGTTAAAACTAAATGTTCCGCCCGAAGCGGGATTTTTACGTTGGTAAATACTGCTTACCGAACCGGCGATCAATTGTCCATTCCAAGATAAGAGAGGGGTTTCAATATTAAGCGAACCAGCATCCTTACCTTCGGTATAACCGCGCTCGACATGACCGGTACCGATACTGTCGAGGACGTTCCATTTTTCCGTCACGCCCCATTTGGGATGATCCCGAGTGACAGTGCCAAAAATTGAAACATAGCGTTCATTGGGGTCGGCGACACTGATATCGACAAGTTGACCGGTACTAGACAACAGTTTTGTGGTATCGATGTATCCGCTTTTATAGCGGACGGTACCGCCGGAAATATCGGTCACCGCACCGTTATTGACGACCACATCGCCACTGGAAGATAGGTTGATTTCGCCACCTTTGGTTAGCCGTTCGTCGATTCCGCGTTTGATGCCAGCACCCGCGCTCTTGGCATCGAGGATTTTTATGTCATTAGCATTACGGACATCCACTTTGACGGTTTTGCCTTGCAACACACCGCCTTTCTGGTAAGGCGCATTGCGTAAATTAAAACTTTGTACAGAAACTTCCGCGACATTTCTTGACATGGGCGCGGTAACATTTTTCGTGCCCGACACATCAATACGGGAACCGCTGTCAAGATAGATACGTCCGCTTGAACCATTGAGGAAAGTAAGGGTGTTGTCTGGATAAGGTATCGCATTATTAGAAGTGGCGATAAGATTGACCTTACCTGCGGGGACGGTAATGGCAGAACCGGATTCCATCTTGATTTTATTCGCGCTTGCCTCTACATAAGACGGTTTCTGTGTTTGTTCATCAATAGCAAGTGCACCGTCACGATCGGCCAAGATATTAGTCGAACTGTTCTTATCAAAAACAACCTGGGATTCTTTGCCAAGGCCATCGTTGCTGGCCGTTGTACGTGTGGTATTTGTTGCCTTTAAACTATTTTCCACAGTATTAGCTAGGTCGCGTGCTTCACGTGCCAAAAGCCTGATTGACCCATTAATGTTAACGGAAGTTGTCGCTGTAAGATTACCAGCCTGTTTAACGGCAAACCCGGCTAACGTAATGTTGCCTTGGCGCACGGTAACGTCGCCGCCCTTCATGTTGGAAACCTGCCCGCCGGTTTCCACCTCGACCAGTAACCCGGCAAAAGGGCTGTCCTGGGAAGCCGGTTGCAAATACACTTTGTCTTTGCTTGCAACCATCAGAATCTGGCCTTGCTGATCGGCGGAAACCGACCCGTAATTGGTAACTTTAGGAGCCGCCAGGATGATACTGCCATTTTTACCGGCATGGATTTTTGCACCTGCATCCACAGTAATGCTCGCGTTAGGATTCACCTTAGTGGCAGGATCCGTCCCGTTCAAGGCGGCTTGGTCAAGCCCGTTATTTTTGTTTTGATCGTAAACCCTTATCAGTCCTTTTGTGAAGGCATCATCTGAGATGTTTAATGCTGAAGCAACCAGTGCGCCGGTATTGACGACAGAACCTTTTCCAAACACGAAGCCGTTTGGGTTGACCAAGTAAATCTGGCCATTGGCGGTTATTGTGCCAAATATTTGGCTCGCATTCGTTTGCTGATTAATGCGGTTTAATGCAATTGAGGAGCTGCTGGGTTGGGCGAATTTGACTGTATTGCCTTTGCCGACATCAAAGCCGTGCCAATTAAGGATGGCTTTATCACTATGTTGATTGACTTTTAGTGTGTTGCGGTTAGGGTTAGACCAATCAGCACTGCCGGAACTGACAAAGCCGGAGCCAGCAAATGGGACGGGTAATGGGGCGACGGGAACTGGCAACTCGGCATAGCAAGGCGAAACTGTACCTGCAAGCAAACCGCCAGCAATCAAAGCCCGAATATAGGCTGACAAGGGCTTTAGCCTAAATACATTCTCTGCCGTTAGGTTGTGGTTTAGTTGCGTTTTTGGAGACATGGTTGGCACCTATACTAAAATAATTGCTACGACTTAGTGAGTGGCAACCCGGCTGTCTTGGCTACTTTAAAAAGTCTCAAGACCCGAAGTTTTCCGCCCCCGCTTCACAACGGGTTTGGCTTTTTGCACATTAATTTACTTACCGGAAATCCGGCTTATTGCTTTACCTGTAGTATTAAGGAAACTCTGAACAAGTCCTTCGACAAGCTTCCTTCGAAAAGCTCAGGACGAACGGCAAGGAGTTGATTCCGTTCGTGGTGAGCCTGTCGAACCATGAGCGGAATCACTTGTTTAAAAAGCACAACACCGCCAATCCAACACTTAAAACTCGGTGAAAACTTTAAAGTGAACGCGGGGGTCACCACTTTTCACTGGAGCCAATGAGGTAAAGGGGAAACCAATATCCAACATGCCATTCAGGTAGTTCCACAGTTGAAAGCGCATACCTAACCCCCCACCGCTAATGAAGTGACCCGAAGAATTGCCGGATAACGGTTTTTGGATCCAACCTTTGGCGGCATCGACAAAGGCCAGCACTTTCAAGTTGTTGACGAAATCCCAGTCGGCCTTGCCCAAATGCGGCGAATGCAGTTCCAATGAGCCAAACACACCGTCATCGGCAAGAGTTTGGGTTTCAAAATACCCGCGTACGCTCTCGTCCCCACCCATAGAAAACTGCTCATTACTGATCAATGGGGAATCCGCGACTTGCCCTGAAAAACGGCTCACTAATTCCATGCCCTTCGGTAAGTCTTGTTGCAATCTCGCATTGCCCGTCAGGTACATAAAATTCGATTTTGCCAGAAAGCGCTTGTTTTCAAATTCTTTTTGGTCGTTGCCTAAACCACGTATCGAAAAATGCAGCCCCAAGTCAAACGATGCCAGCGACTCTTCACCACGTAAACTGCCGCTGTACTGTGCCAAAAACGGCAAATACGAAATGGGGGTTGTAATCTTATCTGCGCCGATCAGGTTTAAATCTTCCTTAAAGTCCTTGTAATCCACACCCAATGTTGCGCTATGGAAGTATTTGTCCAAACCACCCAGCGGCTTTACCAATCTAAGCCCGTAGACGTTTCCAATACCGATTACATTCAAAGCCCCAGCACTGGCAATTTGGGCGTTTGATGAGGAACTAACCGTATAAAACGCCAACTTTGCATCCGTATTAAACACAGGCATTACATACGTGCCTGCCCACACGTCGACTTCTTGATTGTCCTCCGGCGATACTTGATACATCACCGAGGCGCTGTGCATGGCTTGCCAGAGATTGTCATAGTGCAACGAGGTCACCAAACGCAGCCTCGATGTACTCGACGTATTGCGTCCATTCAATTCCAACTTGCCGTGGAAGGGCAGTTTATCTTTGACTTTTAAGTCGACTTCCAGCGTCCCCGGCGTTTCGCCCGCACGTAGTACGGGTTGTATTTTTCGGTCTTCGCTTTGTCCGCCCAATGTCGCCAGTTCTTTCTGCATTTGCGGAAAGTTGGGGACATGGCCTTCAGCCAGTTCCGGTACACCCGCCTTGATTTTCCCAAGGGAGAAGTAACGCGATTCAACCACCCGCAATCGTGAAACCTTACCTTCGACCACTTGTAAATAGACGATCCCGTTTTTTACGTCTTGTTCGGGGATATCCACGGCCACGGTTTGATAACCTTTACCCTGATACATTTTTTCCAACGCAGCACGTGCCGACTCGACCGTATCGATGGTTTTTTTCGGCCCTAAAAACGGGTATACCGTACGTCCTAGCTCGTTTTCATCAAGCAGGGTGTTGCCTTTTACCCGTAATTCCAGAAGGTCAAAATCGGCGGGTTGCTGGTCGTTTTCGGCAACTTGTTGATCGGGTGCTGCTTGTTCTTGTTTTGCTTGTGCAGGTTCTTTTTGTGCTGCCTCGGTTTTGGTCGGTGCAGCTACCTGTGCTGCTGCATTAAACCCCCAAAGGACTAAAATTATGGAGCATAAGCTTAGGCCTTTAAAAGCTCTGTTTTTTTGGTAATTCTTTGACTGCATGAGACTTTAAAATGAATGTCGAAGTCAGCTTTCTCCTTGAAAGCAGTAATCCCTTTATTGTATGAAGCTTGTGTTAAGGTTTTGTGACAAGCTTATCCTTGTTTACTGGCTACCCTTTTTGGCATTGATAATCATGCATAAATACAGTTGCCAAACGCAAAAAACCAGCCGTCCGAAAACGGCTGGTTATTCTTTACAACAGTAATCCGTTACTTATATTTCGCGTTATCCGTTCAAGTTACTGGGTATAACCATCGTGACCTGGGTAGAACACAGGCATCAAGGTATTAAGGGCTGTACCGTTGTTTTTGATGGTTGGGAAGCGGCACATGTCTGGGCCTGCAGCAGCACCCGCATGAGTGTACGGGTTAACTGGTGCCGCCACATTAAAGCCGCTGTTAACGTTTGTGGTAGCTTGCGCTACCGACAACAAACCAGCGTGGCCAAAAGTCACGTTATTGGTTTGCAGAGTGCTAAGAAGGGTTGGAGATGTCATTTGCGCTTCTATCGATGTTGCGATAGAGTTAGCTAAACCAGCACCACCGATAGGGCCATTTCTTTGCAGTTCTGACCAAAATCTGTAACGGCCTTCTACCACGTTATGGCTGGCAGGTGACACGCCGTCGATTTTGATAAAGCGGTAGTTTTTAGTATTGCCACCATTGCGCTCAACACCCATAATGCCAATCGCCCAGCGTTTTTGACCGGCCAAATTGGCGGGGTAAGGCGTGAATGTACCTACGGCAGCACCCGCATCCAAGGCTTCCAGACAGTTTTCAACATCGCCTGAACCTGACATAGAATGCACGACTTTTTGCGATGCAGCAGCATTTTCTATACCGAAATCTGCATTTGAGCCGTTGTTAATAAACTGCGTAGCAGATGTTTGGATCGGTTCCGCAGCAGTGTTACAGCCAGCGTTTTCAATGTGAGCATGGAAAGCTGCCAAGGTGCCGGAACCGGCCGTGCGGGTACATATATGGACAGTCCTATTGGTCGGCGCAGCAGCTCCCAGAAGAGTAATCATGTTGTCGCCTGCAGCACCGGCAGGATTGATCGGCAACGCCGCACCAGTCAATGCGTCTTTTGTGGTAGCGTCAGCCGGGCCGGTAAACCGTAATTGCCTCCAATCAGTGATCGGGTTAGTCGGCAATTTACCCGCAAAGAGGGAGGTAATTTGCGACATTGTCAAGCTAGGCATACACGCCTCATGTTCATCACCCACTGTACAACCAGCAGGCAGCAACGCAGGCAAGGTAGGGTATTTGGTGCCGTAGGCCAGCATCGCTTGTTGCATTGCATCACGCAAGCTCTTGTTGACTGTAATGCCAAATACTTGGGTAAATATAGGAACAGGGGTACCTGGAATGGTTTCTGCACCAGCCACAGGGCCGCCATTTAAGGCAGTTTTAAATAGTCCAGAGTCGACATCCGAATAGTTCAGTATTGAAGTCGCCGTATCATTCGCCCCTAATACAATACCTGTACATTGCACAGGCCCAGGCAATGCGCCGCAGGTAGCACTGTTGACGTGTGGGTAACTGAAGGTATTTCCTGGCACGGCACCTATCAGGCCGGTAATTGAACCGCCGCTTTCACGTTTGACGAACACTGTCCCATTGGCGGCGACATTACAGGCCGCAACTAGAGAGCCGCTAAGAGTGCCGTTTGCTGGATGGTACAAAAAATAAGAACCTGCGCCACCATCACAAACATTATCCAATGCCCTTATAAATTCAGGTGATGCCGCCGAAGAACCCGCTGCATAGATAATGGTATTGCCGGCAGCAAATGGATTGGCTGGATTTAACGCCGCCGCCTGGACGTGGCCTGCGATTAAGGCTGCGCCGAGCGCAAGACCTGTTAATGCTATCTTTTTCATGTTATTTCCTCGTTACGTAATGATATAAATCGCCAAACCTCTTTTGATTAAATCTTTGAGGTTTGGCGAATAGCAGGATTAAGCCGCTTTACGACGTGTAGAGCGCAATACGCCCATCAAGCCGGCGCCAAACATCCAAACTGCAGCAGGTAATGGCACCGCCGTTTGACCGGCAGCTGAAAATGTCAAGGTGTTGCCTGACAACAAGAAAGCACCCAACTTGGTGATATCTTCAGCGGTCATAACGTCTAGGGCTTGTGTGCCGCCAAAACCGTCGTCAATCTGTATGGTATGAAAACTAGTCTTGTAGAAATCCGATGATTGACCAACGCTTTGAACGGGATTGCTGCCTAGAAAACCGTTCCAATAGCCAGTGGCTAATAATGTGTTAGCATTGAACTGCCCTTTAACAGGTTGTACAGGGTTTTCGTTGATTACAGAACTATTGCCAACCAAACCCACATTGATTTGCTGAGCATGTTCTCTTATGTTGAAGGCACCCAAAGCGGATGTTGCATCATTTGCGACTGTATGCAATCCAGTGCCATTTGTTGTGGTGAGCATAGATTGTGCTTGAAAATTGGCCCCTAACACCACATACTTCAAGTTGGCACCAGCACCTGTCATGAAGCTAGTCCAATCTGAACCACCTGCGGTTGCTAAGTTGACAGAGCTAATAGCGGCGGTAGGGTTGGCTACAAATTGGTTATAGGTTACACCCAGATCCAAGTTGAATGTTCTGCCTTTTTCTCCGGCAGATGCATTGGTAACAAAGTCAGGATCGAAAACAGACAAGAACATAGAGTTGTCGCCTGTTGATGAGTTAGTTACCAGTGCAGCATTAGCTGCGCCAGCACCAATTAATAATGCTGTTGCCAGCATGCTTTTTGTAAATTTATTCATTTTTGTTTCCTTTTGTGATTAATAAAAAATTAAAAGTTTTCACATAAGGTGACAGCCCAGCTATCTTGGACCCTGTAAAGAAGGTCAAGACCTGTGGTTTTCCGTCCCCGCCTCGCAACGGGTTTGGCTTTTACACGTTATTAGGTTTGCCCAAAAACACTGCCGGAACTTGGCAGTGTTACGTCCCCGCTACCATTTTTAACCCTGCTCAATAGTTTGGCAGTGTTTCATCCTTGTTACCCTTCTTCCTTAATCCTATGCTGATTGAAAGCAAGCGCTTGAAAAATCTTGCTTTGATTTCAATTCAGCAGAGGGCACACTCCTTCGTTTTCCTTAGATTAGGATTCCTTGTTTTGCCAACATCTGTCCAGGATGTTTTTCAACCAAGGGCATTCTCGCATATCAATTCAATCATTTGAGTTACAGAACAATGACAGTTTCGGGAAATGTATTACATTTGTCGCATCTTGATTTATCAGGGCTTGCGATTTGAATTGCCAAAAAATCACCCGCTGAACCCCTTGGTTTCGTTGGCTATGTTGCATGAACTTCGGTGTCTAGCATTTCGAGTTCTTCTTCGCCGTTTTTATCCAGCTTGTATTTCTGGGCGAAATAACTCTCAAGCCATGCGCTAATATCATCTTGCTTGACTGCAATTGCCTCTTCGATTTGCAATAGCCGCTGGCGCAGCAAATGCCGAGGCAGCAATAACAATTCGATATCTGCCATGGCGACAAATTTGTCCGGAGGCATATTGCCACTATTGATAATATTGAATAATTGCTGCTTTTTCAGGCCTAAGTTCTGAATCAAATCGACCCTGAACTCGATAAACAAAGGCAACAAATCACTCCCCATACAGTCCATGTCATGCAGCTTGTGTAGGCAGTTTAAAAGGTTATTTACAGCGAATCGGTAGAGTTCCGATTCCCGGACAAAAAGGCGGGAAGCCATCGCCCGAATCGCCCTGCGGTCATTATTATTTAATCGCATGGAAACGATGTATTTTTTATCGCTTTCAATAAATTCTTCTGAAGACATATTCAAATACCAAATGAGCGGTTTGTAAGAAAGCAATTAAACCTAGTAATAACAGCCGAATGGTTAAAAAATAGTTTGTTTTTTAATGGCATGTATCATTATTCAACCTCTATTGACGTTTTTTTTGCAAAGGCTGGGAGTAGTGGACGAAAGCAGACACGACATCACAATCAGCAAATCCATTTGATTTTTTTCAGCTCAAAAATCTGAGGGCCTGCTAATTTAGAATTGACGTATGCCTGGAAAGTTGAGGCAATCGCATAAGGCAAAGAGTCTAACGTAAAAACAGAGGCGTCTTGCGGAATGAACCCGTTATCAGATAAACCTAGTTGGAAAGGGTTGGACATATTTTTAACGAAAAAGAATATTTATCATTGTTTTATTATCCGATAGCAATATGACTGTTTTATGACTACGCTGCGGCAGAGTGGAAAATATCTTGTTTTTGTAATAATTCTCAAGGAATCGCTGGTTTAAGCCGCTTAACTTATGGCTCTCGCCCTCACTGCTAGCAAAATTTAAAGGATATTTATTCACACCGGTTTTGTGCAGTAGTTCACAGAATTCTTCTCGTCATCCCTCTATATTTTCCGAGTCGAAACCCTCATGACCAAGCAACCCATGTTGCCGGCTGAGAATTATCGACAAAAGCCTTTGTGGTGACGAAAATGGCTCATATGACTAAGAATCGAAAACTTGGCCGTATCAACCCACAAAATAATCCCCCCCAAAATGGAGCTTTTTTGAATGAAAATCCGATACAACCTGAAGAAAACATTGCTGTCTACATCATTAACCGCTTTGCTGGCGGTTAGCCCAACGATATTTGCTGCCGGTAATACCGTGGTCACCAAATGGAATGATGCTGCATTGGAAGCGATACGGATCACCCACCCTGGTCCACCCATGGTCGCTCGGGATTTGGCAATCACCCACACCTGTATTTACGATGCCTGGGCAGCTTATGACAATAAGGCCAAAGGTACGCGTTTCGGCAATAACTTACGCCGTCCAAACAGCGAACGTACCGATGCCAACAAGGAAAAAGCAGTCAGCTTTGCTGCCTATGAATGCCTCTCCGATCTCTTCCCGACCGAAGTGGCAAGCTTTAATACGTTAATGACTAGTTTGGGTTATGATCCCAGCGATAACAGCACTGACGTAACGACACCCGCCGGCATTGGTAATGTGGCTGCTAAAGCCGTACTGGATTTTCGCCACCACGACGGTTCCAACCAACTGGGTGATTTGCATCCCGGCGCCTATTCTGACTACACAGGTTATACGCCAGTCAACACACCGACAGACATTATTGACCCTAACCATTGGCAACCACTGCAAGTGGGTTTCAATGTACAAAAATTTATTGCGCCATTTTGGGGAAATGTCACACCATATGCACTAAAATCCGGTAGCCAATTTCGCAAAACCTTGTTAAAGCCTGCGGATTATTTTAAAGAACCACACCGATACAAGCTCCAAGCGCAACAAGTGTTGGAATATAGCGCCAATCTGACTGACGAGAAAAAAGTCATCGCTGAATACTGGGCGGATGGCCCATCTTCCGAGCTGCCACCTGGGCATTGGACATTATTTGCCGAGTTTGTGTCCGACCGCGACCACCATACCCTAGACCAGGATGTCAAAATGTTCTTTGCCATGACCAATGCGGTATTGGATGCCAGTATTGCGAGTTGGGATGCAAAGCGCTTTTTCGACTATGTCAGGCCGGTCACGGCTATCCATTTCTTGTATAAAAATGTGACTGTCGAGTCATGGGATGGATCGATACTAGGGGAAGATTGGAAACCTTACCAAGCGGCCTCTGTTGTTACTCCACCCTTCTCCGAATACATTTCTGGCCATAGCGTGTTCAGTGCCGCTGCCGCAGAGACATTGAAATTGTTCACTGGCAACGACAATTTTGGCGGCAGCGTGACGATACTAAAAGGCTCATCACAGGTTGAACCGGGCGTTGTCCCCGCCCAAGATACTGTCCTATTCTGGGCAACATTTAGTGACGCAGCAGATGAAGCGGGTATATCAAGACGTTTCGGCGGCATCCATTTTATCGATGGTGATTTGGAATCCCGTAAGTTGGGGCGTGTTATCGGCCAGCAAGCCTGGAAAAAAACACTGGGTCTCTTTAATGATGAAGGGCGGCGGCACGATGATTAATTGGACAACCCGTTAGACATAGACTTCATTTAATGCAAAGTAGGGAAGCCGTGAAAACGGCTTTCCTATTTGATTGAGTTGTACTGTGGAAGAGGGTGTATGATTTCAGCCAGGATTTGTTCCTGAAGGTGTCCAGTTACGGGAAAAGCAGGGAATCGGGCTGGTCGTCACGTATTTGCGTGACCCGCAGATGCAACGAGACGTTCATCGTCCGCAAAACCGCATGGAATCCTACCATCAGTTACAGTCGTTTATTGCCTAAGTCAGCGGCAAAAAACAGCTCATCGATCTCTTAACAATAAAAAGGGCGGTTTCCCGCCCTTTTTATTGTCACCCATAAATCCTTATTTTTTAGCAGGTTCTGTTTTTTCTGGCTCGGCAGGTTTTGCAGCTTCTTTAGCGGGCTCTGCGGCGGCGGGCGTTGCAGTAGCCGCTGGCGCTGGGGTCGCTGCTGCCGGAGCAGCTGGTGCAGGGGCTTTGGGCTCTTCTTTCGGTAACAGGATTTCAACTTTGGCCTGTTTGCGCATGCCTTCAACCATGGCCTGAATTTTTTGCCGTTGCAACATCGGCGTCAGTTGTTCCTTGACGGCTTCCAAAGGCGGCGGCGTTTGTTTTCTGGAATCTTCGTTCAAAATAATATGCCAGCCGAACTGGGTTTGCACCGGTGTTTTGGTGTATTTGCCTTTTTCCAATTTGGAGACAGCTTCTGAGAATGGGGCCACCATTTGGCTAGGGCTGAACCAACCTAAGGAACCGCCGTTTTTGGATTCTTTTGCATCTAAGGAATGCTTGTTTGCCAACTCGGCAAATTTTCCACCCTTATCCAATTCGGCAATCAGCTTTTTGGCTTCATCTTCGGTCTTGACCAAGATGTGGCTGGCTTTGTACTCCATACCATTCGCGCCGCCGACTTTGCTTTCATATTCTTTCTTGATGTCGGCATCGGTAATTGGGTTGGCTTTCAAATACGCTTGCAGGCTCGCTTGGGTTAAGATGGCCTTACGTGCAGCGTCAAGTTGGGCAAGGACTTCTGGAGATTGGTCCAGTTTTTTTTGTACCGCATCTTGTACCAGTATTTCGCGTTGTACCAGTTCATCAACCAATTTTTCCTTTGGAAAAGCAGGGGCTTGTCCTTGGCTGCGTTGGGCGAGGTCTTTTTCCAGGTCCTCCAGTGTTTTTTTGCTGATGTATTGACCGTTAACACTCGCAATTGCGTCTTCTTTTTTGACGGCAGGCGCGGATGAGCCAGTCGTGGGTTTAAGGTCACAGGCAGTAACAATGACTGCACTGGCAATAGCTAAAGGGATAAGTTTTTTATTCATCAATGGTTTCCTTTGGTTTCTTCTGAGGGTGAAAGGGCATTTATGCCTAAGGCATGAATTTCTTGTTTCATCATGTCGCCTAACGCCTTATATATCAATTGGTGGCGTTGTACCAGCGATTTGCCTTCAAATGCGTCGGCAACAATCGTGACATGATAATGGCCGCCGCCACTCCTTGCTCCGGCATGGCCGGCATGGGCAGCGCTGTGGTCGATAATTTCCAGCGTTTCTGGCTTAAACGCTTCGTTCAGCAGGCGTTTAATGGTTTCGGATGTCATTGTGGGAATACCTTTTTAAATGGTTTAACGGTTACCTTGGCATAGACTTTGGCTTCTATATACGGGTCTTTATCAGCCCAGTGTTGCGCATCTTGCAAGGATTCAAATTCGGCGACGATCAAGCTGCCTGTAAAACCTGCCGCACCAGGATTGTCGCTGTCGATAGCGGGATGCGGCCCCGCCAACACTAGCCGTCCAGCATCTTGCAGGTCTTGTAGCCTTTTGATATGGGCAGGCCTGGCAGCCATACGTAATTCCAGGCTATTGGCGACATCTTCACTGATGATTGCGTATAACACCTTATTCCTCGGTTTCTGGGATGTATTTGTATAAGAAGATCATTTGCACCACGATAAATAAGACCATCAAGCCAGGCACACCAAAGGTCTTGAACGTAACCCATTGGTCCGTTGTGTAATGGTACATCACATAGACATTGATAAACCCGACACTGATAAAAAAACAGCCCCACATCATGTTCAAGCGTCGCCAGATATTGGACGGAAGGGTTAAGCTGCTAGCCATCATCCGTTCTACAAACGGTTTCTTGCCAATAAACTGGCTGCCTATGAAGGCCACGCCGAATAACCATTCGATGATGGACAGTTTCCATTTGATAAACTGCTCGTCATGCAGCAAGATGGTGGCACCGCCCATTACAATGATTAAACCCAACGTAATCCATTGCATGGTTTCCACTTTCCGGTATTTGAACCAAGTATAAGCCACTTGTATGATAGTCGCCACAATGACGACGGCGGTTGCCACGTAAATGTCATACAACTTGAACGCGATAAAAAATAATAAGATCGGAAAGAAATCAAAAAGCTGTTTCATTAAGATAGATGGCGTATTTGTTGTGGCAGGTCAGTGAAATCTGGTTTGGATTATGCCAAAGCTAAGCAGAAAGTGGCGCAGGCATTCCATCGTGACAATCTTCCTGGAAATCTTATTAGCTTATTTAATGCGTAAGGTTAATTCGTGCTGGCGGTGAGATTGCCGAATCACACAATAGTTCAAACTAGATACGGTTAAGTGTTGGATTCTGGCGACGTTATTATCATCGTTAGTGGACACGTGGAATCGATTAACCCGTATTCGCTGGCCCAATTTGGTGCAATTGTAAGGCTATTACCGTCCAATGTACATGTTTTGATTGTAAATTCTGATAAAATGGCACTTTATCCTTGGAGATAGGTCTTGGACGAGAACACAAAAACCCAACTGGAAGCGGCTACTTTTCGACGCTTGATCCACCATTTGCAGGAGCATACGGAGGTGCAGAATATCGACCTGATGATCCTGGCCGATTTTTGCCGCAATTGTTTGGCGAAGTGGTATGCCGCCGCCGCGCAAGACCAGGACGTGGCGTTGGATTACGATCAAGCCAGGGAAATAATCTACGGTATGCCTTATAAAGAATGGCAAGCCAAGTATCAGGGCGAGGCCTCGCCCGAACAACTCGCCGCCTTAGAAAATAAACTTAAGTCGAAATTATGACCCAATCCGCAAACTACGATGCCCTGTTTTCTGGCGTAATAGGCCAGGAATACGAAATGCTTAAGCTGATCTGCCCGTTGATGACCGAAATGAGCCGTATGGTCGGAGAAGCCGTCCGCGATTTTCCCAGAACGCAAGATAAACTGAATGTGGTCGAACTGGGCGGTGGCACGGGAATTACCACTTTAGCCTTATTGACCGCTGGAGATGGGCTGCACATCACCAGTATCGACAATGAGCCAACCATGCAAGACCAAGCCAAACAAAACCTGAAAGCCTGGGAAGAAGAAGGCCGTCTCACTTTCAATGGACAGGATGCCTTGTCCGCGCTGCAAGCCATGCCGCCTGCCAGCGTCGATATGGTGGCATCCGCCTATACGTTGCACAATTTCCTGGACAGCTATCGTCAGGATGTCATCCGTGAATGCTATCGCGTATTGAAACCCGGCGGGCAATTCATTAACGGCGACCGTTATGCGTTTGATGACATATCCCGGCATACCCGCGTCATCCAAGAAGAAGTCGCCGGTTATTTCAAGGTATTGACCGAGATCAACAGGCTAGACTTACTGGAGCACTGGATCGTCCACCTGTTCAGCGACGAATCGGAAAATCACGTCATGCGCCAGTCTAACGCCATCCGGCAATTGCATGAGGCCGGATTTTCGGACATTAGCATTAGCGACAGGATGGCAGTGAATGCGTTGGTCAAGGCCGTCAAGCCGTTTATTACCAATTAATCTTTCTTTATGGCTATATATACCCAAGATGCGTTATTGACCGAACTCAGGCGTGTTAAGAAAAAAATAGATTTTTTTATGACTCCACTGTCCGTCATTTCAAGCCAAAAATTGAACAATGAGGCTTTCGTTTTCGACCAAATTCATATCGAAGTAGCACGCAATGCATCCGATGATTTTAATTTGTTCCACGATAAGCACAAATGGCTGCAGATCACCCATAACCCCTTCAAAGGCCCTATTGTCCTGGGTTATCAGCTCAATACACTGGTTGAGCACCAAATGCGCTTATACCGGGAAGCGCACCACGAAGACAAGGTGATCGCCGAAAATGGCCTACGTTTCAGCAATTATCAAATAACCTTTGTTAACGCCGTCCGTCCGAGGATGCCGGTCACCCTCGAGATCAAAAAGACATTAATCACCACCATCCCTAACCTGACGTTGGCCAACCGAATTTCGATGAAATCCGATGGTAAAATCGTGCTGCTAGGTTTTAAAAAAGAAACCCAAACACCGTTATTTTTGCCGGAAGCACAGTTTGGAACACTGCCCGACCTCAACGACATTCCCGACCTGACTACCGTGCCTGACACCCACTACTTTCTCAAACGGAAATACCTCAATAACGGTTCCGTTAAAAACTTCCTATCCGGCTCATTGGCGGAGCAATCCGATTATTTCGATGAATTGACCCATATTGCAAATTATCCAGAAATTTTTCCGTGCAGCCTAACCTCCGGGGCATTAATGGAAAAAGCGCAGTTGGAACACCATGACTTTAAACGCAACCCAATGGTGTACACCTCGCATGAAATTTCTGTCGACCGCCATTATCTCAGCAAGCTTAAGAATAATGACACGTTGCATATCCTCGTGGAGCAACTCCCCGAATCCCAAGATAACACCCTAAACCAAACCAATATCCAAGTCAGGACCTATTATTGTTATGGTTTGTTAGAAAATAATGCCGTGCTGTTCAGGGTTAAGATGAACTTGGTTCCGTTAGAGGAAATATTAAAGAATTTGGGGCAGAAATAAGGGAACCGACGAGTACCTTAATAAATCACCGTCAACTAGCGAAATATTAACCGACATCACTTGTTGGATATGTGGTTTGGCTGAACAATCACCCCATAAGGAGGGCGATGCGTATCCCAGCTAACTTTCACTTTAGCCAACCTGTTTGCAATCCTGATTAACGGTGGCAAATAACGCTATATTTCCTTACAATAGCCTGTTTAGTCAAACTTTTCATCCAATCTCTGAAGGGGTTGGAATCATCATGCCTGGTATCCACATGCACGGTGTAGGCATTGCAACTTTAGGAATTATGGAACAGAACAACTTCCCGCTTGGAATCCCCGGCTTTTCATACGCCGATCTTTACGATTCAAACCGTCTAAAAGACTTACTGGATGCTTTCGATACGTCGGTAAAAAAACATGATGCTGACCTGTTTGCAAGGTACGCAGATTTTCGGCAGGACCAGGGCGAAGGGCTAACCCCGGAAGCCTTGTCGGAATTGTTAGTGCAGATGGGGCCTTATGTCGGGGAGTTTGTGGCGACCTTGTTTGGCGTAACCGAGCAACACCAGGCGCAGGCCACGAAAATTAAGGATGAGTTTGCCACTATTTTCGCTTATAAGAACGAAGTGGTTGCCAAGTTGAATCTGGCGTTTAAGGATGAGGATGTCGGCACGTGGGATAAGGCGGCAGTCAACAATCGTTTTGATTTGCTGGCGGCGGCGGGATTTCCTGATGCCGATAACGATAATGATCCCGAACATCGCGTAGCGCAAGTTGGCGCGGTTATCGGCTCGTTGTCCACGCATTACAAGCTGGTCGCAAAAGGCAAGGAGAGCGATTATCAACATGCCGATGATGTCGTAATAGGCTTGCGGAATACCTTGGCAGCGCACCCACAAGCGGCAGTTGAGTTTAAGGATGTCATAGCGCAAGGCGGATCGGCTGAATTCGTGCAAGGCTTGATGGATTGTGTGCAGCGTTGGAGCTATCTCGCCCAGCAAAACCCTGAAATCTGCGAAAATTGGCTCAGCTTTAAATTCCCGCAAAAGCGCGATTTCGACCATCTGGTCGAACATGATGTCGTCGATAAGGGCGAATACACCGCTTGGATGGGCGAACTGAAACATCGCCGCCGCCGTGATGGCTTCAAATTGACTGATCCGCGTTTTAACCAACGCGAGGTGTTGTCGGAAGTCGATCATTGTATATACTGCCACGAGCGCGATACCGATTCCTGCTCCAAAGGCATGATTAACAAGAAAACCAAGCAGTTTAAAGTCGACCCGTTGGGTGTGACTACGACCGGCTGTCCACTGGAAGAAAAAATCTCCGAGATGCACTTGGTCAAGCGCAATGGCGACAATATCGGCGCGTTAGCCATCATCATCATCGACAACCCGATGTGTCCAGGCACGGGACACCGCATCTGTAACGATTGCATGAAGGGTTGCATCTACCAAAAGACCGACCCGGTCAACATTCCGCAAATCGAAACCAACGTGCTGACGGATGTACTGTTCATGCCTTACGGTTTCGAGATTTACAGCTTGCTGACGCGCTGGAATCCGTTGAATGCCAAACGCCCTTATATGCTGCCATACAACGGCAAGAATGCGCTAGTAGTCGGTTTAGGCCCGGCAGGTTATACCATGAGCCATTATCTGCTGAACGAAGGCTTCGGCGTTGCTGGTATCGATGCCTTGAAACTTGAGCCGTTGCCGACTTATCTGACGGGCGATAGCGCTACGCTTCCTCAACCGGTTGTTGATTTCAAGGAACTGTACGAACAACTTGACGAACGCATCCTGGCGGGATTTGGCGGCGTGGCGGAATACGGTATTACTGTACGTTGGGACAAGAATTTCCTGAAAGTCATTTACCTGACCTTGCTCAGGCGGCAAGCTTTTCGTGCTTACGGCGGTGTACGCTTTGGCGGCACGATCACCATTGACGATGCTTGGGAGATGGGCTTCCATCATATCTGTCTTGCGTCCGGCGCGGGTAAGCCGACGATTATCGGCCTTAATAATAACCTGATCCGTGGCATCCGTAAGGCTTCCGATTTCTTGATGGCGTTGCAATTGACTGGCGCGGCGAAAGCCTCTTCCTTGGCTAACCTGCAAGTACGTCTGCCAGCCGGGGTTATCGGCGGCGGCTTGACGGCGATTGATACCGCTACGGAACTGATGGCATATTACCCCCTCCAGGTCGAAAAAATCCTCAACCGCTATGAGGCGTTAGTCAAACTTAACGGCGAAGCGACGGTGAGAGGCCGTTACGACAAGGAAGAAACCCTGATCCTTGATGAATTCCTCGCGCATGGCAAGGCAATCAAGGCGGAACGCCAACGCGCGGAAGCGGTAGGCGAGCAACCTAATTTTCAACCCCTGGTGGAAGAATGGGGCGGCGTGACCTTGTTCTACCGCAAAGGTATGAAAGATGCGCCCGCTTACCGCCAAAACCACGAAGAAATCGCCGAAGCCCTGGAAGAAGGTATCGCCCTTGCCGAAGGCATGAGCCCGGTTGCGGCTTTGGAAGATGAGTACGGTCATCTTAAGGCGGTTGAATTCGATAAATTGGAACAAGTCGAAGGTAACTGGAAGGGCAGCGGCAAAAATGTCACTGTTCCGTTGCGCGGACTTTACATCGCCGCCGGGACTTCGCCCAATACGATATACCAAAGCGAATATCCCGATACCTTTATGATGGATAAGCACTTTTTCCAACGCTTCGAACCGGAATGGACGGATAGCGACATAACATTAACCCCGATGCACGATGAAGAAGCGCCCAAATTAGGCAAACCTGCACCGCTGACTTCATACCAAAAAGACGGCAAGCACATCAGTTTTTACGGCGACAACCATCCCGTGTATGCGGGCAATGTCGTCAAGGCGATGGCGAGTGCAAAGAACGGTTATCCTTATATCGTCAAGTTGTTTGAAAAAGAACTGGCCGACCTAAATCCAGCGCAGCAAACCGAACGCGATACCGCGTTGGTAACACTGTTTGCCAGGATGGATGAAGCCTTTACCGCAACTATCGTCGCGATTAACCGATTGACACCGACCATTATCGAAGTCGTCGTGAAAGCGCCCATGGCGGCAAAAAAATTCTACCCCGGCCAGTTTTACCGGGTGCAGAATTTTGAAGCCCATGCGCCTGTCGTCGAAAACACCGTGCTAACCTCGGAAGGGTTGGCGTTGACAGGTGCGGATGTCGACAAAGAAAAAGGCACGATCTCCCTGATTGCCCTGGAAATGGGTTCGTCCTCCCGCCTGTGTGCAAGCTGGAAAGTGGGCGATCCGCTGGTCATCATGGGTGTCACCGGAACGCCGACCGACATCCCGACGGGGCAAACCGTGCTGCTGATCGGCGGTGGTTTGGGCAACGCGGTATTATTTTCGATTGGCAAAGCCTTACGGGCGGCAGGCAATCGCGTGATTTACTTTGCGGGTTATAAATTCAATCAGGATCGCTTCAAGATCAGCGACGTGGAAGAGGCCGCCGACGTGGTCATTTGGTCGGTAGATAAAGGCGATAACGTACAACCCTTTACCCCAAGCCGTCCGCAAGACAAGAGCTTCGTCGGCAATATCCTGGAAGCGATGGTTGCTTATGCCAAGGGCGAATTGGGCGAACAACCGATTTCCCTGGCGGATGTTGACCACCTGATCGTCATCGGTTCCGACCGCATGATGGCGGCAGTGAAAACCGCGCGCTACGATGTCTTGAAACCTTATCTCAAAAAAGCGCACCACGCCATCGGCTCCATCAACTCGCCGATGCAGTGCATGATGAAAGGTATTTGCGCCCAATGCTTATGCAAACATGTCGAGCCGGATACCGGTAAGGAATATTTCGTCTACTCCTGCTACAACCAAGACCAAGATTTGGACCGGGTGGATTTCCCGCACCTCAACGCCCGTCTGCGGCAGAATACCGTGCAGGAAAAGCTGTCGAATATGTGGTTGGATTATTTGATGACGAAAACTAATTAAAGGGTAGGTTGGTGGTGAGGAACGAACCCCAACGATCAAGGTGGATAATTTGTTGGGGTTCGCAAGCTCACCCGCAACCTACAATGCCCAGCTTATCGGGTTAAAATGCCAAACACATATCAATGATAATGACACCAAAAGATATACTAATCCCACTAGTAATACTTGTGCTCCAAATCGGCATTGTTAAATGGATAGACCTTAAAATAAAATTTGCTGTTAATGAAGCAGAAGCAATAGCTGCTATTAAAGCAATTGGGGTTCGTTTATGGTCATTTGTCATATTTTCTGCCCCAGGCGTGTTTGCACTTATAGAACTAATAAAAGAAGTCTCGGTTACTAAACTAGCCATTATTTACCTGTTTCTATTTACAACAGGTTTAGCATTTACTTTTTCTTTACATTGGTTGAAAGAAATTATCTCAATAATGAAAGAATCACATAATGTACAAGTACAAGTATTTGATTCAATTAAAGATATCAATGGAGTTCTTAACAGCCATAATGAAATTATTAATGAGCATACTCAAATGTTAAAAGAGTTATTAGAGGGTGAAAAAAATCAAACTTAAAAAGCTTAGGAATAATTGAGGTCAGAGAAAGCATTGCGCCGAATGCGGTGCATAATGTCGTACTACGCCCTACGGCTCTAGATTTCATTAATGTTGGGATTTTTGGTTTAATCAGGGACATAAAACCGTAGGTATGATTAGCGATAGCGTAATCGTACGCATGGGTTTTGTTGATTACATTCCTCCGATTTCTCTATCGCTAATCGAAGCTACGCGTACTGAAATTAGAATCAGCAATTGCCTTTTTTGGCTTGGCCGGGCGGACAAAAGTGGCTCTTGCCGGGGGCTGGCGATGTTATCGGGACGAGCCGTCTGTACGGATCGACGACAATGGAACCACCAGGCGTATTAACTGCGCAGCTTGTGAGGAAGACGGTGGCTAAAGGAATAGCGAATGTTTTTTTCATACAGGTCACATTTTTAAATTCAACGTTAATGATTCGGATTT
Source organism: Methyloglobulus morosus KoM1 (assembly GCF_000496735.2). Classification (GTDB taxonomy): domain Bacteria; phylum Pseudomonadota; class Gammaproteobacteria; order Methylococcales; family Methylomonadaceae; genus Methyloglobulus; species Methyloglobulus morosus. The sequence continues at coordinate 28,456 of NZ_AYLO01000030.1, forward strand.
TGTGTATTCATCTGTTCACGAAGACACAGAATGCCATACTGT
>NZ_AYLO01000031.1 GCF_000496735.2 Methyloglobulus morosus KoM1
GACGGAACACGATGGTTTTGGGCGGGTATGACCTTTTATGGCAAAAATGCAACAATTGCTCCATCACTTTTTTGTAGGGACTTTCTTGTTGTGTGACTATCATATTCAGTACCACCCATTCTTAATTCTGGTCGATTAATATTCATAAGCTTATACAGTGTAGCAAAAAAAACCACATTGACACTCTGTCAACCGCTAATAATGTGCTACCCTATGCCCCGTTTACCAAGAGGTTAGACCATGCAAGCGACGATAAAATGGGTGGATGGCGTGATGTTTGTCGGCGAGACCGGCAGCGGACATGCCGTCGTGATAGACGGCCCTCCCGACCATGGCGGACGCAACATGGGGGTTCGCCCCATGGAATTGTTGTTGTTGGGCGTTGGCTCGTGCTCATCGTTTGATGTCGTGCAAATCTTACAAAAAGGCAGGAATAACGTCACTGGCTGCGTGGCTGAAGTCACGGCGGAACGGGTTGATGCAATTCCCAGCGTGTTCAGCAAGATACACCTGCATTTCTCCGTTAGCGGTAAGGGCTTGAAAGCGTCCGCAGTCGAGCGGGCGGTGAAACTGTCTGCAGAAAAATATTGTTCTGCCTCAATCATGTTGAGCAAGGCAGTGGAAATCACCCATGATTTTGAAGTAATCGAGGTTTAATGCGTTGAATAAATTGCAATTGCACGGCTTTAATAATCTCACGAAGTCGTTAAGTTTCAATATATATGATATTTGCTATGCCCCAGCCCAACAACAGCAAGCTTATATCGAATACATTGATGAAGCTTATAATGCTGACCGATTGACGCAAATTCTCAAGGATGTGGCTGATATTATTGGTGCCCAGATCTTGAATATTGCCCATCAAGATTACGACCCACAGGGCGCCAGTGTGACCATGCTAATCTCTGAGGGCGATGTAACACCGCCACCGAACATGAACAGCCAGACCCCAGGGCCATTACGCGACACTGTCCTGGCGCATCTGGATAAAAGCCATATTACTGTACACACCTATCCTGAAAGCCACCCCGACAACGGCATCAGTACATTTCGTGCAGATATTGACGTATCGACCTGTGGCCGGATTTCGCCCCTGAAAGCCTTGAATTACCTCATCCACAGCTTTGAGTCAGATGTTGTTACCATGGATTACAGGGTGCGTGGCTTTACCCGCGATATTACCGGCAGAAAGCACTATATCGACCATAACATTACGTCCATCCAGAACTACATTGCCCAAGATACACAAGAAGATTATCAAATGATTGATGTGAATGTGTATCAGGAAAATATTTTCCACACCAAAATGATGCTCAAGGAAACTGAACTTGAGAACTACCTGTTCGAGAAAGAAAGCAACTTATCTGAGCAACAAAAAGCCGAGATCGAAAAAAAGCTCAGAAAAGAAGTGACCGAAATCTTTTACGGGCATAATTACCGCCGCAAAAAAATTAAACTCGCCGACCCTTTGCCGTAAAAAGCCCCTTTGAACACCTTGAACTCACGCCATAGTTCAACCTTTCGACAACGCTTTGCCAGACAAATCATTGCGAACGCCATGCTAATTACCCGATAGGCACATTATGGCGATTTACGCGATTGGCGATGTCCAAGGTTGCTACGACGACCTCCTAAGGCTGCTCGACGCCATCCCGTTCAATGAACACAGAGACCAGCTTTGGTTTGTCGGCGACTTGGTTAACCGTGGGCCAAAATCGCTCGAAACCCTGCGGTTCGTAAAATCCTTAGGCACTGCCGCGATTACCGTTTTGGGTAACCATGATTTGCACCTGCTCGCCGCCTCGTGCTTACCGCCATCCTCCAATACCAAAACAGCACTCGACCAAGTGCTGGCGGCACTTGACCGTGATGAATTAGTCGATTGGCTAAGGCATCGCCCCTTGTTTTATCACGACAACAATTTTTGCATGGTTCATGCAGGCATCCCTCCGCAATGGGATTTTGACCAGACCCAAAAAATGGCCCGCTTAGTTGAAAAAGAATTACAAGGCAAGGATTACAAAAGCCTTTTGAAAGCCATGTATGGCGACAAACCCGATATTTGGTCGCCGTTATTACGTGGTAAGTCCCGATTGCGGTTTATTATCAATTGCTTTACCCGAATGCGTTACTGTGGCGCCGACGGTCGGCTGGACTTGAATTTTAACGGCCCTCCTGGATCGCAACCCGCTGACCTAATGCCCTGGTTTACCGTGCCGAAGAGAAAAAATTCAACGATGAAAATTGTATTCGGGCACTGGTCTAGCCTAGGGTACTACGAAGGCGAAAATTGTTTTGCCATTGACACGGGATGCTTGTGGGGCGGGCAGTTGACGGCATTGAGGCTGGGGGAGCAAGTGCAACGGTTTAGTATTTGCTGCCACAAAACCTATACCTAAAGCTTGTTTTGTGCGTCTATTTTCTAGCTATTTTTACTAATTTTTTGCATTCGTATCGCGCCAATTGCTGCGCCTCATTTTTGGGCTTCAACCCTTTCCCTTATCAAGCTTGCGCCCATAAAGAGGGGCTCAATGCGTTGCGCAGTTAATCCTCAACATACTCCGGGCAGCGCAATCGCCGATGCCCGGTAATTTTTGCCATCCACAAACCAATACGTTTAGATGTCATGAATCTCTGCATATAAGGCATGATATTCATTAGTTAATTTATGCTTTGGCACATAATGCACCAAGGGCATGGATACGGAATGCGACTCCCTGACCTTGATGGAAGGCGAAATCATTGAGCCAAATACCGGCAAGCCTTCTGCAACCAATGCTTCCACCAGTTGATTGGGTAGGTTGGCCTGTTTTTGGTACTGGTTGACGATAATCCCTTCAATTTCCAATTTTTGGTTGTGGTCGGCTTTGACTTCTGCAATGGTTTGCATCAAGATGTATAAGGCTTCCCTGGAAAAACTGTCGCAATCAAATGGAATCAAGCATTTATCGGCGGCAATTAGCGCAGAATGGCTGTAAAAATTGAGGACGGGCGGCGTATCCAGGTAAATGCTTTCAAATCCGGTTAGCTCATCCAATGCATCCCTCAGCTTTAAGACTTTCATGCGCGATTCCAAACGGGCTTGTAACGGCTCAAGATCGGGATGCGAGGGAATGACATACAAATTAGGGAAGGGCGTTTCGTGGATTGCATGCTCAAGCCCAGCATTGCTGTTGGTGCCAAAGAGCGAAAGGCTCAAGCAGTTTTTAAAATACAGGGCGATGGTCTTGTCGCTATCTGTCACCTTCTTGCCTAACAAATACTGCGTAGAATTGCCTTGAATATCCAGGTCAATTACTAAAGTCTTTTTCCCCTTGACGGCGTTAATAGCCGCTAGGTTACAAGTAATCGTCGATTTCCCCACACCGCCTTTCTGGTTAAAAATGACTCTACGCATATTATTTCCCCCGTTGAATCAAGTAGATGAAAACTGCATTATAGGACTAAAGCTGGTAATATCAAATTCTGGTAAATGATTTGCCGTGACAGGCCGGGCATTCCGGAATCTGGCTAGGTTGTTTGAAGGCGATTTCCTTGCCGCATTGGTCGCAGGTAAACGTGCCTGGCAAGGTCACTTCACCGCTTTGGTATTGATGGTGTTTGGCTTGCTCGCCCAGTTTCGCAAGTTCGATGCGGGTTTTGTCAGCCAAGCTAAGAAAGGCATCTAACGTAAAATTTTCAATCAAATCAATATCAAACTTGAACCATTCCGAAAGCGTATTTTTGTCCTGATGCTCGGGCAAGCCGTGTGCGGCGCTTTCAATATCGCGCTTTAGGGCATCGGAAATGGTGTCGATTTCCTCTACGGTCAGGCTACCCACACGGCCAATCTTTTCTTTGGCTATCTCCAATGCATCCGCCATCGAGTGCAAAGTATTGTCCATCGCAATATAAAGGTGCTCCATCAAGTCCGTGTAAGCAGTAACAAATTTATTTTTAGCCATAATGCGACTCCTGAAAATGACACTTTAGATTTGTGCGTCGGTACGGTATTCTACCGCTTTTGACCGACTGAAGACGATAAGGATGCAGGAAATTTATCAACCGCTTGATATAGAGCAAAAAGTACAACAACTTTGGGCGGAATCGGGGACGTTCAAGGCGACGGAAAACCCGTCCACCGAGAAATATTATTGCCTGTCCATGTTCCCTTATCCCAGCGGCAAACTGCACATGGGGCATGTGCGTAACTATACCATCGGCGACGTCATCAGCCGCTATCAACGCATGTTGGGCAAGAATGTCCTGCAACCGATGGGCTGGGACGCCTTCGGCCTACCCGCCGAGAACGCCGCGATGCAGCACGGCGTACATCCTGCCGACTGGACCTACAGCAATATCGACTACATGCGCGACCAGCTCAAGCGACTGGGCTTCGGTTACGACTGGGACAGGGAAATCGCCACCTGCGATCCGGATTACTATAAGTGGGAACAATGGTTTTTCCTGAAGTTGCTCGAAAAGGGGTTGGCTTATAAGAAGACCGCCCCCGTCAATTGGTGTCCGCACGACATGACCGTCTTGGCGAACGAGCAGGTCATCGACGGCTGCTGCTGGCGTTGCGATACCAAGGTCGAGCGCAAGGAAATCGCCCAATGGTTCTTGAAGATTACGGCTTATGCCGATGAACTGCTGCAATCGCTCGATACGCTAGACGGCTGGCCGGAGCAGGTCAAGACCATGCAAGCCAACTGGATCGGCAAAAGCTATGGCGTACGGTTTGCGTTCCCTTATCACCTGGACGGCAAAGACGACAAACTATGGGTGTACACCACCCGCGCCGACACCATCATGGGCGTTACCTTTTGCGCCGTGGCTGCGGCACATCCTTTGGCCATCCATGCCGCCAAGGCCCATCCCGAATTGGCTGAATTCCTCAAAGAATGCGAGCAGAGTGGGACGGCAGAAGCCGATATGGCGACGATGGAAAAGAAAGGGATGCCGACTGGGATAAACGTTACCCATCCGTTAACAGGCGAACAAATCCCCGTTTGGGTGGGCAACTACGTCCTGATGAGTTATGGCGAAGGCGCGGTCATGGCTGTGCCTGCGCATGACGAGCGGGATTTTTATTTTGCAAATAAGTACAAACTACCAATTGTTCAAGTTTTACATCGCAAAACAATTGATTTCGGTTTCGACGTTTCTGTCGGTTTTGGTGATGGCTCAGGCTATGGTGGAGGTAGCGGCGCAGGCGCTGGATATGGTGATGGAAGCGGGAGCGGTGAAATTGATAGGGTTTTTGAGCAGGGACATTGGCAGTCATGGTATGCAGCTAAAGATGATTTTATGGTCTTGGTCAATAGTGGAAAATATAACGGACTTAATCCTAAAGAAGCGGTCGATGCCATCGCCGCCGACCTGAAAGCTAAAGACCTCGGCGACAAACAAGTACAATTCCGTTTGCGCGACTGGGGCGTGTCCCGCCAGCGTTATTGGGGCGCACCGATTCCGGTCATCTATTGCGACGATTGCGGCACCGTACCCGTGCCTGAAAAGGACTTACCCGTCACGCTACCTAAAGATGTGGTTTTGGACGGTTCGCAATCGCCCTTAGTCGCCCATCCAACCTTCTCGCTTACCACTTGCCCAACCTGCGGTAAAGCGGCGCGGCGCGAAACCGATACTTTCGACACCTTCATGGAATCGTCCTGGTATTTTGCCCGTTTTGCCTGCAACAAAGCGGATAAGATGCTGGATAACGAGGTCAACCATTGGCTTCCTGTTGACCACTACATTGGCGGCATCGAACACGCCATCCTGCATTTGCTCTACTCCCGCTTTTACACCAAATTATTGCGCGATGAAGGCTTGGTAAGCTGCGACGAACCGTTCAAGAAATTGCTGACCCAAGGCATGGTGTTGAAAGACGGCAGCAAAATGTCGAAATCCAAAGGCAATACGGTTGACCCCCAAAGCCTGATTGACCAATACGGTGCGGACACGGTGCGCCTGTTCATCATGTTTGCCGCACCGCCCGAACAATCCCTGGAATGGTCGGACAGCGGTGTGGAGGGCGCTTCAAGGTTTTTGAAACGCTTATGGAAGCAAGTGTATCAACACGTAATCGCCGGCGTTGCCAGCCAAGCCTTGGATAAGGGAACCTTATCGCCCGAGCAACAAACCGTTCGCCGCCAGTTACATCAAACCATCCAGAAAGTCACGCACGACATGGGCGTTCGTACCATTTACAACACCGCCATCGCGGCAAACATGGAGTTGTTGAACACCTTGTCCCGGTTTGAGGATGAATCCACCAATGGCAAGGCCATCCGCCAGGAAGCGTTGGAAGCCATCGTACTCATGCTGTCGCCCATCGTGCCGCATATCTGCCACCAGTTATGGCTGGATTTGGGTCATCAGGAAGCAGTGGTCGCAATGCCTTGGCCGCAACTCGACGAAACGGCCTTGGTGCAGGATGCTATCGAATTCGTCCTACAGGTCAACGGCAAACTGCGTAGCAAAATGACCGTACCGGCTTCGGCTTCTAATGGGGACATAGAAAAAGCGGCGTTACTGGATGAGCATGTGACGAAATTCATAGCCGACCATCCTGTCAAAAAGGTCATTATCGTTCCCAAAAAACTGGTCAATATCGTCATTTAGGAGCCAAATGTGCAGAGAAAAAAATCATTTGTCTTGACTGTCATCATGCTATTAACGGCGTGCGGTTATCATTTACGCGGCGCGTATGATTTACCCAAAGGGATGAAAAACGTCTACATGGAAGGCGGCTCGTCAACCTTACGCGAGCAATTCGACAGCGCCCTGAAATCATCATCCGGGCAACTGGTTGACTCGCGCGACAAAGCCGATGTGGTATTGCGAATTTTCCAAGACGAAATTGAACATCGCTCCTTATCATTAAGCGCAAGAGGCCGGTCGAATGAAATTGAACTGGCGGGGCATCTTGAGTTTCAATTAGTCAATGCCAAACATGAAACCCTAATAGCCCGCGAACCGGTAGACTTTAGGCGCGCCTATTTTAACGACCAGCAGGACGTCATTGCCAAAGGCAACGAGGAAACCGTCATCCTAAAAGAAATGTATCAGCAGGTGGTCAGGACGATTATAAGCCGAGCCCGTTCGGTATTGGAAACTCAAGGCAAATAGTATGCAGATCAAGCCCCAGCAGTTGGCGGGTGCTTTGCAAAAAAATATCGCCCCCGTCTACTACCTCAGCGGAGACGAACCACAGCAATTGGGTGAACTGGCCGATGCCATCAGGCAATCGGCAAAACAGCAGGAATACACGTCACGGGAAATTTTCTTTGCCGACAAGGCTTTTGACTGGAAACAACTGAGCGTTTCCGCCGACAATTATTCCATCTTTGCCGACAAAAAAATTCTCGACCTGCGCTTGCCGTCGGGAACGCTAGGTACGGATGGCGTAAAAGCATTGACGACCTATTGCCAACACCTTCCTGAAGACACCTTATTGCTGGTTACGGCAGGAAAAATCACCAAGGACGCACAAAAGTCTTCCTGGTTCCAAGCCATCGATAAAGTCGGCTGTATTGTCCAAGTTTGGCCGTTGACGGGGCAGGAACTCCTGCGTTGGATTCAAGACAGATTGCAACAGCGCGGGATAACGGCCGAGCCAGGCGCAGTGAAAATCCTGGCCGACCGCATGGAAGGTAATTTACTGGCCGCCGCCCAGGAAATCGAAAAACTGTACGTCTTGTTCGGCGCAGGCAAACTCAATACCCAGCAAATCCTCGATGTCGTGGCCGACAATTCCCGATATGACGTCTTTAAGCTGGTGGAATCCGCCTTGACTGCACAGCCCGATAAAGTGCTAAAAATATTATTCTCGCTGAAAGCCGAAGGCATTGCCTCCGCGATTGTGTTGTGGGCACTCATGCGGGAAACCCGAATCCTGATTAGCTATAAAGCCGCGCAAAGCCAGGGCGAAAAAGAGCTCATCCTGAAAAAAAATGGCGTTTGGGGTGAACGCAAACAGCTTATTGACTCCTCATCAAAAAGGCTTACTCATCCTGAACTTAATAATGTCCTGGTGTTAGGTGCCAAAGCGGACAGGCAGATTAAAGGCCAACAACGAGGGGATGCTTGGGAGACGTTGTTGGAAGCGTGTTTGGGGTTGGGGTCGGTTTTGGTATTTGGTAAGACGGGATAGATGGGTTTTGGAATTCAAATTGCCCCTCTCCCCTTGTGGGAGAGGGTTGGGGTGAGGGGAATTTAAAGTGTCGCTACCGCGACGATTGATTGAATGCCAGTTCCCGCACTGGCGGGCGGGATACTTTTCTTTGCGCGGATGAGCGACATGGATGTTGTGAATGCGGAAAATGCAGGAGCACAATCCGCCAAAGAAAAGTATCCAAAAGAAATCCGCCCGATGCCGCTTACTTCCTGCGCTTCTCGCATTTACCGGGGGTTGTCAAAAGGGACTTCCCTGTCCCTTTGACAACGTGCGGCATCCCTGCCGCACCCCTAACGGGCTATTCCCGATAAATGCTCCGATGCTCGGCGCGGCATACGGGAGATGGCGGG
>NZ_AYLO01000032.1 GCF_000496735.2 Methyloglobulus morosus KoM1
GAAATCAAGGAATTGATCGGCAACTCCGTGGAAAAGGTCGAGGACGGCAGCAAGCTGGTGAGCGAAGCGGGCAAGACCATGGACGAGATCGTCAACTCCGTCAAGCGCGTCACCGACATCATGGGCGACATTGCCGCTGCTTCGGCAGAACAAAGCTCCGGCATCGACCAAGTCAACAAGGCCGTCACCCAGATGGACGAAGTCACCCAACAGAACGCCGCCCTGGTGGAAGAGGCCGCGGCGGCCGCCGAGTCCCTGGAAGAGCAGGCCCAAACCCTGGCAGACACCGTCGCCCAGTTCCGCCTCGATTCCGATAGTCGTTCCCCTGCCCCACGCCGTGTTGCCCCGCAACACAAGCCTATGGTACGGGCAGCAATTATCGCCGCCAAGCCACAACGCCCTGAGAACAACGATGAATGGTCGGAGTTTTAAGGAAGCTACGTTAAGGCATATAGGCCGGTATTGCCGAATATCCAGGCTACAGGGACGGATACGCTGAAAGCCATTAGTTGGCCGCCGGGTTTCGGCGACCATCAAGGATCGCGAAAGTGCGCATGCAGCAAGTATCGGGCCTGCGCCACAGAACCAAGGATAAAGGGCGCGCCTGATAATGGCTGTTCCCTTTTAATTCTTCATCCCTATTCTCTCCAGTAGGAGATAGGTTGGGAAAAAAAAGCCGTCTTTCTCAAAGGCATCATGGTTACGTCGGGAAAGCCTTTTAGAAAGTTTGCTCAAGCACTTAGGTTTGATCCCGATTTTTAAATTACAAGAGTTTTTGAGGTAAAAAGAAAATGTTTGCTAACATAAAAATTAAATCATTATTGATGACGATTTTAAGCATCATCGTCCTATTCCTGCTTGCTACTGCGAGTATAGGCCTGTATGGCCTCCAGAAATCCAATGCCTCTTTGCTTACCGTTTATGAAGACCGCTTGATTCCAGGCAATGACTTAGGGGATATCCGGGTATTAATGCAGACAAGCCGTGCGAAATTGAACCGGGCGCTGATTTTTCGCTACGATGCAGCAGAAGTCACCGCCGACATAAATATCATTGAACTCAACACCGCTGAATCCGACAAGTTATGGGCTAAATACTTGGCGACCTTCTTGACTGAGGAAGAAAAGCAACTGGTTGCCAAGGTCGAGGTAGCACGACAGGCTTATGCGCCCCTCATGAAATCCGTTTTGACGATGCTTAAGGCACAAAATTTCGCTGAACTTGAGCCTTTGTTAAAAGACCAGGCACCGCCCGTTTTTGCAGCAATGGAAAAAGCCTTAAACGACGTAAGCGAACTGCAACCCCGTGTGGCCCAGCAGGAGTATTTGACAGCAAAAGCGCGCTTCAACACCATTTTTGTTTTAATGATAGGCATCTGCATTGCCAGCTTGCTCGTAGGCATATTGGGCGCTTGGTTGCTAATTATGCGTATCGTCGGGCCTATAGCCCGTGCATCCAAAGCGGTCAACGCGATTGCGTCCGGCAACCTAAAATCTAACATCAAGGTCGAAAATAATGACGAAGTCGGCTTGATGCTGGAAGCGCTCAAACCCATGCAGGATACGATCAACGCCCTGGTTGACGAAATGGATTATATGGCAGCCGAGCATAACAAAGGTAATGTTGATGCCTTCATTAACGCCGGTAAATTTGGCGGTGAATTTAAGGAAATCGCCGAAAAAATCAATGCAATGGCTGTCGGCCAAATTGCGGTTAGGAATAAAATTATGGATTGCGTCAAAGCCTTCGGCGAAGGTAATTTTGAAGCGCCATTGGAACAATTCCCTGGCAAGCGTGCCGCTATCAACGTGACTGTTGAGCAGGTATGCAGCAACCTCAAAGGCTTCATCGCCGACATGCAGCACATGTCTGCCGAGCATGACCGTGGCGAGATCGGGGCCATGATCGACGCCGACAAGTTCCAAGGCGCCTACAAGACCATGGCGGAAGGCGTGAACGGCATGGTCGCCGGCCATCTTGCGCTCAACAAGAAAGCGATGGCCTGCGTCAAGGCGTTCGGCGAAGGCGATTTCGATGCGCCGCTGGAACAGTTCCCCGGCAAGAAAGCCTTTATCAACGACACGATCGAGCAAGTCCGCCGCGACCTCAAGGCGCTGATGGAAGACGCCTATTGGCTGGCCGCCCAGGCGCAGGAAGGCAACCTGACCGCACGCGCCGACGCCGACCGCCACCACGGCGATTTCCGCAAGATCATCGCGGGCATCAACCACGCCCTCGATTCGATAGTCGGACCGGTCCAGGAGACCATCACCAAGGTCACCCAATATTCGCGCGGCGACCTGGACGGCTCGCTTGTGGCCGAGTTCAAGGGCGATTTCGCCGAGCTCAAAAAACGCCTCAACAACTTGGCCGGCACCATGAAAGGGGTCATCGCTTCCTGCGACTACGTCAGGAACGAGCACGACAAGGGCGACATCGATGTCACGATTGCCGCCGACATGTTCAAGGGCGATTTCGGTGTCATGGCCAACAACATCAACGCGGTCATTTCCTCGCATATTGAACTCAACAGGAAGGCCCTGGCTTGCGTCAGGGAATTCGGCGAGGGCAATTTTGACGCCCCGCTGGAACAATTCCCCGGCAAGAAGTCCTTTATCAACGACACGATTGAACAGGTGCGCAGCAACCTCCAGGCCTTGATCGCCGACACCGACATGCTGTCCCAGGCCGCCCTGGACGGGCGCATCCAAGTCCGCGCCGAGGTGAACAACCACCACGGCGACTTCCGCAGGATCATCGAAGGCATTAACGCCACGCTGGAAAGCATCGTCACGCCGATCATCACCGTCAAGACGGCCGTGGATTCCATCAGCACCGCCGCCAGGGAGATCTCCTCCGGCAACGCCGACTTGTCGCACCGCACCGAACAGCAGGCCGCCAGCCTGGAAGAGACCGCGTCCAGCATGGAAGAACTGGCCTCCACCGTGAAGCAGAATGCCGACAATGCCCGCCAGGCCAACCAGATGGCGCTGACCGCCTCCGACGTGGCCGCCAAGGGCGGCAGCATGGTGCAGCAAGTGGTGGACACCATGTACTCCATCAACGAAAGCTCGCGCAAGATCGTGGACATTATCAGCGTCATCGACGGTATCGCCCTGCAGACCAACATCCTGGCGCTGAACGCGGCGGTGGAAGCGGCACGGGCGGGCGAACAAGGCCGCGGCTTTGCGGTGGTGGCGAGCGAAGTGCGCAACTTGGCGCAGCGTTCGGCGGCGGCGGCCAAGGAAATCAAGGAATTGATCGGCAACTCCGTGGAAAAGGTCGAGGACGGCAGCAAGCTGGTGAGCGAAGCGGGCAAGACCATGGACGAGATCGTCAACTCCGTCAAGCGCGTGACCGACATCATGGGCAGCATTGCCGCCGCATCCGCCGAGCAAAGTTCCGGCATCGACCAGGTCAACAAGGCCGTCACCCAGATGGACGAAGTCACCCAACAGAACGCCGCCCTGGTGGAAGAGGCTGCGGCGGCCGCCGAGTCCCTGGAAGAGCAGGCCCAAACCCTGGCGGACACCGTCGCCCAGTTCCGCCTGGATTCCGACATCAAGTCCCCTGCCGCCCCGCGCCGCGCCAACTTGGCCATCGTCGCGCCCAGGCCAGCGCCACGAATGGCCGCCGCCAGCGCAAAGCCCAGCAAGCAGGACGATGATGAGTGGGAGGAGTTTTAGGTTTAGCTGGGGTTGAAAGGTAAACCAATAGTCCTATCCTAATCAGCCAAGTTAAGCACTTAAGCCCCTTCTCTCTTGAGGGGAACGACCGCTGGGGGACGGTGTAAGTACGACAACTGCTAAGGTTACATAAGAGGTAGTTAAAAGACTTTTCCCTTTTTAATTCTCCTCACTCCGACCTTCTCCAGCAGGAAGGCGGGGTTTTTTTCTTAACGGCAAGGATGGTTTAATGTAGGATACAAGATCTTACATCCCTACCTCCCGTAGCCTGGATACAATAACGAATGAGCCGAGATCCTGACCAAAAAGAGTTTTTATTTACCCCGGCTGATTTTGAGCGCGTCCGCGCCATGTTGTATAAACACAGCGGCATTAAGCTCAATGATAGCAAAATGGATATGGTATACAGTCGCCTTGCGCGTCGCTTACGTGCGACAGGACTGAAGACATTTCAAGAATACTTGGTGCGGGTGGAAAAGCAACATGACGAGGAATGGGAAACCTTCATCAACTCGCTCACCACCAACCTGACGGCCTTTTTCCGCGAACCGCACCACTTCCCATTGCTTAAGACCCATGTGCTAAGCCTAAAAAAGCGCCCCATACGGATATGGTGTTCGGCCTCGTCCACGGGTGAAGAGCCTTATACCTTGGCCATGACTATGGTGGAGGCTTTTAATACCTATAAGCCACCGGTGGAAATTATCGCCACCGACATTGACACCAATGTGCTGAATAAGGCCAAGGCCGGGGTTTATCCCATGGATAGGATAGAAAAACTGCCGCAGGAAACCATCAAGCGGTTTTTTCTTAAAGGCTCAGGGAGTAACGCTGACAATGTTAAAGTACGCAAGGAATTATGCGACCTGATCAGCTTTCGCCAACTCAACTTGCTGGATACAAAATGGCCTATTAGCGGAATGTTTGATGTCATGTTCTGCCGTAACGTCATGATTTATTTTGACAAAGACACCCAATATAAAATACTCCAACGCTTCGAGCCGATGCTAGAATCGGACGGCTTGCTGTTTGCCGGCCACTCGGAAAGTTTGTACCATGCCAGCGACCTGTTTAAGTTACGTGGGCAGACAGTTTACGAACTCTCCGCACAAGTCAAACAAGCGCGGTTGAGGAGCGGCAACTAATGACCCTCTCGGCCGCCTGAGTTGAGCCAATCATGCCCATATCCGATCTATACGAAAAAGCGCGCGAACCTAATTTCTATTTCGACAGCCATTTCAATATTGATGCGGTCAAGATTTTGCCCGGTGAATATTATGCTACCGTGCGCCCTATGCTTATCGTCACCGTGCTGGGTTCTTGCGTAGCCGCCTGTATCCGAGACAAAGTGAGCGGTATCGGCGGCATGAACCACTTCATGTTGCCCTCCATTAGTGATTTTGGTGAACCTAGGCAAACCACTTCCGCCCGTTACGGCAGCTATGCAATGGAAGTCCTCATCAATCAATTGCTGGAAATGGGTGCAGAGCGTAAGAACCTGGAAGCCAAGATCTTCGGCGGCGGCAACCTCATCAACAGCTTCACTGTAGCCAAAGTAGGCGAACGTAATGCGAAGTTCGTCCGCAGTTATCTAAAGCGTGAACGCATACCCATCGTGGCAGAGGACTTACTCGATATTTATCCACGTAAAATCTACTTCTTTCCGGATCAAGATGTCGTCAGGGTCAAAAAATTGATCCGGCTGCATAACGAGACCATCATCCAACGCGAACAAGAACACGACAAACGCATGTGGGACGAAGAAATCGCCAGCGGCACGGTGGATTTGTTTTCTTATGATGTGTGAGTTGAAATAGGCGGTTTGATCCTAACCGCCAGACAAACTCACGGCTCATCGCGAACGGAAACACCACTAAGCAATGAATAGCCATTCATCATCCTGAGCTTGTTAAAGGGCATTTTTAAAATCGTTTATCCTATTAACTTCGCACACCCAAATGATTAGGTTGTCGCGTGATAGTTAGCCGCCACCGAAATGAGCAGGGGATGTTTTAAAGTGTATTGATGCAATAGAAAGCAAGCCATAACCCATGAAGGTATCACGCCAATATATTGGAATATCGTGTGTTTTTTTGTTAAACCGCAAACAGGAAATTAGAACGTTTGAATTGATCCATTATGCTGCCTATTAATTTTAGCCGCTTGCTTTGGCATGAAACCAAAACAAGCGTCCATAAAGATAACGGCATGTAAACTCTTGGTTGATTGTTCCGCGTTGTAAAACGGGTTATTCAGTCATAACGGGCACAAAGCCCAGTGAGTTTGTTATCCGCGTTGCTTGGTGATAGCAAGATTGCTAAAAATGGCGGCTGAAGCAAACACCAGTGTTGAAACAATAAACTCACCAGAAATAAAACCAAAAATACCGACCAAAAACATCATGCCAATAAAAACATCTCTTTGAAAATCGCTCATCTTAAAATCCCCAATCATTGCTATCGTTAATTTTTTCAGGTTATCCCTAAGAACAAAAGTACAAACACCCATCGTATTATTGTATAACCCGCCCTTTAAATTCACGGTTAAAACTATAATTCAAGACAAACCAAACGCCAAATGGGCCTAAATAGAATTGTGACAAGAGTCTCAAAGAAATATTTTGTAATCCACAGGATTGTTTTCGGTCAACTTTAAAATTGATTTTTTATATTTTTAACAATTAGTTATGACAAATTTTTGAACACGTTGATTCGGCATATTGTTTGGCTATACGCCAAACTCACGGCTAGTGACGACAGAATTAATACCTTGTCTTTAGTCCTGTGAGCTTCTCGAAGCATTAAGCCCTAAACCTCTGCACCCATCTAGTTTTGGGCTTTTTTAAGGCTGGTCGATTTAAGGAATGCAGTATCTTAAAGCAGTAAAAACCAGCTAACTTAAATACTCAGTACACCTTCAAAATAAGCCGCAGCTTTTCTTAACAAATCGCGCTCTTTCGTCAATAGGGCATTTTCTTTCTGTAGTCGCTTTATCTCTTCATACAGATGATCGTCAGTCCCTGCGGTATTGCCGACCAGTTTGGCAAGACTATATTTACTGATCCAGGTGTGCAAGGTATTCGCACTAATGCCTAAATCCCTGGCTGTTTCAGCAATCGGCTTATCTGAACCAATCGCCATTTTGACGGAAAAATCCCTAAACTCAGGTTTGTATGTTTTCGCTTTTTCTTGATCCATTTCGATACCCCTCCAGGCTAATGGTAATCCCCACTTGTGATGGAAACTATAAATCAAGAAAAATTAAAACCCTAATACGCCTTTGTAAATTTGTGATAACCGTCTCAAAGAAATAGCCAAAAGGTTGAAAAACTGTTACAGCCTCGTTTTGCCATAGATTTTATTTCAGTTTAACAACGAGTTACAAACGTAAAATACATTTTTGATTTTGTTTTCCCTGTGTACTAAACAATGTAAGCCAACGCCATCCATAGGATGAATCGACAAATAACGAATACGTGGTTGTTGACCAGTTCAGGACTTAAACGCTTACCTGTGAGATCAAATTTATATTTGCTTGCATAACTACGCAAATTACTTGTGTGTTATTCATCATTGAATTTCACACTAGCTAAATGTATCCGTTGGGCTAGATACTTACCCATCGGTGTTGCCGATGGGTAAGCGATTTTTGATATTACAGGATTTTCAGGTACTCAAGCAGTGCCTTTTTATCCGCGGGAGACAGCGTTGTGCCGAACTCATGGCCGCAACGGCTGTTGCCGGAATTGCGCTGGCTACAATCCGTGGTTTGGAGGGTATAGTCAAACTTGGTTTGCTCAGCCGCCAAGCCTAGATTGGTCGTATCGTAGGCGGGGCCGATCTTGAATGAAGCCGCACGTTCGGCGGCAGGTTTCAGCAACTCCGCAAGCGTCGGTACCGACCCATTATGTAAGTAAGGCGCGGTTGCCCAGATTCCTTCAAGCACACGGGAT
Organism: Methyloglobulus morosus KoM1; assembly: GCF_000496735.2. Lineage (GTDB taxonomy): Bacteria > Pseudomonadota > Gammaproteobacteria > Methylococcales > Methylomonadaceae > Methyloglobulus > Methyloglobulus morosus. The sequence continues at coordinate 7,639 of NZ_AYLO01000032.1, forward strand.
TCGTATTTGAAGGGTTCTGTCGTTGTTTTGTCAGCGGGCTTTTTGAATGCGCCTTTCAGGGAACCAAGATGTTCCAGACCTGGCCTAGCAAAAGCCTTAGACAACTTCATTTTAAGCTTGTCCTTCACGGATAGGTGTTTCCCCCCACCCGGCAACATGGATTCAGCCTGTTGGATGATGGATGCGCCTACTGCCAACCCTAACACATGAAAGGCCGTATCTTTGGGTTTTAACGGGTCGTCAAGAAATGGGATACCCGCACCGTTGAGCACACCCGTGTCAACCATGCCGGCTAACACATCATATTCGCGGGAATCTGTACCGACATCTTGGAGCGGCGTGGCCCAGGTTATATGTCTGAAAGATCGAAACGCTCCTTTCTTGATTTCATGGCATCCCGCCGCACAAGTCTTTTCGTAGATGCCTTTGCCTTTGGCTGCAAGGTTTTTATCGACAGGCCACGGCCATTGGGGTGGACCGATCTTTTCGATTAAATCTTCCAGTTTTTCCAGTCCGGCAAAATTTGCCGAATTGTCGGCAAGGTAATCTACACCCAATACTCGATTAGGGTCTTTTTTGGGATGGAATGTCGCAAACACGCCAAACACTTCACCGAGATTGCGGGACAGCCCAAGCACCTTGTCACCGTTGTCAGCAAAACCGGGCCATTGCGTCTTGTCTTGGATGGGTGCATTCCACAGGAAAGGGTAACGCACAGGGACATCCGCACGTTTAATATTTCCGGCAATCATATAGCTGGGCGGCGGGCCAATATCCAAACCGGTAAGGCGGTTGAAAATCATCGTTACCGCGTCGAGTCGTGACGGCCCCCAAGGAGTTGCCGGCAACGCGGCTTTAATCAGCGTGTCATAACGCAAGAACCATGCGCTGACATCATCATGAAGTTTTTTGATCTTGTCTGGTGTTGACGCACTGCCTAGTACGGTATTGGCGAAAGCATTAAACGTAACCTCGTCCTTGAGCACGGTGTTAACCGCCGTATCAAGGTCGCTGAGGAAACTCTGGAAATTGACGATTGCCGGGCCTCCATCAATACGATAAGGCGTGCCATCGACCTCGATCTGCCGCGTGTGGCAAGCGGCACAAGTCAAACCGATAGACTTATCGCTACCGCTCCCATTGGTGGTGAAGCCAACAGGCAGGCCGGGAGTGGGGCTGTGGTCATTAGGAAGATAACCATATCGGCTGAGGCTGCCCGACATAAACGGCGTTCCATCCGGCAGTTTCAATGCCTGAATCCAACTTAAGGGCATGATTTGTGAGCCCTGATCCTGGACATAAAAACTTTTCCGCGCGTCGGATGTCCATTTTTTGCCCTGGTCTATAGTAAACGGCGGCGAACCCGATACCGCTGTCGTTGCTGAAGTCGGTTGTAAGGCACATGAACCTAACGCAATGGCGAGACATGCCATAATGCCCGATTTAAAGTTATTATTTTTCATTTTTACACCCCCTGATTGTTTGTAGTTAGTTGTTATGTAATCACTCTATCACTAGCCAGTCCTTGAATTTAAAAAGCTATCTTAGCGTTCCCTGATCCATTCCTGTCGATTATCTAAAACTCTTATATTTTTTGATGGTTTTATCGATATTCATGTTCAATCCTTAAATCGAAAGGCTTTTCAAAGCAGGTAAAACCTTACTTTTACCTTACCCATCGTAAAATCCCTCTTCTCTATATTGTAAATCTCCGTTTCTACCATGAGCGGCAATCTAAGAACGCATTAAAGTCAGCGTTTCAAACCCGCCGCCTTCAATATCTGATCCCAAGCATGACGCCAGATTGCACCAAAATCGCTTGTCGCGCCGTCTGGCTGCGTTGTATCAGACTGGGTTTCATGGCGGTCAATATAGACTTGTGCGCGACCATGGTCGTCGGCCTTAGGCAGCTTGCGTGCGGCATCGTGCAAACTCGCTTGGAAATCGTTCCATAATTCAAACAGCGACCTGATCTTATAGAGCAGGCCGACCTTGCATTCAGAGGCCTTTATCTCTATGGGCCCTAAATTAACAGGGTCGGCCAAATTCAAGACACGCTCCAACGTAGGTGCTGCTTGCACCCGCGCTGTCAGTGGCTTGCCGAGATCGAAGCGTAACCGCAATGTGTTGATAACCGAAGCATGGTCAAAAGGTGTCGTCCCGTCTTCGGGGTAATTGTCGCTGGGGCGCAAGATCGTACCAGGTTGAATGTAGGGAGAAGCTATGACAGCGGGAACGCGTACACCATAGCGGTCAAAACCGAAAACCGGATTGGGATTGTCTCCCTTGACCGGGCCTGGCGGCACTGCGCTTTGCGGCGGCGCATGATCGTAACAGCCGCCATGTTCGTCGAAAACAATGATCAGCATGGTTTTCTTCCAGGCTTCTTCGTTGCTCCGTAAGGCATTGTAAACACTCGCGACAAGTCCATCCCCAAAGCACACGACATGCGGTGGATGCATGTCGTTGGGCAGGTTAATGCTGGGCGGCCAAAACTTAATATCCGAATAATAACGCGGTTCGATGAAGGAATAATTGGGCAGCGAACCTTCTTTGGCCTGTCTTACAAAGGTATCAAACAGGTGGAATTTGTCGGCTTTCTCAACAAGCTCCTGCAGCGTCAGTGTCTGGGGAATGTCATGATGATAAATCGACCAACTGGGCTGTGAGGGTGCCTTATCAAACGTACCGAACACGGTGGGCATCTTAAAAAACAATGCGTCAGGTGTATTGTTTTCATAGCCTCCGGCAGTACCTGTGTGCAGGAAAAGCCGGTTGGGCCAGGTTTGACAGGGTGCCGAAGCGAACCAGGAGTCGCAAACCGCAAATTGCCGCGCCAGCGCAGCCAATGCGGGGACATCCCGATCGGGATCGTAACGGCTCATGATCTGGCGTGGGTCGTAGGACGCACGCGATGGCTTCCCATTAGGATCGGTGTAACTGTCCACAAAACCGCTCATATTGGCAGCAACCGCTTCCGGCAACTTAGTGGGTTTGGCTTCACCCAACGGGCCAAAACCAAAAATCTGTTCGTTCATGTCAGTCCAAAGTTCGCCAGGGTCAGGGTTCGGCACCGATAAGCCTGCAATATCGCCCCCCTTAGTCACAGTCAGCGGCCAAACTTTGCCTGAGCGGTCTTTGTTGGATTCACTGCCATCAACACCGTTGAAATTCTTGGATTTCGGATACAAGCTACCGAGCAAATTATCGAAAGAACGATTTTCTAACATCAAAACAACAAAGTGTTCGATATTATGCACGCTTGTCATGACATGTCTCTCCACGCAGTGGCATCTAAATTAATGAAAAATAAACAAACAATGAGACTATGCCTCATATTGTTCGTTGTAATGATTAACTTAAGAAAATAATCATCACTAGACCATAACCGGTATAAGAATAGACCCTATTGGAATACTTGGAGGCTAACTCGTTATTTTTTTGCCTTCCTGAACACGGCTGTCATCTTACAAAATTTACCCTTATCATCCTAACCAAATGAATATAAAGTAAATTTAAGGCTAATTCTTCCACTTGAGCTCGTAGTGTTCGGGAAACGGCCCTGATTTATAGTCAATACTGCCAGTCGCCTTCAAACTTGGCTTTAGTAAAACCTGACGAACCATTTCTGGAATCATGACCATGCCAACGTATTTGCCCAAACATTCATGGCTACCGAAACCGAAATTGAAATGATGGTACCAATTGCGGTCAGGAATGAATTCGTCCGGATTTTCGTTTATGAGCGGGTCGAACATGGCAGATTGCGTACAGGCCAAGACATAAGTGCCAGGATGAATGGTCGTTTCACGATCCGTAGACTTGCCAACCGTATATTCACTAGCGGTCTTGCGGAACAGGTAAGCCGCAATCGGTACATAGCGCAGCGCTTCCCAGACAATGGCATCGAATTCCTTGGGTTCATCCCGTTGCGCGGCAGTGATTGCCTTAGTGAGCCATTCTGGGTGTTCCAGCAAATATTGGATGACCTGCGAGACGGCTTGGGAGGTAGTCTCGATTGCACCAATTAACAAGCCGCCAGCGTTGAATCCCACACGCTTGAGGTCGAAATCCACGGCTTCTGCAAAGTTAGAACGCAGCATCCGCGTAACGATGTCGTCGGTCAATGTGTCATTTTTTTTGCCTAGGAATTGGCGCACCAGTTTGCACAAAAAATACCACATTGAGAACACAATGTTTTTGGCTTGTTCCGCTTTTACCGCCAGCAACCGGCGCGCCAACAGTTCAGCGATATATTTTTTCAGGTGCTTACTGACTTCATTATGATGGTCAATGATGTACTGGCGTTTTTCTTCCGTCAACAAATCAAAGGGATGATTGTGGAAGTTGTCATACTGATTCCAGTACGACCATTCGATCAGATCCTTACGGTCAACACCCGTCAACCCGAAGTAATCCTGTACCAAGATTGCAGGGACCATACGACAATAATCATTGACCACTTCAATGCCGCCATTGGCGCCATCAAGAATGTCCTTGGCGATTTTAGCGATCATGGCTCGCACCTGGGGCAAGTCGTCGCGGTTAAGCATGCCCTGCATCAGCGATTTTTCGCGGGTATGCAAGGCATCGTCGTCATGCGACATGAGGTAATCGCCCATTTTCGCTATATAAAGCTCAACGGTGAAGATTTTGGGCATGTTCAACACCTCAGTGACATCATCGAAACGTGTCACCAAGGTACATTCGGGAGTTACCAGTATAGGTCGATTTTCGCGCAATTCTTTGAAGAACGGCAACGGTTCGGTGTCCAGCCAGCGGCGCACCAGCGGGAATTTATCAGCATCGGCAGCGGCATCGTATTGTTCCAGGTAGTTCGTTTTTATTTTTTTCATGGCGGTCTCCTGATGGTTATGCTGTGGTTAAATGTTGCCTCTTCCACGAAAGAAAAGACGGGGTTATTCATCGTTATAAACTTTATGAGAGATTCCAGTAAATCCAGCCTTTGCCCCCTGTTCAGCGCTGGCGGTTTCATACTATTTGGCGGTAAAACGCAGCAAAAGGCCCTTGTACGACCATTGAACTTTCGAGTCTCAATGACAAAATATAAGCCTACCATTGCCTAGCCGGTAAAAAAAGACGGGCATTACCCCCAGCAGAGGGATTATTACCCCTATTTCTGATGGGCGAGACTTGAATTTACTGTTTGCACCTATCGTTTTATGAATAACTTTACTGTTTCTCGCACCACTAAATACTGGGCTATATGAGCCTTCAACGTATCGAACAAAAATTACAGTAAAGGACACACGACTCTAGAAAGAAAGTTCGATATTACTCCGTAAAATAAAGAAATCAACATCAAAAGTATTATTTCAAGAATAACGGATTTTAAACATAATTTCAGTGAAATTTTCCACAAGGAAAATGTGTAAAATTTCACTGAAACTACCGGTAACCCTCTAGCTATTCGACAGGATTAGGGCGAACGAATTATTGATTCAATACCGAAGCAAATAATCAAACCTTTCAACCATCTGAATATAGTTTTCCGCCACAAAATTTCCCAAAAGAAAAGGTATTTTTTGAATACCGTTCATCGTATCCGGCAATTTCTTAGCCTCATATCGACTGCGATTTATCAC
>NZ_AYLO01000033.1 GCF_000496735.2 Methyloglobulus morosus KoM1
GTTTCCAATGTTGACGGGGATAGTTCCGAATAAATAAATTGCACGCCTAATTGCTCAGACAGGCACTGATAGATTTCATAGGCCTGGTACGGTTTGCGGACAAATTCATCCATGCCAGCATTCAGCATCTCCGCCCGCTGTTCCCTGAAAGCAGATGCTGAGACCGCGACAATTTTTACCTTTTCCCCTCCAGGAAGCCCGCGAATTATTTTTGTGGCTTCTAGCCCGTCCATCACCGGCATTTGTCGGTCCATCCAGATAAGGTGCGGTTTCCAGCTTTGGAATATTTCCACCCCCTGCTTGCCGTTATCGGCAACCTTATATTGAAAGCCGATAGACTCCATCAGATTGGCAAGCAATAATTGGTTCTCGAGCTGATCTTCGACAATGAGAATCCGGTATTCTGCTTGCCCTGGCACCACGCCCAGAACTTCTCTTTCTTTTAATCCATATAGAGTAGTAATGTTGGCTTCCTCTACCTGTTTCAAAGGCAAATCGACCCGAAATAGCGAACCTTTACCCAGTGTACTTTCCAGGCTTATGTGGCCGTTCATTAACTGCACGAATTGACGCGTTATGCTAAGCCCCAGCCCGGTTCCCATATTGTCATCCAGTTGACCCAATTGCATGAATGGTTCAAAGATACGTTCCTGATCTTCCAGCGCAATGCCGTAACCTGAGTCTTCGACTTCGATCAATAAATGCGAAGAAGTGTTGTTCTTCGTACCTAAGCGGATGGTCACTCCGCCTTGCGGGGTAAATCTCAGGGCATTTCCAACAAGGTTAATCAACACCTGACGCAATCGAGCCTCGTCTCCGATAATGTAGCGCGGAAACTCTGAAGACTGGTCAATCTGTAACCGCAGGCCTTTCTCAGCAGCGCGCACCTGCATCATGTTAGTGACATCACGCACCATACCACCTAGATCGAATGCACCCTCATTCAGTTGCACTCGCCCCGCTTCGATCTTGGCCATATCCAATACGTTATTGATCAAGGTGAGCAGGTGTTCGCCGCTGCGATGAATGATATCTATGTTTCGCTGATCATTCTCCTGAAGCAGCGAATTCTTGCGCATGATGGAGGAAAAACCGAGAATAGCGTTCAGCGGGGTACGCAACTCGTGGCTCATATTGGCTAAAAATGTACTTTTGGCCTTGTTGGCCGCTTCGGCGGCATCGCGGGCCAGCAGCAATTCCGTCGTACGTTGCTGTACTGTCTCCTCCAACTGATCTTTGTGTTGACGCAGTTCTTCTTCCGCCTGTTTTCGTTCGGTGATGTCGGTAAACATCTCCAACAGCCCAATGTGATGATGTTCATCGTCTAAGATGGGGGTTGTGGAAACCAGCGTCCATAACGCCTGCCCATCCTTACGGCGATATCTGCGTTCGTAACTCTCCGATAGGTTCTGGACACGGTTTTCCATTGTCCTCTGTTGATCGGGCGCATCCTCCGCGAACATGAAGTCGGTGATTGGCCGACCAATCATTTCTTCGCAGGAATAACCAAGCATTTCTGCCATTCTGGCATTGACAAAGCTGGCCTTGGCGTTTGGCTCAAGCAGCCAGATACCTTCATTAGCCGTATCGACGATACGGCGGTATCTTGCCTCGCTTTCCTGTAGGTTGCGATGGGACAGTATACTGGTTAAGCCGTCGGCCAGCCGCCTGCCGATTTCCTGAAATAGCCTTGTTTCCTCTCCGGTCCATACTCTCGGATAAGAACACTGGTGCATCCCGAACATATAGGGCTTATCGACTTTGGGATAGATGGCCATGGAAAGCTGAGATTGAATATTGAACTGCTTTGCAAGGACATCCGAAAAGGGATGTTTTGAGCCTGGGCCGAACCACACCGGCTCGTAAGCTGAGAGCACAGTTTTATACACCTCAATTGTGCCTGCATCTAGGGGCAGCTCAAGATTTTGAATAAGGGCACCGGGGTACTCTGGCACGGTGCGTTCCATACATGCTCGCCAAGTCGCTGCTGCCGGATCGCAAGGATAACACAGCCAAGCCCTATCGCATCCGAATAACTCAAGCATGGTATCGAGGACATCGACCATCAATTGCTCGACATTAACAGCTCCCTGTATCACCAGATTAATCCTGTCCATACTCTCGAAAAAGCGCAGGGTTGCTTGGCGTTCCTGCTCGGCTTGCTTACGCTCGGTGATGTCCCTGCACATTGCCAAGTTGTAGATCTTGCCATCGAAATCCAAATAATTAGCAGTCACTTCCACTGGAAATTCGCGTCCGTCATGGGTTCGGTGAGTTGTATCCAACTGTAGCCTGCTTTTTTCACAAAGTTGTGGCCAGACTGCATCCCACATTTCCTTCGTCCAATTGGGGTCGATGTCGAACACACCCATACCGCCAGTGAGTTCTTCGCGGCTGTAGCCTAAGGTCTGGCTGGCGCTCTGGTTGACGTAAAGGAAATGAGGATCGTTTTCGCCCATCAGAAAAATGGTTTCCTTCACCCTATCCAGGGCAAAGGTCAGTAATTCGAGTTGATATTGGGTTTGCTTGCGTTCAGTAAGGTCGTAGGCCAAGCCCACGAAACCCGTGATGCGGGCATCTTCGTCCAGTAAAGGAGTGATGGAGAGGTTGACCGGAATCCGCCCGCCGTCCTTGCGGATAAATGTCCACTCGTTTTCCTCGCGCAGGTTGAGTTGGGGACGTGCTGTAAACACATTAAATCCCGGCGCAATCGTTTGGTCGAGATCTTCCGACAACTTCACGGCGCGTTGAGCCATTTCTTCAGGATCGTGCCAAAGCGCCGGGGTCTGTTTGCCGACCACTTCTTCGGCCATATAGCCCAACAAGCGCTCGGCGGCATGATTGAAGCTGGTAATTATTCCGTCAGGTGTTGTAGAGATGATCGCGTAAGCCACATTGTCCAAAATCGTCCGTTGGAGACGGGTGAGCCGACGCAATTCGATTTCCCGCTCCTGGATGGCTTCCATCATCGCGTTGAAGCTGTGGCCTAGGCGAGCCACTTCGTCGGTGCCGACGGCGGGCACGCGTTGCTTGTAGTCTGCCCGGGCACGAACATTTTCGGCCATTTCCGTCAGCGATGTGATGGGACGCACGATCGTCCGTTTCAGGACAGTTAATTGGGCAAGCGTAAAAGTAAGGAAGAGGAGCACACCCCCGCCAAAAATCCATAAGGCTTGCTGGATTTGCCGGATAAGTTGGCCTAAACCCATACTGAGGCGCAGACGCGCGCCACTCGGCAGGCTTTGCAACAGTTCAGCCGTGTCATGGCTGAGGTAGATTCCATCCGGCTTGGCCGGAAACGGCCTAGGCATGGCGTTTGGGATATGGCTGAAGGCAGCCAGAATCCGGCCGCTAGCCAAAACAATATCCGCTTCTAGTATCTGCGGATTGGCCCGCAGGGTGTCAAGGATTTCCTGTGCTCGGATGGGGTCTTCGAAAGCCACGGCTGCGTCAGTTCCCACGGAGACCATTTGCGCGTAGGGCTCCATAATTTGTCGGGCGCGGCCCTCCAATGTGAAGCCCTGAAAGAGCACCAACCCTGCGCCAGTCACAACAAATGCCAATAGTGCTGCGCCCCACAGCACAAGCGCGATCCTATTATATATGCTCATTTTTAGGATCATTGGTTATCTCACCTGGCCCATCACGCCGTTTTCCAGGACTGCTCTGGAAACTTCCAGCATTTTCGTCTGGATGGCCAGTGAAACGGCTCGGGACTGGTCGAGGTTGATGCTCATCTGCACCCTGTCTCCGACCTGAAATTGTATTACCCCGCCTTCCCGTAGGAATTCAGGCGCATCTCCGACCGTCAAAACCGGTTTATCCTTCAATACGACGAGGGCGGCACGACGTTCCGCGACGTCATTGTATGCGAGGAAGATAATCTGGCAAGAAGGCAATTCATCAAGCCTGTCTGCTCGGAAGACTTCAAAGCCGCGACCCTGTTCGGTGCGCCCTTCGAGGGTCGTTTCCAGAACGTCGCCGAAAGGATCCTGCCCCAGTATGCCGATATGCCAGGGCGAACTGCTATTGGGGAACACATTGTTCGGCCAGGTCACATAGTGGGCAAAATTGCGCAGGAAGGCGGCCTTGACCTTGTTCGGGTTTTCCATAGCCAAACCCTGGCTCGTCGCCAGAACCGGCAGTAACACCGCGTATAGCAGGACGATTGCCGGGATAATTCTCCAGCTACCACGTTGGTCGTGCAGCCGTAATCCGTCATCCCGGTGGATGCATGACTTCAGGGCCAATTGCTTGCCCCGAGTTTATAGGTTAAAACAATCGGCATACCCTCAGGTACACTTCTGGCGGCAGTACGATTTGCGCCTTCGTCAATTGATCGGAACACTGAATGGTAAGCAAAAATAGTGTTTTTCAAGGATGCCGCCTGGAAATCAAAACTTGAGCGAGAAATTCAGCATAAACTCGCGCGGGCGACCCCGTGAGCTTTGCGATGGCCGGTACTGTTCGTCGGCGAGGTTCTTGCCTATCAGGTCTATGCTCATCCTGTGCCCGCCCATTTCCCACGAATAGCCGGCCATCGCGTTCAATAACACATAAGACTGATGGGCGGATTTTGGTGTATCTGGCAGTAGGGTTTGGTCTGACACAATGTTGACGCCGCCACCGACATAGAAACCGCGCAAGGCTTCTTGGGTGAAATCGTAACGCGTCCATAGATTGGCAAGATGCGGTGCGCTCATTTGCAGTGGGGCATTGTGATAGCGGTTGACGTTTTTGTAATTCGCCCGACCGGCGGCATCCAGTGAGTTGGGATTTTGGGCGAGTATGGCATCGTCATGGCCGCTAAACTCGGTGATCTTTGCGTCCATATAGCTGTAGGAGAGGTAAAGCTGCCAGTTGTCGGTCAACTTGGCCGTGGCATCCACTTCGAAGCCGCGGGAGCGCTCCCGGCCGCTTTGTACGCTGTAGATCGTCGTTATTCCCGATGAGTTAGTAACCGCAAGGTCGGTGACGATGTTTTTGTTTTGAATTTCGAAGTAGGTCAACGTGCCCGACAAGCGACTGTTGAACAGGTCGTACTTAAACCCGAGATCGTAGCCCCAGCCCTCGGTCGGTTTGGGGATAGATGCAGTCCCGTCGACATTGTTGATCGGAAAGGTGCCGGGGACGAAGGACTCGGAGTAGGTGCCGAACAGCGAGAGCTGTGGCGTCAGCTTATACAGCAAACCGTATTGGGGCGTGACCCTGCTTACCTTCGATTCTGGTTCGGACTGTTGCGCCAGGTTATTGGTGAATTGGCTATCCGTTGAAGTCCAGCGCCAACCGGTTAGCACGAGCAGGCGGTCGTCGAAGAAGCCGAATGTTGAGCCGCCGTATACCGACTTGTCCACGGCCTGCACACTCTGGTCGAAGCGGCCATCCGTTAGTGCGGACAATGGAAACGAGGTGTTGCGGTTCCAGGTCGAAGGATTTCGTAAGTCCCACAACGGCAACGGCGAGCCGATGGGGTTGCTGCCCAACGCCGGGTTATTGGGGGCTTGGCCAGCCCATCGGTCGAAACGTCGGTCGACATATTGCCCTCCGAGCAACAGGCGTAGGCTGGCAAATCCCAAGTCGTACTTGCCTATCCCTTGGAATTCTATGGTGTCGTCTCGATTGGCATAGACCTGGTGCCTGACGCGGCGGCCTTGCAGGCGAGTGGTGGTGTTGGACATGCCTAAGTTACCTGAGAACAGCGTATCGACTTCGTATTCCAGATGCGAATAGCCGACGCGAAAATCCCAGTTGTCGTCGGCCTTGAAATCTATCCTGGCGCTCAGGTTATGGGTGTCGCTATGGCGATAGTCACTGTAAGCCATACTGTTCCAGTTGTCCGGCAGGCCGGGCACATCGACGGCGGACAAGTTGGGGTCGGATGGGGTCGGCACGACCCCGGCTTGGGTACTGTAGCCGGGTTTTTGCATCAGTTGCGGTTCTTCGATCTTTTCGAAGTTTTCATACTTGAGCGAAATCCTCAAGCGGTCATTGGGTTGCCAGAGCAGCGACGGCGAAACATTCCAGGTATGGGCGTCGTAAGGCTCCCAATAATGCATGTCTTGATCGTAAGAGGCCGCCAACCGGTAGAACAGCGTATCCGATGCAGGCCCTGTGACGTCCGCATCGAAACGGTATTGGCCGTAAGAGCCGTAACGGGCGTCGGCGTTAACGGCGAATTGGCGCTGAGGGTTCTTGGTGATGATATTGACGATGCCGCCGGGCGCGACTTGGCCGTAAAGAAACGACGCCGGCCCCTTGACCACTTCGACGCGGCTTATGTTGGTGAAGTCGAAGATCGACGGGCCGTGGACGCCATCGCGCAGGATGTGGATGTTGCCTCCGGGCAACGAGCCGACAGCAAAACCTCTGATAGCCACATTGGCGTTGCCCTCGTTGAAGTCGTTGCTGCGGTAAGTGACACCAGGCGAATAACGTGCGATATCGAAAATATCCCTCGGTTTTTGATCCTTGATGAAGGACTCGGTGAAGGCTTGGATTGCGAAGGGCAGATCCCGAATTGGCGTGTCAAAACGGGAGCCGGATACGGAGTTTGAAGCGCGGTAGCCGCTATCGAATTGGGTGGAAACGTCAAAAGGGGAGACTCTCACCTGCGACAGTTCATCGAGATCCATATCGGCCACGTCTTTCGTTAAACTTGTTGAAGGCTCGGCGTCGTGCTCATACCCGATAGAGGTTGCCATTGCCAATGGAAAACGCTGTAAAAGCAAGATAAGTGCCAATTTTAGTCTAACAGATGTACTCATACCGAGATTAAGCAGATAACCTTTCATTTAAGCTCCCCAATTTTGTTTGTTGTAGAAATTATTTAGGTTAGCTAACCAAGTGACCGCAAAATGCAACCCTCGCCAACTAGGGGTTTAGGGAGCAACGGAACATAAAATCCATTTAGGCTTTATGAGTCCTCTAAATTATAGGATCATTATCGCTTTTCTATTTTGTCAAAACTCATTTGTAAAAATATTGATCTAGATCAACATACTTTCCAATTAAAAATATATACTGTAGATTAGGTTCTGTGAATTGAATTATTTCTCAATTAAAGCCACGCCCATCAAAACATGCAGCAGGCTTGACTTTAAACTTTAAAGGGCCGGAGCAATAAGTTGCAGGTCAGACATATTTAGAGTTTGGGTTGGTGTGGAGAGATTTCGTTCAGGTAAGGGTAGTTCGGCTTTTTTATTAGAAAAAATAGAGTGAGGAATTCCATATGAATATGCGACAAACATTGTTGGCGGGCGCAACTGTTATGCTACTAGCGACGAGCGCCGCTTGGGGCGGGATCGGAAATGGGACGTGCGCCGCACCTCCGTGCGGTAATGCATACGGGAAGGCTCCCGAAATTGATGCAGCCACAGCGACGATTCCAATTGCTTTGTTAACAGGCATTGTTCTTTTGATGAAGGAAAGGAAGCGGTCTAAACGCCCATCTAAATCGGACGAATAGGCAAATTGAGGCGTTGAGGGTATTTCTAACATTAGACAGTCCGTATCCTTTTGTCTAGTCGATGACTACAGGACGCTATTCGACCCATTGGGTCGATAAAATCCGGCTTTAAGCAGTAACCCGAAGCTACGGCTATAGCCGGTGGAGTTTCATACCCCAAAAATTTGAGTTCGCTATGCCTTTTGGGTTATGCACAAGCAGAGAAATAAGCTATATGGCCAATTGAAATTACAGAACCTGATAGCGACCAACCTGTGTAAAGTATATAGCTATGTTATTTTTTCCTGATAGGTTGCTGTGGGACGTACTTTCACTTTCGAGAAAGAGAAAAAATTAATTTTTTGAATGGCTGGTATGGAGAACCCCATTCAGCAGTATGAATCTCACCAATTGATAAGCGGAGCCAAATTATTGCGGATGATGAATAAAATATCTTTTTATACATCATAAAATAAACTAATATGAGTTATAAAAGTTACGGCTATAACTCATGGTTTGGAACTGGCAACAACCCGATTGGCCTCATTTTAGTTACGAAGCATTACCCCTCGTTGGTTATGACAACAGGCTATTGCTTGGTGCAGGCCTTTTGTTTGGTGCTTTCAAGCATCTTGATGTTGATGAAAAAAGTCAGTTAACCATCGAACTTATCAGCAATGAAGCCTTAAAAACTTCAGAGATCGAGGGCGAATACCTGGATCGCGACAGCCTGCAGTCATCCATCCGCCGCCAATTCGGATTAGTATCAGATAACCGTAAGATTCCACCTGCCGAACAAGGTATTGCACAGGTCATGGTGAATTTATATCAGGGGTTTCAGTTACCACTGTCCCACGCCACCCTGTTTAATTGGCACACCATGTTGACCAACGGCAGACGTGACCTTAATGACATCGGGCGATACCGTACCCATCAAGAGCCTATGCAAATCGTATCGGGACAGGTCCACTCCCCCAAAATCCATTATGAAGCGCCGCCATCCGCACAAGTCATGTCGGAAATGGATAGGTTTATTGACTGGTTTAATGCGACAGCCCCAGACGGAAATTCACCATTACCCGCTTTAGTACGTGCCGGTATTGCCCACCTTTATTTTGAGAGCATCCATCCTTTTGAGGATGGCAATGGGCGTATCGGGCGGGCAATTGCCGAGAAAGCCTTGGCACAGTGTTTGGGGCAACCCACGCTGATTGCTATTGCCCACATAATTGAAAGAAACAAAAAAGCTTATTACTCCGCGCTTGAACAAGCCAACAAGGTCAATGAAATTACAGCATGGTTAATCTATTTTGCGGATACCATTTTAAGTGCCCAAAGCCATACCCAAGTCAGGCTTGAGTTTCTGATAAAAAAAGCCAAACTTTATGACAGATTACGAGGACAACTCAACGTCCGTCAGGAAAAAGCATTGGCCAGAATGTTCCGAGCAGGCCCGGAAGGGTTCAAAGAAGGTTTAAGTGCAGAAAAATATTTGAGTATTACCGGCACAACCCGTCCGACAGCGACTCGCGACTTACAAGATTTGGTGATAAAAGGGGCGTTAACAAGGACAGGGGAACGAAAGTATACGCGGTATTACCTTAATCTTGAAAGTTAATAGACTATATATTATCCTATTGAATTAAATAACATTATGCTGATTTCTCCAAAGCGGCCTGTGGCTCATATCAACCATTTTTGGAAGATCGGCCAAAACCGGGCTTTTATCCCTTCAAAAAATCTAATCAGTGCGTGGTCACTTAGGAACAAAGTAGGCTTACATAGTTGCGTTTTTACCCCATCTTGAAACACACTAATTGAATAAAAGTTTAGGTTGCAAAAGTACATCGGATTTGCACACCTAATTTCATATCATTTGCACGCGTATGACCGATCGGATTTAACAGCTAATTTCGGAAAATTGTACGCGAAGTTTTGCACATGTGTATTGTCATTCTTATCTAAGCGTCGGTAATGGGTTGGTTTGCCACGTTCGGTAACAAGCAAAAATTGATATTTCCGAATGACTGGTAAGGGGGATTGAAATCTGGCATTCAAATTATCAAAATCAATTATCCCTAAAAGCCTCTCATATGATTTGGTACTGTTCTAAAGATTTCAGCCACGCCATTTTGAAACATTTCCAGCTTTGCGTAGATCTGATACAATCTAGCTAAATAATTAGCTAAGGTATAATCTAATGACCCAAACCATCAACATCCATGAAGCAAAAACCAGGCTATCCCAGTTAATACAACAGGTTGAAGAAGGTGATGAGATTATTATTTCACGGGCTAACAAGCCCATCGCCCGGTTGGTGGCTTACCGGGAAAAAGCCCAACCGCGCCGTTTAGGGGAAGCAAAAGGAATGGTCGAGATAATGCCCGATTTCGACCAATTGCCGGAAGATTTTCTGGAACATTTCCAATGAAGGTATTGCTGGATACCTGCGCTTTTCTATGGCTTGTTACCGATGACCCTAAGCTTTCTGAATTGTCCAAAGAGATATTCTTGGATTCTGGGAATGAACTGCTACTGAGTGCGGCCACTGGGTTTGAAATAACCATAAAATACAGTCTAGGGAAATTGCATTTGGCTGAACCTCCAAAAGAGTTCATTTCCAACCGCATTCAGGCCAATACCCTGACAGAATTGCCCATATCAATGAGTCACACTTACACTTTGCACAACCTACCGCTGCATCACAAAGACCCGTTTGACCGACTACTCGTTGCCCAAGCGATGGTCAACCGAATACCTTTGTTAAGCCCCGACGAACAGCTTTCAGCCTATGACATTACACGGTTGTGGTAATCCTAAGCATTAGTTGCGACTAATCCTTTATAAATTAAGCGCGATCATATAGTTAAATACAATGCCAGCATCCAAAGCCATTGCCACCGAAAATTCCGCCCCTATCATATGGGTGCAAGGCATTAACAAGACCTATGCCAGCGGTTTCCAAGCCCTCAATAACATCAACCTGGAGATAAAACGCGGCGAGATATTCGCCTTGCTCGGGCCAAATGGTGCGGGGAAGACAACATTGATTAGTATCATCTGCGGCATCGTCAATTCCACTTCTGGAATCGTCATCGCCGACGGTTACGACACCGTGCGGGATTACCGCACAGTGCGTGCAACCATTGGTCTGGTGCCGCAGGAACTGCATACGGATTCATTTGAGTCGGTCTGGGCTACGGTCAAATTCAGTCGGGGTTTATTCGGAAAGGCGCCCAACGCACCCTATCTGGAAAAAGTGCTGCGCGACCTATCCCTGTGGGATAAGCGCAACGTGAAAATCAAGGAGCTATCGGGCGGGATGAAGCGCCGGGTGTTGATTGCCAAGGCGCTTGCCCATGAACCAACGATATTGTTCCTTGATGAGCCGAGTGCCGGCGTGGACGTGGAGTTACGGCATGACATGTGGCGCATGGTGCGCGAACTTCGCGCCAAAGGCACCACCATCATCCTGACCACGCATTACATAGAGGAAGCCGAAGACATGGCAGACCGGATCGGCGTCATCAACAAAGGTGAACTGATTGTTGTTGAAGACAAAAACGTACTGATGCGTAAACTCGGCAAAAAGCGGCTCACATTGACGTTGCGACAGTCTCTCGCCAGCATCCCGGCCGCGCTTATTGGTTGGAATTTAACACTCGCCGACGATGGATCCACCCTAATTTATACTTTCGACACTCAGGAAGAAGAAACCGGTATAGCTGAGCTGTTAAGGACTTTAAGCGAACACCATATAGAATTTAAAGACTTACGTTCTACTGAAAGCTCTTTGGAAGATATTTTTGTCAGCTTGGTACATCAGCCCAAGGGGAATGCCTCATGAACATCTATGGCATCCGCGCCATTTACCATTTTGAAATGGCACGCACTTTCCGTACCCTATGGGAAAGTATCGCTGCACCGGTACTTACCACCTCGCTGTATTTCATCGTATTTGGCAAAGCCATCGGTTCGCGTATGGGCGAGATTGATAGCGTCAGTTACGGCGCCTTCATCATCCCGGGGCTGGTTATGCTGAATTTATTGAACGAAAGCATTTCCAATGCGTCTTTCGGTATTTACATGCCCAGGTGGGCGGGCACTATTTATGAGCTTTTATCAGCACCGGTTTCGTGGATCGAAGTGTTGATTGGTTATGTGGGGGCGGCGGCGACCAAGTCGGTGATGTTGGGCATCCTTATTCTGGGGACCGCCCGCATTTTCGTGCCTTATGAGATCGCCCATCCCTGGTGGATGGTTGCCTTTCTTCTGCTCACTGCCGTTACTTTCAGCCTATTTGGCTTCATTATCGGTTTGTGGGCCGATAATTTCCAGAAACTACAGGTGGTTCCGATGTTGGTCGTCACCCCGCTCACCTTTCTAGGCGGCGCGTTCTATTCGATCAATATGTTGCCCCCTTTGTGGCAGAAAATCACGTTGTTCAATCCAGTGGTATATTTGATCAGCGGCTTTCGCTGGAGCTTCTACGGCATTGCCGATGTGAATGTCGCCATGAGTATTGGCATGACATTTGGCTTTCTAACCCTCTGCCTGATTTTTGTATGGTGGGTATTTAAGACGGGATACAAGATCAGAAACTGAGGCAACGATCATGAACTGGGGAATTCAATTTTCACTCCGACATGACTATCTAAAAGATATATTTCAGGTTTACGCAAAAATTAGCTATCAATTATTTGGATAGAAAGGCTTTCGATAAAACGAAGTTAATCATATCCTCGGGTGATAATTCCTATGAGCAAATCATTTTCCATCATGCTGCAACGGAAACTGATTTATACGGCGGTTACCCGTGCTAAAGATCAGGTCTTTTTTGTGGGTGATATTGAAGCGTTAAGGATTGCGGTTAGTGGCATGTGGGATGAGGATAGGATGACGGGGTTATGTGAGGCGATGTGTTGATTGATTACCCAGAGTTCAGAATCTAAAATCTACTACACATAATTACTGTTGGACTTGCATATCAATTGTACAATTCTGGAAACAAGCTACTACAAAAATCTATGATATTATTTTACTCTAGCGTCCAAGCTAACTTCTTTCACTCAAATAACAAAAAATCTTATGGACTCCACGCTTGCGATTATCCTTAGTCTTTTCTTGCTTCTTTTTTTTGGAACGGCTAATTTCGGTTTCTATGTATGGTTGAAAAAAAGCATTTATACGAGAGAAAAGTTCGCTTTTGCAGGATTGACCGCTGCTTCCGCCCTCACACTGTTTGTGATCGCCAGTATTTTTGCCCAGCAACCGCCTTGGCTTGCGGCCTTAGGATTATTCAGGCAAATAACTGGTTTGTCTTATCAACCGCCGCAACCATTGACCTATGAACAGGAAATCCTGTCAATTCTTCTAGTCGCTGGCTTTTTTCTGTTCATAAACTATATACACAGACATTGGAACGGGGCCCTAAGCACTGCTCATTACGAGCAGCAGCAAAAACAACAACCACCCAGTCTTATCGGCGATACTTGGCTATTTCTGAACCCATCCCAGTATAAAAAGTTGCTCGAAATCTATAACCCTGCCAATCAATATCGCCCGACTGCTTTGGAAGGTGCAGCAGAAAGCTTGGTTTGGCACCAGCAGGCCAGAGATTTATTGTTATTGACCAGCCGCCTTTATGACTTTCCTGATGATGAATGGCACAACCAAGCCCTCTGCTGGATCGGAACACATAAAGGCACGGGCGATATTGTGGTATTGGCATGCAGGGAAAACCAACCGGACACTGTGGAACTTCAGACTTTAACCGATTATGCCGACAAAGTACGGCGTAATAAGGGGCGTACCAGCAATGGCTTGGAGTTCATCATCGCCTTGAAAGACGGCAACACAGACGAACAAAGTCAGTTAAACGGTCATCCCTTACGCACCGTAAGCGAATCATGCCTACTGGATAGTTTGGTGAATTTTGACGACTATTTCCGCGACTTGACCAAACGGGTGGAAAAGGACTGTTTAACGGGTTCTAATCTGACCATAAACCAGGTCTACACAGCGTCCCGATATAAGCTTGATAAAGATGGCGATGCACAACCCAACCTTGAAGTTTTCTTGAATGAGTGGCTGAAAGACCCAAGCCTGCGTCAAATCGCCTTATTGGGCGAATACGGTCAAGGCAAAAGCACCATTTCGCTAATGCTTAGTTATCACTTAATGCAACGCCTACAACAAGACCCACACTCGGCACGAATTCCGATTCTGCTAGAACTGCGAGGCAAAAGTCCGCGCAACTTACGGGAAGATGAACTGATTTCCACCTGGGCGGGTCGATACGGGATTGATACGCGCGGCCTTATAAAGTTATTGATGGCCGGGAGATTGTTGTTGATTTTTGAAGGCTTCGATGAAGTGGACTTGTCCGGCGACAGCGATGCCCGCATCAATCATTTCAAGATTATGTGGGGACTATGTTATCCCAAGGCCAAGATCATGGTCACAGGTCGTCCCAATTATTTTTTAGACGATACCGAGTTAAAAGCTGCATTAGGCATCCAAGCCTCCAGCCTAGAACGACCCTATTGCCAAGCGGTGCAATTGGTTCCCTTCAATATACAGGAAATTGAACATAGCTTGCGTAATCTCGATAATGAAACTCGAGAAGGTATTGTTGCATTGGCAGCCGTAAACGAACGCTTTTACGATATCATTTCACGTCCATCCATGCTCTATGTGGTTAGCATATTGTGGAAAACGGAAAATTTAGCCCAGTACGGGGAACGCATCAATTCCGCCTTGGTGATGGATATTTTCATTCGTCACAGCCTTGAGCGCCAAGGCGGTAAAGGCCAACGATATGACTTTACTCCGCCGGTTGCTGGTAAAGCCAAACCAGCGTTTATGGCACTCAATAGCCGCGAACGTGCGTATTTTATGGAAGGCATCGCCACTTATATGCTCATTAATGAGCTACCAAACCAAATCACTGCAAGAGAATTGGAAGAGGTAGGACGACTATTAGTTAAAGCGATTCCTGAGGCGGTATCCTCTGTGGATGCCCAAGGTGGCGAGACTCGCAAGCCCTTAAGGCAGCGATACGACTTAGACAACAAACCGGAAGAACTCCAAACGATCCTTACCGATGTGCGTACTTGCGGCTTATTGGTGCCCGATTTAAGCCGGAGCGGTTCCTTCAAATTTGGCCACAAATCTTTCATGGAATTTCTGTCCGGAAAAGTGTACGCACAATGGTGCTTACGCAAAGAATTACAAGATGCCGAGGAAAAGGAAGTGAATTCCTTAGGAAACACATTTAATTTGAATATGCGCCATGTTGTATGGCAGACAGAAGTAATGGCCTTTGCGGTGGAATGGATTGCGGAGAGGGCGAAAGATCAAGGACAAGCAGCGAGTCTCTTGTTCGCATTATTATTTGGACAATACAATTTTACTAGGAAGTTTCTTGGAATAATTTATAAGTTAGCTTTGAACCAGTTAGCATGTTCGGGTTATAGGACTCGGTTAAATCCTCGAATTGAGTTATATATAATTCGGGCATTTCTTCCATCAGAGATGAAAAGACAGTTAGGAGTAAATGCTAATCATATATTAATAACTCTAATGTATTATTTTTTTATTACATTAATTTTTATAATTATATCTTTAATGTTGAGAATGGAATTTACCAACAATTTTGTTTATCAGTTTGTCCCATTTACCCTAATATCGTACATTATTTTATTCTTAGCATTGTATATTAAATCGTTTTGTATTTTATTTTATGGGTATAAAAAAAACAATTTAATGTTGTCTTTATGGGCCAAATTTAGAATCTGGCACGCAATATGTATTGCGGCTCATCTGGAACGCCGCGCCATGAATAGAATAGTTGGCGTAAAATCCATTATTTTACTCGATGAGGTGGCCAACCAAGAACCCCAACCCTGGACGATTGCAGAAAGTTTGCATAAGCTCAAAATGACTAAAAAAAACTTTATAATTGACGGCGGACTATTATCAAGACAAGGAACGTGAAGTATAGTGCTGATGAAAGGAAAAAATTAAAAACGAAATCAATTGTGAAGCAGTTTGTTAATAATTTTGAGTCATCTATTCTATCGTGTTCGAGTTTTTTAACTTCATTGCGGAAAAGGATATTTTAATACCTATAAGCTTGAGTTTTTTTAATTATGTTTGATCGATTCGTTTTTTTTTGAATTGTTCGAACAATCAGTGGTGTAAAAATGATATTCATAACTTAGGCTATATTCAACTTCCCTTCATCGGCTGTTTATAAAATCTAAAGCTACTTTACTCATTACTATTTTTTTTTTGGAGTGACCTTAAGGCTTTTTTAGGCTTAAGTTTAATGTTTTGCTGTCAGTTGAGGCTGAATTGTAGCCAATCCCCAGGTCCATCGACTAAATCTTGAACCCTTAAGCGGTTGACGGGGATTTGTTGGTTTTCGAATAAGGTTTCAGCGTGTTTCGTCTATTTATTGTTAGTCTTGACGATAATTTAAAGCGTCTAGTGGCTGAACGGGTTGGCGTGGCTGTTGGGGTGGGTGGTGCTAGGGTCAATGATCGGGTTGATCGTGGGGTTCGGGATTATATCAAGATGTTGGTCAGGCTTTGAGTCATTGGGGTGTGGATATTGTGTTATTACAGTTGTTTTTGTTGCAAGTGTAACCACTGTGCAGGGACTTTACCGCCCGGACAACCCCTTTTTGAACGGCTCACATCCCATTGTGGCGGTGCTGTTCGTATATTATTGATTCATATCAGGTTACGTTTTTGTCCCGATTTTATACTTCAATTTAGTGGCTCTGTATTATTACCCCGCAAGATAACCTGCACAGAAATCCCATAGAAAATCCTTAACCGCTCCATTTGTACTGCACATCGTCTTGGCATCCTAATGCCATGGACAATCAATTTAAAAAATATCTTAACTTACCGTTTCCGGCTTATCAGCTATTGATGGGTTTGGGAATGCTGTTATTGGCTATCGAACCGATTCTATGGTTGCTTGGCTCGTGGCTTGAACCAGCGCATGATTCTAAGGGCGGCTGGGTATTTTTGTTGTGTGCGGGGTTGTTTGTTTGGAGCATACTTAGCCCAATTTCCAGCGTTGAAAATCAATCCCATAAGAAAGCTGTTTTGCTGTTAATCGGCACTGCAATCTTTCGTGGCTTCGGCCAAGTTTTTGCCGTCAATGTGTTGGGTGCGGTTGCGTTGGCAATTGATGTTTATGCGATTAGTTTGTTGGCACGTTTAAACGACAGGAAGAATCCGTTGTCGCCAGGCTGGTTGGCAATCTTATTCGCTTTTTCGTTGCCGCTAGAACGTATTTTACAACGCATAATCGGCTTTGGCCTGCAGCATTTGTCGGCAGATGGTGCGTGTATGCTGCTGCAGGGAATGTTTGCCAATGTGCAATGCGCAGGCATCAGGATTTTGTTGGTAGGGCGTGACGTGCTGGTGGATTTGCCTTGCTCCGGGGTGAAAAGCCTGATGCTGTTGTGCATCTTGTACGCCGCGCTCATGTGCGTGTTTAGGCCGCCTCTGGCTAGGTGCTTGCTGATCGGTGCAGTAACCCTGGTGAGTGCGTTATTCGGGAATATGGTCCGCATTACCTGCCTGTCCATTTTCATTGCTTATCCTGAAAAGATAGGCGGCATCAATGTGATGGCGCAGCCTTGGCACGACCTAATCGGCTTGTGTTGTTTAGCCATAGCGGCCTTGCCGTTGGCACTCTTATGCGGCAGTCGGACTTTGAACCAGCCCCGGAATAAAAAGGTGCAGGTTTACCAATCAATCTTGAATCAAAGCAACGCCTTGAAAACTTGGCTCGCCCTTGGTTTTGTAGGTTTGGCGGCGATCATCATTGCACTTCCCCACAAACCCTTGGATGTTTCCGAAAACCGCGCGCCACTCAACTTGCCCGTCTATTTGAATGGGCGCTATGGGCAAGCCGTCGCATTACGGGAGATGGAGCAAGACTATTTCACAAAATTCGGCGGCAGTGTCGCAAAAATGCGCTATGGCGAACATAAAGCGATGTTGATCCGTACCGATTCGCCGCTGCGACATTTACATGCGCCTGAAGACTGCTTGGTTGCGATGGGCTTAACCGTTCAATACGAAGGCATTGACTATGAACCGCTGCCTACGGCTATTTATACGGCTACCGAGCCAAACGGGATGCAATGGCGCATAGCCGTCACGTTTTATTCCCAACGGGAACAATTTACAACCAATATTTCGGAAGTCGTTTGGCTATGGTTACAACAGCCGCACACGACTTGGTATGCCCTACAACGTATTAGCCCTCTAGATACCCCCATCTCTACCGTTCAAGAATGGGATTCCGCCCTTATTGCTGCGTTAGATTTAACCCCAACCCCCATCAAGGAGAACCTTCATGATAAAACTTACTAAGCCCATCGCCGTCCTGGCGTTGCTGTTGCCTACCTGTTCCGCTTTGGCGGCAATGCCCGATATGGGCGGCACCATTGAAGCCCATGTCGATGGTAAAGTTGTGCAATTTCCCTTATTAAAAACCGACATGCTGGCCAAGGTGAAAGGGGATTTGGTCACCGTTACGGTCAAACAAACCTTTAGCAATCAGTACGACAAGCCGTTACACGCAACTTATTTATTCCCCTTGAATCACGATGCCGCTGTCCACCGCATGATAATGCAAGTCGGCGATGAACGGGTGGAAGCCAAAATCCAACGTATCGAAGAAGCCAAAGCGACTTTCCAACAAGCTAAGCATGAAGGCAAGGCGGCGGCATTGTTGACCGAACATCGTCCCAATATGTTCACCCAAGACATTGCCAACCTCATGCCCAAACTGCCCGTGCAGGTTACGCTGACGTATAGCCAAATCCTTCCCAAGGTGGACGGGCAATATGAATTGGCATTGCCCTTGGTGGTCGGGCCGCGCTACCAACCGGCAGGCGCTGGAGTTCCGCCCACGCCTAATTCCGATACAAACAGCAAGACAACCTTCGGGCAATGGGAAGTTGAAAAACTGCCTGCTTATCCGGAAGTGGCGGAACTCAATAGCCCTGAAATTATCGACAAGGAACGCGTCAGCATCCGTGTGGAATTGGATGCCGGTTTGCCGATTACCGAAGTCAGCAGTAAAACTCATGATATTTCAGAAGAAATTCCATCTGAAAAGCAGCGTATTATTCAATTGTTGGACGGTAAAACCATCGACAACAAGGATTTCGTGTTGCGTTACCGATTAAGCGGCAGCGCCACCCAAGCCGGATTGTTGGCGCACCGGGATGAGCGCGGCGGATTTTTTAGCATCCAATTAGAGCCGCCCGCCGTGCCTGCGGTCAAAGATGTCGCCGCCAGGGAAATGGTCTTTGTTCTGGACACGTCCGGTTCCATGGACGGCGAACCCATCGCCGCCAGCAAATTGTTCATGAAACATGCCCTGAACCATTTGCATCCGAATGACACTTTCCGCATCATCCGTTTCAGCAACAATGCCGAAGAATTTACCGCCGCACCCGTCATTGCCACGCCCGAAAACATCCGGCAAGGATTGGGTTATGTGGAAAGCCTGACTGCCGATGGCGGCACGGAAATCTCGCCTGCAATTGAACAAGCCTTTGCCAAACCCGCGTTGAAAGACAGCCTGCGCTTGGTCGTGTTCCTGACCGACGGCTATATCGGCAACGAATCGGAAGTGCTTACCCAGATTGCAGAAAAAATAGGCAGCGCACGCATTTACGCCTTGGGTGTCGGTACGTCGGTGAACCGATTTTTGTTGGAAGAAATGGCGGTGAGAGGGCGTGGTTTCGCCCGCTTTATTGATCCTACCGAAAAAGCCGACGATGTCGCCATCCAACTGGCCAGCAAACTGGAAAGCCCTGTGTTGACTGACATAGCGATTGATTGGGGCGATTTACAGGTGAGCGACCTTAGCCCCAGCCGTATCCCCGACTTGTTTGCGGGCGGTGCGATACGCACCCAAGGCAAATACCGACAACCAGGGCGGCACACCATTAAAGTCAGCGGCTTGGTGAACGGGCGCAAAGCCCAATTGCCGATCACCGTCAACCTGCCTGACAGTTCGGGCGAACAGGACAACCCGATCCCCGTGATTTGGGCGCGTTCACAAATTGCGGATGCCATGCGGCAGATCAACACGCCGTCTTATATGCGCACTGAAAATGCCAATGAGAATAGCCTGAAAGATAAGGTGACAGAATTAGGCCTCGACTTTTCCTTGACCACGCAATGGACAGCTTTTGTCGCCGTGTCGCAAAAAATCGTCAACGAGCACCCTGAACAAGCCGAACACAACAATGTGCCCTTGCCGATGGTAAAAGGCACGACAGCAAAAGCTTATGGCGAAAATACACCCCAACTTACCGCCGCACAACCGATGATGGTTGCACAAAATTTTTCAGGCGGCGCAGCACCAGAGCCATCGACAGTTGTCGGCATGATGCTTATGGCGGTGATTGGCACTTGGACGCTTTATCGTCGCCAAAAACACGGGCTGGGTTATGTTAATCGCTAAACAGACAACCCTGTTAAAGAAACAGGCAACCTGTATCCTGCTCGCTCTCATTGCCGACGTTTTGTTTTACCAACAACCCGTCGGTTGGACGGCTGGATTATATGCAGCCTTAGTGTTTACAATGCTGGTTGTTTTCAATCGCCACTTATTGCACACCAGTGCCAGCAAGATAATCGGCTTGGGCGTGGCAACCTTAATCGTTGAACTGGTCGAATCACCTGGATTGTTGCCTATATTGATAGACGGCCTAGGGTTAATGACTTTGATAACGCTACAAAAACGCAAGGACTTAGCTTCCGCCACGCTTTGGATCAAGGATATCGCACTTTTTGTAGAACGGGGTGGATGGCAATGGTATCGGGACTGCAAAGCCATCAAACGGATTTCCAAAAACAAAGTCCTCGATAAGGTCAATTACAGTTTTGCCGTCATGCCCGTCACGTTAACGCTCGCGTTTAGCATCCTGTTCATCCTGGCAAACCCCATCATTGAAAAAGTCTTGTCTGGCTTGAATTGGCAGTTGCTGAACCCGTTTATTTCGTATTCGCGTTGGTTGTTTTGGTTTTTGATTAGCCTAACACTATGGATGATGTTGCGGCCACGATTTTTGTTGGCTAAGGAAATCGTTTTAGGACAACCTATCAACTTGGATCGTTGGTTAAACAAGCAAACGATAATATTGTCCTTGGCTTTGTTTAATGGGCTTTTCTTTATCCAAAACGGACTGGATATCGTGTTCCTGTGGCATGATGAGGACTTACCGATGGGCGTTACCTATGCGGAATATGCCCATGCCGGATTTTATTCCTTACTTGCCATCAATTTGTTGACCTCCGCTTTCGTATTGCTGACGTTTGGCGACCACAGACAAGCCTTTCAAACCGAAATAGCAAAAATACTGGTGTTTGTTTGGCTGGGTCAAAATATATTTTTGACCCTATCTGCCATCAATCGGTTATTGCACTATATCGAAGCCTATTCCTTGACATACCTACGGATAGCCGCCTTGATGGGCATGGCGTTAACGGCGATTGGCCTGGTGCTTATTTTTGCAAGAATCCAGGGCAATCGCCGCAACCTATGGTTAATCAATGCCAATGCCATCGCACTTACTGCCACGCTTTACGGGGTGTGCTTTATCAATATGGATAGGATTATTGCCAATTACAATGTCCGGCATTGCTTGGAAGTGACGGGCTTAGGTTCCAATATTGATTTGCCTTATTTACAAAGTTTGGGCCCAGAATCCCTGCCCGCATTGCGTTGGTTTCAGGTAAACGCCAAATACAGTCCGGTTCAAGCCAGTAAAGCGGGTGAATTAATAACAAATCTTGATAACCAATTAAGCGTTGAAAGCGCAAACTGGCGGGCGTGGACTTGGCGAAAACAACGGCAGTTGGCAACGAACGCCTTAACCTTAAAACCTGAGCCTATCGGCACTAGCGGATGGAGATATTGAATGGTTTTGATTCTGGTAAAAGTGTTTTATATTGAACCAACTATTTTATTTAAAACCGAACATAATCCATGGTTAAGCACATCCTAGTCGCCGATGACGACACCCACATCCGGGAAGTGATTACCTTTGCACTCGAGAAGGCGGGTATGAAGGTCACCTTGGCGGGCGATGGCCGTGACGCGTTAACCCGATTTCATCCTGCGATTGACCTGGTCGTGCTGGACATCAACATGCCGGAACTCGACGGCCTGGAGGTTTGTAAGGAACTGCGCAAAACGTCGGACATCCCCATCCTATTCCTGTCTTCCCGCGATGATGAGATTGACCGTATCCTAGGGCTGGAAATCGGCGGGGATGATTATGTCACCAAGCCCTTTAGCCCACGCGAATTGGTGGCGCGGATTAACGTCATCCTTAAACGCAGGGTGGCTGCACCCAAAGCGACAGCCGTCGCAAAAAATTTGGTACATGGCAAATTACGCATTGTCCCGGAACAACATGCTGTAAGTTGGGACGGACTAGCGGTCAGTCTTACCGCAACGGAATTCGCCATGCTGATGCTATTTGCTAGCCAGCCTAGCCATGTCTTTAACCGGGACACGATCATGAGCAAGGCTTACGAACACCATGTTTATGTCAGCGACCGCACCATCGACAGCCATATCCGCCATATCCGACAAAAATTTGTCGAAGTGGGTTGTTCCGCCATTATTGAAACCGTACATGGCGTTGGCTACAAACTCAACACATGCCAATAAATGCCCAATTCCCATTCATAATTCAAAGGCGTTTCCGATTACGCAACATCCTGCTTGTGGTGATGCTGATGGTATTGGCATTGCCTTTAGGCAGTTTGTATTTTTTTCGTATCTACGAAAACGAGTTGGTGCAGCAAACTGAGCGCGAACTGATTTCCCAATCGGCTACTCTCGCGGCAGGATTTAGGATGCTGGCCCAAAATTTACAACCGGAAGGCGTGGCTTACGGAAAAATATTACCTAATCTGCCTAAAGATGATTCGGAATATCACCCGATCATCCCAACTTTAAGTTTAATTAACCCGATTGAATCACGCAGGCCAGATATGTTACCCGTACCAATGCCAGCCGATGATTTCGCGAAACAAATTGGCGACCTATTAACGCCCGTCATGCTTGAAACCATGCGGGTTACCCTCTCGGGAATGCGATTGCTGGATATGAATGGCGTTGTGATTGCCGGACGGGACGAAGTGGGTTACTCGCTGGCCCATATCTCGGAAGTCAAACAAGCCTTAAGGGGCGAATATGCCAGCGTCATTCGGCAGCGGATTTCCGACCAACCGCCGCCGCCTTTGTATTCCATCAGCCGGGGTACGTTGATCCGCGTGTTTGTGGCATATCCGATAATTGAAAACCAACACCTGCAAGGCGTGTTGTACCTTTCGCGGACTCCGGAAAATATCCTTAAGCATCTATACGCCGTTAAAGAAAAGGTCATCGTCTTTTCGTTGATCCTATTGGCTTTGGTGGCCTTGCTGGTAGCCTTCGTGTCCTCTTCGATTTCCAGGCCGATTCGTGAGCTTATTGAGCAAACTCACCGTATCCGGCAAGGCGAGCAGAAACAAATTGAGCCATTGCCCAATCCCGTTACCAATGAAGTGGCACAACTGTCGGAAAGCTTTGTCAGCATGTCACAAACGCTGACGGAACGCACCGATTACCTACGACGTTTTGCCACCCACATGTCGCATGAATTTAAGACCCCGTTGACCGCCATGCAAGGGGCGCTGGAGTTATTGCAAGATCATGGGGATACAATGGACAAGGTTCAACAACGACGGTTTATCGACAATTTGTTGGCAGATACTTCGCGACTTAAGCAATTGGTTAGTCGCCTTTTGGAACTTGCCCGCGCGGATGCCATTGAAACCAACCCAAAGACATGTCATTTGCACGATGTGCTAGGGGAACTGCGCAGCCAGTTCTTCGACAAGGGCTTGGAACTGCTCTACCCAAAAATATCGAATTTTGAACTGGCGATTGCACCGGAAGTCTTGGCAATGGCGTTATATAATTTATTGGAAAACAGCTTACAACACCAAGCCAAGCAAGTGGAAATCACGGCTAATCAAGGCGGCAAGGTGGTCGATCTCCAGCTTCATGACAATGGCAACGGCATTTCCCCAGCCAACCAAGATAAAATATTCACGCCTTTTTTCACTACTCGAAGAAGTGCCGGAGGCACGGGGTTAGGCCTTGCTATCACCATCTCACTACTCAAGGCTTACCAAGGCACAGTCGAACAACTACCTTCTGATCGAGGAGCTTTATTTTTGATAACCTTACAGTTGATAAATTTCGACTAAAAAGGCTGAGCTTTGATTTTTGATTCTAACTTCGCTTGGCGGGGATTCAAACTGTGAGAATCATTTAGGGACAGTGACTGAAATCAATAATGGATGCTATTTCTGGATCAGCGCCTTGGTTCATACACATATATGCCATCCGCAGTTCATCCGCTCACATCACAGCAAACCGATACTCAAAACATCAACCAGATAACCACTATGATAATTGGTCATTTACCTGCGGGATACATCGCTTTAAAACTGCTATTTCCTCGATTTGAAGAAGAAGGAATTACTGTCAATAAGTTCATTTGTACAGGCTCTAAATTATTAGAATCTAATGATTCGCTTCTTTAATAGTGCCGGATCTGGCGGATTAATACCCAACCAAGCACCATCGGCGTCAAAGATGGAATGGGGCAAAGTCGATGTAATTTTATTGGCTTTTCTGTTCAGCCCAATGGAGCACCCTTGTACTTGTTCCCATCCCTTTGGGATTTCTTGTTGAGATGACTTCCACGAACGCTTATTATTAAAGGTAATAAACGAAGGCCGGATTTAGTTCCCATATTCCTTGGTGCCTTCTTTTTCAGAAACTCTATTACGTCATTATTGTCACATGGGCGAAGATATTAAAATTTCTAGGAGAGAGTGATTATGTTGCATTTCAAATCTAAAATAATTTCATTACTGCTATTTTTTTGCGTAACTTTAGGGCTATTATCTCCTGCACTAACCCAGGCAGACGAAGTAAATTCGTGGGGCGGAGATTCTGGCAGTATAGATGCGGGAAAGGCTGTTGAACAAAGGGCAGCCGCAGCGAAAAGGGCCGCAAAGAAACAAAAGAAAGCTGAGGAAAAAAAGGCCGCTGAAGCTCAAAAGGACGCTGAAGTTCAAAAAGGAAAAACGGTTGTAAAATAATTGGCATGAGGGCGGTGCTGAAAGCGAACTTAGGCGACAACAGATTAACATTCACCTTTATGGCATTCCTTTGTAAGTCTATGGCAATCGAGTTTCCCTAATAGCAACAATAATGAACCCAAACATCTACCCAACCCGCCTGTTGCATACCATGTTGCGCGTGGGCAATCTTGACAAGTCCATCGCCTTCTATACCCAACTGCTCGGCATGAAATTACTCCACAGCCAGGAATATCCCGAAGGGGAATATACGCTTGCGTTTGTCGGCTACCAGGACGAAGCCGACAGCACCGTGCTGGAACTGACCTACAATTGGGGGAAACAGCACTATGACATCGGCACAGCCTTTGGACATCTCGCCTTGGCGACCGATGACATTTACGCAACCTGCGAAGCCTTAGCTGCCGAAGGTGTCAACATCACTCGCCCACCTGGGCCGATGAAGGATGATGCGTCAATTGTTATCGCATTTTTAGAAGACCCGGACGGTTACAAGATTGAGTTGATCCAGCGGAAGTAGCGGGAAATCCATGAGCGGGCCAAAAACTTACCGGACGTTGAGTGAGTTCTACTCGTTTTACCTCAGAGAACATACCAATCCAACTTCCCGCCGCTTGCATTTCCTTGGCACAACGATGGCCCTAGCGTTGCTTGTCGCCGCTTTTATCACGCAGCTTTGGTGGCTAGTTGCAATAGCCTTTGTACAAGGCTAGCTTTCCCTTGGGTTGGGCATTTCTGCTTTGAACACAACAA
This sequence comes from Methyloglobulus morosus KoM1, assembly GCF_000496735.2. GTDB lineage: Bacteria > Pseudomonadota > Gammaproteobacteria > Methylococcales > Methylomonadaceae > Methyloglobulus > Methyloglobulus morosus. The sequence continues at coordinate 25,420 of NZ_AYLO01000033.1, forward strand.
GCCAGCCACTTTTACCTATCCTTGGTTCAGTTTTCTGTGTGACTGGCATTTGTGGTGGGATATGCTGACCGGCAAGATTCGGTTTTAGGATTTTACCAATTTATTCCATGAAATTAGTGCCATAGCACCGTAGCTCCGATTAGCGATAGCGTGATCGGAGACGAGCAGACACCAAAATTCGTACGATTACGCTATCGCTAATCGGAGCTACGGCCCTACGACCCATGCTCAACAACGCTAAAAGGCAAGGCCCCATAAACCAAAATACGCCCGTGATAGGGACTTTGCTGGGGGTTGCGCTTCCTAGCGTTAGGTTGTCAAAAAGAGCGTATTCCGGTGGCCCGCCAAAAACAACCGACTTTGCTATACCCTTGAATTGCAAACCAATTGGATTCCAGTGGCAATAGTAACCGGAAGGGTTATTGGTGCAGCCTTGGTCGAAATTTGTGTTTAAGTGGAGCGACCCTAACAATTCACCTGTTCCGTTTTGGCCACCATAAATATCAACTGATGCGCTTTCATGGGATGAATAGCTGTAGAAAAAAGAGAAGCCGGTGTCAAAACCGGATGCTACGTTCATCGTTGCAACACCCCCGTTACGGAAGACGGTAACGGTACTTGCTGAGGGTTCGTTGGCAAAATTGCCGCTATATTTAAAGTCGACATTCGAGTTGATTAATCCGGTCGCATCATTTGAGAAATGTATTCCGTAATTATGACCGGAAGCTCCCGAACTGCTTTTGCCGCCATTGTAAAAGTCATTGATTGATGCTTGATCACCGACATCCTCGAAATCGAGGACAATAGCGGCAGAGAGCGATTTGCAAGTAAAAAGGGTAGCGACCAAAAAGAGTTTTTTCATGTCTATTTCCATAAATTTAATACCCGTGGTGCATTTAGGACGATAAAAAATAAGTCGCTCATTTCCCCAGTGTGGTTACCATCAAATTTTCGCCAAAAACAAATGATATTAGCAACTTATGCGACAGTTATAACAAAATTATTGGCCTTTTGCACGAACTCTAACCCCCAAGATAATTTCCTCAACTAAATCCGTATCCCTGAGCTTTCTGACAAACAACTGATCGCGCTGGCTTTAGCCGCCGAAAGCTCAGGCGTTGACTCGGAACGCCACCCGCCAGACAATTGCCGACAACCTTAGCAGGCCAAATTGACCGTTCCGTCTTTAACCGACGGCGACGCAACTTACGTTCAAGATTGAACACTGTCGCCAGCGCATGGCTTCGGTTTTGGCCCAGTCCGAAAACTACTGCTTTGTGGAAGTGTATTACAATCGCAAACGGCTTCATTCAAAACTGGGTTATCTCAGCCCCGAAGCCTTTGAAGCCAAAAAAGTCGCTTAGTGGGGTGTCCATGAAAGCCGGGCAAGATCATTTTTCATATAGGTCTTAAGAAGACACCATTCTTTGAAGCTTCAATTAAATCAGTTCTCAATTTATTCGTATTGTTTGTTGATCTAAAATGATTGCTCAGCAAGCACAGTTGGAATGAGGCACGAACCCAAACCGTTCGATATTGTGCGTTATGTTTACTGGGCAGCTACGTTTTGCCGATTGTGGTTTGTCTAAATCTTACCATCCAGCCCCATCTGGAAATATTTATGGGTAATCTTATCCTGGTTTTCCAGTAGCCAGTCGATATCCGGTTGGTTGTTCATGGCTTTATGGATGGCGGTTGCCATGGCTTTGCGGTGAATGTCGAACAGTATTTTATGATCCAAAGCGTCATCGGTGGTAACGCTTGGGTTGAGCCACACCGAGACGATGATGCCTAAATCGTTGGCTTTGTCTTTGGGGATGTCGCCAGCGCGCACTGCATCCAATACCCCATTGGCAATGGCGGCCTGTACCGTGCCCATTAAGATGTTGGTGTAACGGGTATGTTTGACCGTGACTTTGCTGACCATCAAGGTTACCGGCCTGACTTGAATGTCCGTGTTTAAAATGGCAAATACGCGGGTATGGCCTTGGGCTTGTCCTGCGGTCATGCTGGCAATCGCGGTGCCGACCGGCCCGTCCAGTTCACCGATAATCACTTCCGGTTCCGCCGCTGTACCGGGCGGTCCGCCAGCGATTAAGGCTTCCCCGGTACGCATAATGATTCTTTCGCTCATGGTGTGTTCCTCTTTCAGGTAATAATGTTTGGGATTGGCGGGTGATGCCGATCCGGTAGGATAACATTAGTTGACTGTGTAGATGAGAAGCCTTTTTAATCTACTAAACCTTCTGATTCAAATTGAGTGACAATGCATTTAAGGAAACTCTGAACAAGTCCTTAGACAAGCCCAGGATGAACGGTAAGATGTTGATACCGTTCGTGGTGAGAGTGTCGAACCCTGAGCGGAATCGTCTTATTCAGGGATTTCTTAAGGAGTTTGCTCAATCCAGCAATTCAATCCAGTGCATGACAGGGATGTCGGACTTTTCCTGCAAATGCAATAAACAGCCGATATTGGCGGTGGCGATTAGCTCAGGTTGGTCTTGTTGCAGGTTATGCAGTTTGCGTGACCGGAGCTGGTCGGCAATTTCAGGTTGCAGGATCGAGTAAGTGCCAGCCGAGCCGCAACATAAATGTGCATCCTGGACTGGCGTTAAACAGAAGCCTAGCTTGGTTAACAAAGCTTCAGTAACCCCGTTCAGCCCTTGGGCGTGTTGTAGGGAACATGGGGATTGGAAGGCAATTTTCCTAGGTGTTATCGTTAGTTTACTTAAATCCTCGTTACTTAACACCTCGGATATATCCTTGCATAAGGCAGAGTAGCGTTCCGCTTTGTTGGCATAAACAGGGTCATCGCGTAGGAGTTTCCCATAATCCTTGAGCATCGCCCCGCAACCGCTGGCTGTCATTACAATTGCTTCTACGCCTGACTCTATTTGCGGCCAACAGGCATCTATCATGCGGCGCATCTTATCCAGTCCGCCGCTTTGATCGCTGAGATGATAGTTCAATGCGCCGCAGCAACCGGCATTCGGCAAGCGAATGGCGCTGATCCCCAGTTGGTCCAGTACGTGGGCTGTGCTGGCATTGATCTTCGGCGCTAATGTTTGTTGGACACAGCCATCGAGCAGCAAAACACTACGGACATGGCGGTATTGCTGGCATTGGCTGTCCGGCTGACGACTCGGAATCTTGTTTTTAAGTTGGACTGGGAGCAAGGGACGAACCACGCGAGCCAGTTGAATAAGTCGTTTAAAGCGTTTGGGATAAGGCAGCCACCACAACAGGACACGGCGAAATAAACGCTGAGGTAATGATCGTTGTACTTTTTGGTCAACCAAATGCCGCCCAATATCTGCCAAACGCCCGAACTCCACTCCCGATGGGCAAGTGGTTTCACAGCTTTTGCAACTTAAGCAGCGGTCAAGATGCAGTTGGGTTTGTTGGGTGACTGCGCCGCCTTCAAACATCTGCTTGATCAAATAAATACGTCCACGCGGCCCATCCAGTTCATCACCTTTTAGCTGGTAAGTAGGACAAGTTGCATTGCAAAATCCGCAATGCACACAGCGGCGTAAGATGTCCTGGGCTTCTTGTATTTCAGGCGTGTCGTTAAAGTCAGTGCTGAATTGGCTATACATAAGGGTTATAGCTCCGGTGAAAAACGGTGCGAATTCAGCAACTGGTAGGGATCAAACGCTAGCCGGATTTTTTTGTGCAAGGCCAAAAGGTTAGGCTCAAGCCTTAACCAATCGGTTTTTTCAGCACCCCGAAAGCAGATGGCATAACCGCCTTGGGCTTGGGTCTGTTTGTGGATTTGTTCTGCAGTTGCAGTGCTTTTCAGCCAGCGTTGTGCCCCGCCCCAATCCAATAGCCAACGGCCTGGTATATCAAGCATGGGGGTTGCAGGGGCAATGCTGATACGCCAAAGGTTTTCTATGCCCTTAAAAAAATCGAGCTGCTGGACATTGAGTCCATGCCAAAACCTGTCGCCATCCTTATCAATCTCGCCACCTAGTTTTTTTGCTACCGATCGTATAGCATCATCTGAGCCCGATAGTCTCATCCGTAGATGATTGTCGTGATAGGCCAATGCAGATAACGGCCAAGGTTGCCCTTGCCAGCGTTGGACCAATTCCAGGGCTTGGCCGTAAGATGCTAGCGAATGATAGAGTGTTATCTCAGCCTCCGGTATCGGCATAACCCGTAATGACAAATCCAGCAGCACGCCCAATTGTCCCAACGCACCGACCATTAGGCGTGAGACATCAAATCCCGCGACATTTTTCATGACTTGTCCACCAAAGCGACAATGTTCGGCTTTGCCATTGAGGATGGTACAACCTAGGACGAAATCACGCGCGCCGCCTGCATAAGGCCGTCGCGGCCCTGAAAAACCGCAGGCGATAGTACCGCCGATAGTCGCTGTATCACTGAAAACGGGAGGTTCAAATGCCAGCATTTGGCCTTGTTCCGCCAATACCTTATTAAGTTCATTCAGCGGTGTGCCGGAACGTACTGTAACGACCAGTTCGCTAGGTTCATACTCCACAATGCCTTGGTGCCCAGAGAGTTTCAGCGGAGTGGTCGCAGATGTGGGCGCACCATAAAAGGCTTTGCTGTTACCGCCGATAATTTGTAAGGGGGTATGCGATTCGATGGCTTGTTGCACCTGGGCTTGTAACTCTAAAGTCAAATCCTGGTCTTGCATCAAAACCGTTCCAGTTCTGGAAAAGGCAGTTGCCCGTTGTGGATGTGCATCTGGCCGAATTCGGCGCAACGGTGCAGGCTGGGAATGACCTTGCCGGGATTGAGCAGGTTTTTACTGTCGAACGCGGTTTTCAAACGTTCAAACTGTTGCAATTCTGCGGTGGAAAATTGTACGCACATCTGGTTGAGCTTTTCGACCCCGACACCATGCTCCCCGGTAATTGAACCGCCGACAGCAACGCAAAGCTCCAGGATTTGCCCGCCCAATTGTTCTGCCCTTTCATATTCGCCGGGTTGACTGGCATCGTAGAGAATCAACGGGTGCAAATTGCCGTCACCGGCATGAAAGACGTTGACGACCTTCAAGCCTAGGTCGTTGGCATATTGGTTGATTTGGGTTAAAACCTTGGCGAGATGTTTGCGCGGGATCGTGCCATCCATGCAATAGTAATCGGCGGAAATCCTGCCGACTGCGGGAAACGCTGCCTTACGGCCTGCCCAAAACAGCTTACGTTCCTTTTCGTCTTTTGCGGTTCGTATCTCGACGGCACCGTTTGCCTGTAAAATGGCGGTAGCTTTGGCGACATCGGCTTCGACTTGTTCGCTCAGGCCATCGAGTTCACAGAGCAAGATGGCCTCGGCATCAAGTGGGTAATTGGCATGGACAAATGCGTCCGTCACCCGAATGGCGGCATTGTCCATTAATTCCAAGCCAGCCGGGACTAGTCGGCCTGCGATGATGGCGGCAACCGCGTTACCCGCCTGTTCGATGCTGTTGAAAGCCGCCAGTAAGACTTGCGTGCAGGGTTGGATAGGCAATAAACGCACGGTAGCTTCCACCACAATGCCCAGCAATCCTTCGGAGCCAATGGCTATAGCCAATAAATCATAACCGGATGCATCCAGGCCATTGCCTCCCAATGTCAATAACTCGCCTTCTATGGTCACCAGCTTGATTTGTAGCACATTATGGACAGTCAAGCCATACTTTAGGCAATGCACACCGCCAGAGTTTTCGGCGATATTCCCACCTATCGTACAGGCAATTTGGGACGACGGATCGGGAGCATAATAAAGTCCATAGGGTTTCGCGGCTTCTGAAATGGCAAGATTACGTACGCCGGGCTGCACCTGTGCGGTACGGTTGTGGGAATCAATTTTAAGGATGTGGTGCATTTTGCTTAAGCCCAGGACTATACCGTTAACGACGGGCAGTGCACCTCCAGCAAGCCCAGTACCTGCGCCACGGGCAACGATTGGGACATTATGTTGGTGACACAGGCGCAGCAATGATTGGACTTGTTCCACGGTTTCCGGCAATACCACCATAAGTGGCAATGCCCGCAACGCAGCCAAGGCATCGCATTCATACACCCGCAGCCTTTCGGGATCGAAAATGACATTATCAGCGCCGACTAGGGTTTTGCACTGGGATATAAATGAGGTGCTGAGTGGATTTATCATTTCCTTGAGGGATTTCATCTGTTTTTTAACGCAATAACCTTGTCTTGCTACCGATCCGGCTTAGTGCCGGTAAAAAGGGTGTACTCTTCAAAACAGCCGCCCCAGACGGGCAACTATTTATTTTCCTACCGCCCTCCCCTGACTCTAAGGCCTACGAAGAATAAAGCTTAAAGGAAGCTTGCGACCTTTGTTACCAGGAAAAACCAAGACAAATTCGGTAAATTACCGCCCGAAAAACGCCCGTTGTTTCAGGGTTATTGATTCGGCCTTGTGAAGTATTAAGTTTCCGTTCGCCTTGAGCCTGTCGAAAGGCGGTGTGTGCTTCGACAAGCTCAGCACGAACGGTTCAGACATTAAAAGGCCGAATCTATAAAAAAACCGACCACAAGCTGGGTTAGTGTATTATCATCTTGAGCCTGTGTAATATTCAGCGCTTCAATTTATGTCGCCCCTCCACTTACGGAACAATAAGTCGTTGGTATTTTTGTGGGCGACAATCGGCTTGCCATGAACCGCCGTCACTTTTTGCAGGCTTTTGGTTTATTAGGGCTGTCGCCCGGCCTGACATCCTGCCTTACTTCGACTCCTGGCGTGCTTTACCCCGCCCCCGATTTCGGTAATGTCACGTTACTGCATATCACTGACTGTCACGCCCAGTTACTTCCTGTGTATTACCGGGAGCCTTCTGTCAATAAGGGCCCTAGCAGTTTAAGCAATAGCCCCCCACATTTGACAGGGCAAGGATTCCTGGATTTTTTTGGCATTAAGCTAGGTTCGCGGGAGGCTTATGCCTTTACCCATCTTGATTTTGCTGAAGCGGCAGCGGTCTATGGGAAAATGGGCGGATTCGCGCAATTGGCGACGTTAATCAAACAAATCAAGCAATCCAGTTCGCATGGCAATTTTCTGTTGCTGGACGGCGGCGATACTTGGCAGGGTTCGGCGACCTCGTTATGGACGCAAGGTGCCGATATGTTGGCGGTTTGCAATCTGCTCGGCGTGGACGTAATGACCGGACATTGGGAATTTACCTATGGCGGTGACCAAGTAAAGGCCAATATCGAGCAATTTAAGGGCGACTTTGTTGCACAAAATGTGTCGCTTACCGAAGAGGCGCAGTTTGTTTCCGGTGCGGAAGCGAATTCAGCTTTTAAGCCTTACGTGATTAAAGAATTCAACAATGCCCGTATCGCCATAATCGGCCAGGCTTACCCTTATACGCCTATTGCGAACCCAAAACGGTTGGTTCCCGACTGGCAGTTCGGCATACAGGAACAGCGTTTGCAACAGACGGTTAACAAGTTAAGGCAACAAAAAAGCGCTGACGTGATTATCCTGCTCTCCCATAACGGTATGGATGTCGATTTAAAGTTGGCGGCTAGGGTGTCCGGTATCGATGTGATATTGGGCGGTCATACCCATGATGCCATCCCCAAGCCAATCTGGGTACAAAATAATTACGGTAAAACCTGCGTGGCCAATGCGGGCAGCCATGGTAAGTTTGTGGCAGTGCTGGATTTGGATATTCGCCGAAACCGACTGCATGATTTGCGCTATCGCTTATTGCCCGTCTTTTCAAATCTGCTTGAGCCGGATGCCCAAATGCAGCAATTAATTGACAGGATAAGGCAACCTTTCCGGGAAAAATTACAGCAACCATTAGGCGTTGCCGATAAGCTGCTTTATCGCCGCGACACCTATAAAGGCACATTCGACCAATTGCTACTGGATGCCTTGCTCAAAGAAAACGAGTCGCAGATCGCCTTATCACCGGGTTTTCGTTGGGGGACGACGCTGTTACCAGGACAGGTGATTACTTATGAGGATGTGATGAACCACACCGCCATCACCTATCCGAACACGCAACGCCGCAACCTAACAGGTGCTGAAATTAAGGCGATTTTGGAAGATGCAGCAGATAACGTGTTTAATCCTGATCCGTATTATCAACAGGGTGGCGATATGGTAAGGGCAGGCGGTATGAATTTTCAGTGTGAACCCAATGCCGAATTCGGGCAACGCATCAGCCAAATGCGCTTAAGCAATGGCGCATTGTTGGACGCAAACAGCACATATCCCGTTTCAAGTTGGGCATCGGTCAATCAATTGGCGGAAGGCAGGCCGATTCCTGATGTGTTGGTGGACTATTTGAAGCGGATTAACTTTAATTAAGAAAGCACTTTTTGTTAGACTATAATCATCTGTCGTTGATCGGCTTAGTGATCCGGTCGGCGTTAACAAGCCCATCGGTCATAGCCAAGTCAAATCCTATGAATGCGTTGGATCAACAAAAGCAAAACCAATCTCCCCAATAATAAAGATGTCATCGATAATAAAAAGAAGTTGGTTATGGCTGAATCTCCTCTAATACAAAGAGTATATAAGTTAATTGCTGTGCTATTGCTGGGTATCCCTTCCTTGCTGCAAGCGGAAGATTTAATGGGCATCTACGAACGCGCTTTGCAGAATGATCCCATTATTAAGCAAACCGAAGCCAAACGGTCTGCCGCTGGGGAAAGCAGGAATCAAGGGCTGGCACGATTTTTCCCTAACTTGGCCGCCACCGGTTCTTCCAGCAAAGAATGGCTGAACAACCAAAAAGCCAGGACATTTCGCGGCCCCTCATTTCAGGAATATTGGAACCACACGTTCAGCCTCAACCTGACTCAACCCCTGTTTCATTGGGAACATTGGGTGCAATTAAGCCAATCAGACAACCAAATCGCCCAGGCTGAGGCTGCATACCAGGCCGAGCTGCAAAAACTAATCGTAAGGACAACTGAAGCTTACTTTAATGTGCTGTCCGCCCAGGATAACCTGGAGTTTACGGTGTCCGAAAAACAAGCCATCTCCAAACAGTTGGAGCAAGCCAAAGAACGCTTTGAGGTCGGCATCATCCCTATCACTGATGTCTACGAAGCACAAGCCGCTTTCGACCAGACCACTGCCAATGAATTGGAAGCGGCAAACAATCTGGACAACCAAAAAGAAGCGTTAAGGGAAATCATCGGGGAAAGCGAAGGCGATATTGATCCGCTCGGCGAAACCCTGCCCTTAAAAAAACCCGAACCGGAAAACCTATCGAAATGGGACGAAAACGCCGAAGCCAATAATTTGAGCGTTATTGCTGCTTTTAACCAGATGGAAATTGCGCGTAAGACGGTGGACATCCAGCGCAGTGGACATTATCCCAAACTGGATTTGGTTGGTTCTTATGCCGCGACGGACAACAATAGCACTTTTGGGCTGCGCGGAGATACCGAAAGTATCGGCATTCAATTGAACGTACCCTTATTTGAAGGCGGCGCTGTCAATTCAAGGACACGACAGGCCAGTTACGAGTACGAAGCCACCAAAGAAAATTTAACTGCAGTCAAACGCTCTGTAAAGCGTCAAGTCAATAACACCTACCGCAGTATACTGACCTCCATCAGCCGTATAGAAGCGCTTAAGGCCAGCGTGACTTCAGCCGCCAGTGCCCTGGAGGCGTCGGAAGCCGGGTCAGAGGTGGGCATCCGTACCATGGTCGACGTTTTGGTTGAGCAGCGTAATCTCTACCGCGCCAAACGAGACTTGTCCCGTGCCCGTTACGATTACTTGATCAACACCATCAAACTTAAGCAGACAACCAGTGATTTGACCCCAAAAGACCTGGAACTGGTCAATAGCTTATTGGTAGCCAGCCCAACCCAGCCTAAATAAGTCGCCTGTCAAGTTGGGCGTCCGAAGTTTGGCTCACCTAGTTGTAACCATTTTACTACCTCAGCATTCGGTCTTGCTATTCGGTAGGCAATCTGTGCCTTAGCAAAAAACACGATTATTGTCATTTAACAAGTCGTCCATTTAGGGTTATTATGTCGCCTATAACAATAACTAAGACACACCGGAGTTTGAACATGACAACCCCCTTAATACAATTGGCGTTGGATTCTTTGGATTTTGATCAAACCATAAGCCTTGCCGAAAAAACCGCCCCTTACATCGACATTTTTGAAATCGGAACGCCTTGCATTAAACATAATGGCGTTGAACTGGTTAAAGCGTTACGCGCCAAATTCCCCGACAAACTTATTCTGGTTGACTTGAAAACCATGGATGCCGGTGCTTATGAAGCGGCACCGTTTTATGCCGCAGGTGCCGATATTTGTACGGTGTTGGGCGTATCGGGACCGGCAACCATAGCGGGTGTCGTCAAGGCCGCTGCGGCGCAGGGTGCGGAAGCGCAAGTCGATTTGATTAACGTACAAAACAAACTGGAATGCGCCAAAATTTCTGCTGCGTTGGGTGCGCGGATTATCGGCGTACACACAGGCTTAGATGCCCAAGCGGCAGGCCAAACCCCTTACGCCGACTTGAATGCCGTTGCCAAATTAGGCTTGGATGTCAGGATTTCCGTGGCTGGCGGGATCAATCCATCAACGGTGCAACAAGTGGTGGATTCAGGCGCTGATATTATTGTCGTGGGGGCGGCCATTTATGGCGCACCTTGCCCTATCGAAGCCGCCCGTAACATACGCCGCATCGTCGAAGGCAAAACCACGCACAGGGATAGGATCCTCGATAAAATTTCCAGCGTATTGTCGGCCACTAATGATGCCTATTATCAGCAATTGACCGATATGTTGGATAGCGCCAACCGGATTTTTATCGCCGGTGCCGGCCGTTCCGGTTTGGTGGGACGGTTTTTTGCCATGCGTTTGGTGCATAGCGGCTACGATACCAGTATGGTAGGGGAAGTTGTGACACCCAGTATTAATGCGGGGGATTTGTTGGTCGTTATCTCGGGTTCAGGCGAAACCGAACAACTGATCGCTTTCACCAAAAAAGCGCGGTCGATGGGTGCAAAAATATTGCTGATTTGCTCCAAAGCCAGTTCAACCATCGGCGATATGGCCGATGCCGTCTTCCAGATCGGGCGTAGCGACCAGTACGGTAAAGTGCTGGGCATGCCGATGGGTACCATTTTTGAATTGTCCACCTTATCCTTCCTGGAAGGTGCAATATCACATATCATCCACGAAAAAGGTATACCGGAAGAAGTCATGCGTACACGGCATGCTAATTTGGAATAATATTTTCCTTATTTTAATTTTCCTCGCCCCAGCCCTCTCTAGCGGGAGAGGGCTCTTTATTGCTTAATTACTTAGTGGTAGTGACACTTCGGCATTGGAACAATGCTTTTTTGTCACCTATATTCAACCCATGCTATGACTTATTACCACATGGCAATGTTAATACTACGCACCTAAATTCCTTGGAGTTAGATAGACTTCCAAAAGCCAACCCAATTCCGGCAAGGGGTTCTCTGGCGTAACTTGTTTCGGTTTCATATTGTTAATGGTGCCAAATGGATATTACAAATTCTTATTCGGAAGAAGTTAGGAAAGCGATTGAGGCCGATTTTTTGCTGCTCGACAATGACCATAAAAATGCTTTCCTTGCAGCGCACAACTTTGACTCCAGTATGCCTGATTTTACCAATGCAACATTGGCGCAACTTTGGTCGATGGAAATATTTATGCTGAAAAGCCTGTCGCAGGATCAATTATCGCGCAGAATGTGGATCATCAGGGAAAAGTTCCGCTTACAAGCGGGCGATGCTGTTTTTGGCGTTTACTTGGCAAACCTCCCTGAAGCGATAACCGATAAAGCATTAAAACAAGGTGTCAGCAGCGGGTATTGTTAAGTTAGTATAGCATTTGCTACACTTACCCAATTTGTAGGGGTAAAGGCTAATATGAATTGTCCAAAATGTGGTTCGACCGATTGCGGCAAAGAT
>NZ_AYLO01000034.1 GCF_000496735.2 Methyloglobulus morosus KoM1
CGCCGTGTCGCCACCCGATACGAACGGCTGGCGGTCAACTATATGACTATGCTGAGCTTGGCCAGCGTGTTGATTTGGCTTAAATGAGAACAGCCCCTAGTAAAAACGCAATAAATCTATAGGTAGGATAACTTTATTTTATTGGATTAAGTGGTGACGATGAAAATTTTAAATACTTGCAGATTAAGGATATTAGCCGATTTATTTATCCATAATCCTGAAAAAGGAATCAAGAAAGGTGATTTTTCAACGAAAGGCCAGCTAACTTCAGTTGCCCCTTATCGTAGGGATTTTAGCGATGGGGGACATGACTTTTACGATTTTCAACTTAAGGAAATCGAATGCTGCGAGGGAGAAAACCTGAGAGCTTTGCTGTATGAGATGAGTACAGACCCTAATCCTAGTGCTTAGGCTAAAAGTTATACTTGATCTGGCAGTTGATAGGTTCAAAAAGGCCCGCAGCCCCGACAAGGGAAAATGGCTTTCCATCATCAAGGCTAGTAAAAAATCTTGAACAAGCTCCAAAAGCATTAAATTCCGTGGTTAACCACCTCGGTCCGGTAGCACAATTCTATCCCTCACCAAGCAATCGTCATTACCGTTTGCGCGTTTTGAGTCGGATTGTAAACGTAACCTGGCGCAGAAATTCTGTTGATGGTATATGTGCCTGATGCGCCTTTACGTAAATGTGTTGCCTTAGATGTTTGTAAGGCTATACCGTTTTTGGCGGTTTTACTGCTTAAACTACCGGCAAAAGCCCCTGACCAAGTGCCTGTAACAATGGCGTTGGGTATTGCAACACCTAGAGAGTTGACTACTTTGATTGACACTCGCGCATTGACACGGCTGGTCTTCTTAAGTTTCATCGTTGCTGTCGCAATATGCACCGTAGGTTGAGGTGCTGTCACCGTTATTGGTATCGTTTTAGTGCTCGTCAGTAGATATTGGTTTGTGACTGTCAACGATGCCGTAAAGCTGCCAACCGTTGCGTAAGTATGTACGGGGTCTGCGCTAGTTGAGGATGTGCCGTCACCGAATGACCACTGATATCCGATTATGCTGCCGTTGCCCACTGAGGCGCTGCCTAAAAAATTGACGGTCAGCGCGGCTGGGCCTGTCACGGTTGAAGCGCCCAAAACCGCTGTCGGCGAAACTGCATTGTTGGCTGCTGGATATGCCCCTGTGATTTGGTATTGTCCCAGGCTGCCATAGGTTGAATAACCGTAGTCGGAACCAGATGGCGCATGACCCGACCCGCTCACTGCCAGGAAATAGGTCCCAGCGGATAAAGTCATATTGATATTTGCCGACAGTGCAGTCTCGGGCGCGATGGTGGTCACAACCGCTCCATCGGGCTTGTACAGGGCCAATTGGATGTCGAGATTTGGGCCTTTCGTAGCGGGGCTAACGGTTAAATTAACTACACCGTCCGCAGTGTTTAACATATACATATCAACATCGGTTGAAGTTTCAATCACCCCAAATGTTTGAACGATTCCGGTGGGGTTTGTATTGGTAGATTCTAAAGAACTTGCATTTGCAATGGTATTGCCCACCGTATCCGTTCTTGGCAGAATGCCTTTCGATGCAAACACAGCGATATCGTCTTGCTGGTTATTGGCCCCTGGGTACGTTCCGTTGCTCCATTGAGTGACATTTTTGTAATAACCCACCCCCATTATCGGTGCCCAGCCTGTCGTTCCAGTGCCATGTCCCGCATAGTAGCCGTTAACCGTCGTGCCTACCGTTTGCCCGTCATGAAATAAACCTAGGGTATGTCCCGCTTCGTGCGATGCCGCTTCGGCAATATATTTCTCGTTGTTCGCCAATGATTGCTGGAAAACCCAAGCTGGTTGATAAAACGTATTGTTGATCATGGAGACCACGCCAACATAGGCAATACCGCCGCAATTGCAGCTCACCGTACCCGTTTTTGTGATGACGACACGGGTGCCGTAAGTGCTGTCGGCCACACTGGTACGAAGTAATGCATCCGTTGAAGGCGGTTCTGTAGTGACATCAATGTCAAATGGGATATAGTCTTCAGACACCCTGTTCCAAATGCTGATGATATTGCTAAGTTCGTTGTCATCAAAAACCGCTGTGTTGCCACCTAAATCAAACGGAGGTGCTTCAATAGACGACGTCGACCATGCCGTGCCTGTGGCAGTGTGGCCATCGAAATCAAGGTAGATAGTCTTGCTTGCGCCAGGTTTGCTGTGTAGCTTAAAGGCATTGGCTAATGAAGCTGGCGATGCAATAGGCACGGGAGGTTCATTTATTGCCGATCCCGTCAGTGTCGCTTCGGTGCCGTCGGGTGCGAAGCTCGTTTGTTGCGCTACAGAATCGTCAACATAAAAAATACGGCTGTTGTTGTCGATACGAATAGTATTGTCATTTAGCAATAATTCTTCCAACTTGTCAGGCGTAAAACCGTAGTTGGCGGCGATTTCAGGTAAATCCTCACCCAGGAAATCAATTGCATCTTGGCCTTGATGGCTTTCTGGCAATTCAACCGAAGAAGTCGTTGAAGATACGGTAGCGGCATAAGTGCCATTAACTGTTTGTTGCGGGTCTACGCCATTTCCATTGGCACCTGTATCAACTATTTGTTTGATTTTGCCTTGTTGGTCAACCTCGACCACATAGTTTCGGCCTCGCATAACCGAAGTGAGCAAATCTTGATTTTGATCGAGGTCTTTGCCAAGTAATTGCGATGGATCGCCTGCAAAAGCAAATGGAGAGCAAATAAGGTCAGTGGCAATCAGTATTGCCATAAAACCAGATCGAATATTGTTTCGTGCTTTCATTTCGGTCACCTTGATAAGGTAAACTTCAGTAAGCACACCAACCGAACCAACTTACTGAAGGGCGACCACTTTTCGGGGGTCTATTGTAAAAGTAAGTGCGCCAATCGGACACACTACGGCTTAAAAGTTTTAATATAGAGAAACTATAGCTAACCCGCAAAACAATTTCTGTGAGACATATCGCAGTTTTATCAATGTGGAAAGAGATACTTTTTTATTTGTCGCTAAACAAAGGATGCCAGTTCAACACCCTTCACAAGGCATTCTGCCGCTATCCGTTAATGTTATTTGTATCGACGGTTATTGCCCATGAACTGGCCTTTATCAATCAGCCATGCAATCGGCAACCGTTTTATTTGTGAGCGGAATTACAATTAAGTGGCTGAAAAATAAATGTAAAGCGCGGAATCTATCCGGGGCCGCTTTTTAATCCGATATTCCATGTATTGCACTGGGATGTCGTATCAGCATAGACCATCCTCCACGATTTTTATTGAGCCAACCGCGCACCTCAATCGTCCGCCCCCGGTAGCTGTTGATTTCTGGGAATAATGACAGCCACTGTTTTTCAATCCGTGCTTGGAACACATCAGAAAAATCAAGATAAACAAATTTTCGGCTGCTTCTGATATTCGACACTTTCCCTTTTAACCGTGTCCAGCCTGAATGTCCGTCATTGCCCAGTTGGTCGACGGGGATGACGGTATATTGGGCTTGCTGCCAAATGCCTCGTTTAGCTTGCTGTGCGCGGTTTCCTGCCGCCACTAACTCATCAACATAGAGCAAGTTCGGGGGATAAATATTGACTGCTGCCAGGCCGAGTTCCACCAATTGCACATTGATGTTTTCCTTGTTTTCAGTGATTAAGTAGGCGAGGGTGCGTTTATATTTATCAGTTTGCTCAACATCCGTCATTAAGCGCACTTTCTGGTCTTTTAGCTTATTCGTCAACCATTGTTTGGCTATTTCGCCCCCAGCTTCGGCATCCTGGTTTCGGTGCTTTACTTCCGGTGTATTGATGTCCAACAAGCGGATCTTGCGGCCATCTGACAGTTTTACCGTATCGCCGTCATAAACCTGTTCTACCTTGTAATAGGAGTATCCCGGGTTTAAGTCGATTTTCTTGCTGTTGTCGTGTACCCGATCCGAAAAATGTTTATTGCCGTCCTTATCTTGCCACTCATAGACATCGGCACAGGCTGAAATATTGAAAATTAACAGCAGTATTTTTATCAGTCGAAGATCTTGTCTTGATTTCATCACCTGCATATATAATCCTTTGCATATCCTATTTTAAGACCAACACATGATTACTGTTATACAACGGGTAGCATCCGCTAATGTTAGGGTAAACGGCCGCATTATAGGAGAAATTGGTGTTGGCATTATGGCATTGGTTGCGATTGAGCGAGAAGACAATAAAAGATCGGCGCAACGCCTTTTGGAACGCATCCTCAATTACCGCATTTTCGCAGACGAGAACGGTCGTATGAATTTAAGCTTGCGGGATATTCAAGGAGGTTTGTTGTTGGTGCCGCAATTTACCTTGGCAGCGGAAACTGACAAGGGTAATCGTCCAGGCTTTGCATCCGCAGCCGCGCCAGAAAAAGGATTGCAGTTATTTGGCTATCTACAAACGCTAGCCGGGTCTACCTATCCTGACGTTCAATTTGGCGAATTTGGCGCTGACATGAAAGTCTCGCTGGTCAATGATGGGCCGGTTACTTTTACGCTGAAGACACAGGGGCAATAGGTATCCTTAAAAACCAAGCGCTTTTTAAAAGTCAGGTTGCCACTGTGGAATTAGGTTGATGAATTTTGAAAAGCCAGCTTGAGGGGTGATTAATTTTCAATCGAGTATTTTCAGTTTAACCAAATGCACACGTCGAGTGTCCGCTCGTATCACTTCAAAACACATTTTATCCACTTCAAAAATTTCGCCTTTTTTGGGCATGTGTTCCAACTGGCTGACGATAAAACCACCCACGGTATCATATTCATCCGTCGTTAATTCCGTCGAAAAATACTCGTCAAACTCCTCAATCGGAGTCAAAGCTTTAACCATAAACTCCTTGTCATTACGGCGTAGGATATAGGCTTCATCTTCATGTTCGTCATGTTCGTCTTCTATGTCGCCAACGATCTGTTCCAGGACATCTTCAATGGACACCAAACCAGCGGTTTGTCCGTATTCATCGACGACGATCGTCATGTGATTGCCATTAGTGCGCAATTCTTTCAGTAGGACATTTAAGCGTTTGCTTTCAGGCACAACGTAAGCGGGCCGCATGATGTCCTTGACCAACAACTTGGTGTTTTTAGCCAAATGCGCCAATAAATCTTTAGCCAGTAAAATTCCGATTACCTTGCTGCGGTCCCCATCAATGACGGGATAACGGGAGTGATTAAACTCTGTCACCAATGGCAAAATAGTGTCCAGTTCGGCATCATTCGGTACGACAACCATTTGCACGCGCGGAATCATAATGTCCCTGACCTGCATTTGGTTGACTTGTAAAACGCCTTCGATCATGGAGAGGGTATCGGTATCCAATAAACGGTTTGTTTTTGCTTCCCTTAATATTTCCAGCAAATCTTCCAGATCTCGCGGTTCATCGGAAAAGAATTGGCTGATTTTTTCTACCCAACTGCTCCGATTGGAGCCGCTACTGGGAGGTTTGTCGTCGCTCATGGCTGGGTTACCTCTAAGTAAGGATTGCTGATATTTAATGCCTGTAAAATTTTTATTTCTATATCCTCCATAATGTCTGCATCCTCTTCTTTGACGTGGTCGTAGCCCAACAGATGCAGCACACCGTGGATGACAATATGTGCCCAGTGATGGTTTAGTTGCTTTTGTTGTTCCATCGCCTCCCTTTCGATAACGGGGGCACATATCACTAAGTCGCCTAATAGGTTCAACCCCAAACCTTCTGGGATATCTGCCGGGAAACTCAGGATATTGGTCGGGCCTTGTTTGTGCCGATATTGTTTATTCAATTCGGCACTTTCATGGATGCCTACGATACGTACCACGATTTCCGCATCCTTCCCATAACCCTGCAATGCCGCATCAATCCATTGCTGTATGTGCGTTTTGTCTGGTTGGCCTGGCGAAGAAAAAACAATTTGCAACTCGACTAGGTTCATTGCTCGGTTTTGGCCTTAAGTTCGTAGGCTTCGTATGCTTTGACGATGCGCTGCACTAAAGGGTGCCGCACGACATCCCGCGCATTAAAAAAGGTAAAGCTGATGCCTTCAACCTCTTTTAATACGTCCAGCACATGCCGTAAGCCGGACATTTTTTCGCTCGGCAAATCTATTTGGGTAACATCGCCCGTGACAACGGCGGTTGAACCAAATCCAACACGGGTCAAGAACATTTTGATCTGTTCTATGGTAGTATTTTGCGCTTCATCCAAGATAATAAACGCATCATTCAAGGTCCTGCCGCGCATGAAAGCCAATGGGGCAACTTCTATAATGCCCTTGTCGATCATTTTCTCAACTCGTTCCAAGCCTAACATATCATATAAGGCATCGTACAAGGGGCGAAGATAAGGGTCGACTTTTTGAGCCATATCGCCAGGCAAGAAGCCCAGCTTTTCCCCGGCCTCAACCGCCGGGCGCACCAGGATGATTTTCCTGACTTTTTCAGATTGAAGCGCCTCAACCGCACAGGCTACCGCCAAAAAAGTTTTGCCCGTACCGGCAGGGCCCACGCCAAAATTGATGTCATGCGAGACGATTTTCTTAAGGTAATCCTGTTGATTTGTTCCTCTGCCCCTGATTAAGCCGTATTTTGTTTTTATAGTAATAGGCTGTTGCACGACCTCTTTTGACCCGTCCAACAAATCATCAATGGTGGCGTCTTGCATGGCCAAATGGATAAGCTCGGAGGTCAGTTCTTCCTTTTCGGTGCTTTCAAATAATTTCTGCATGACAACACAGGCAGCTTTAACGGAGTTTTCCAGGCCGGTCACCTTGAATAAGTTGCCACGATTGGCGATTTCGACCTGAAGGCGATGTTCTATCTGCCGTAAGTGTGCATCGAAGTGTCCGCAAAAGTTAGATAGTCTGGCATTATCTGCCGGGATCAGGGAAATTTCTTCGGATATCATGAATTACGCATAAGCGATTTGCTGGTTAATGGGAGCCTCTACCAGTCGACCCCGTAAAGAATTAGGCAAGGCCTCGGCAATCAGCACATCCACGAATTGCCCCACCAATCGAGGGTGACCGATAAAGTTCACGACTCGGTTATTTTCGGTCCTACCCTGCATTTGCAAAGGGTTCTTTTTGGAAGGCCCTTCGACTAATACCGTTTGCACAGTACCGATCATGCTTTGCGATATGGCTGCCGCCATTTCGTTAATGCGGTTTTGGAAGCGTTCTAGCCGTTGCTTTTTAACGTCAAGCGATATGTCATCCGGCAAATCGGCAGCAGGCGTGCCGGGGCGGGCGCTATAAATAAAACTGAATGACAGGTCAAAGCCAACTTCATTGATAAAAGCCATCGTTTCTTCAAATTCCTGGTCTGTTTCACCTGGAAAGCCGATGATGAAATCCGAAGAAAGGCAAATATTCGGCCTAACTACCCTTAATTTACGGATGGTTTCAATATAATCGGCACGGGTATGGCCGCGCTTCATCATCTTCAAAATGTGATCGCTACCGCTTTGCACGGGTAAATGCAGATGATTGACCAATTGGGGAATTTCCGCAAACGCTTCAATCAAATTGTCGGTGAATTCGACGGGATGTGAGGTGGTGAACCGAATCCGGTCTATGCCCTTTACAGCAGCCACATAATGAAGGAGCAAGGCAAAATCGGCGATCTCGCCGTCTTCCATTTCCCCGCGATAAGCATTAACATTTTGACCTAACAGATTGATTTCCCTGACACCTTGTTTTGCCAACGCCGAAACTTCTGCAATTACGTCATTTAAGGGGCGACTAATTTCCTCTCCACGGGTATAAGGCACGACACAAAAAGTACAATATTTGCTGCATCCTTCCATCACCGACACAAAAGCTTTCGGGCCTTCCGCCCTGGGTGCAGGCAAGTTATCGAATTTTTCGATTTCAGGGAAGGAAATATCGACGACAGGCTTGTGCTTACCCCGAACTTGATCCAATAATTGCGGCAAGCGGTGCAAGGTTTGCGGGCCGAAAACCATGTCCACATAAGGTGCGCGTTTTTGAATGTCGGCACCTTCCTGGCTGGCAACACAACCACCCACGCCAATGATAACATTAGGGCGAACCGCTTTAATTTTGCGCCACTGTCCCAGTGCGGAAAACACTTTTTCCTGAGCTTTTTCCCTGATTGAACAGGTGTTTAACAGCAGTACGTCGGCTTGCTCTGGGTTATCGATCAATTCAAAACCATGCGAAGCATGAAGGACATCGCGCATTTTGTCAGAGTCGTACTCATTCATCTGACAGCCATTCGTCTGGATATACAGTTTTTGCGTCATATTTTGTTTGGCTTGATCCTCTTGTGTAGCTTTACGTTATTCATAGTGGGGCGACTTGGCTTTATTATAACCCGAATATGTGACAGGCAATAAACAGACTGCAATACAAGCAAAGGAAATACTGAACTGGTGGGTTGCGTTCGTGGTTCGACCGTTTAAATCCGGCTGTCACTACAAACGGAATCAATCTGTTGGGTTCCGTCCCGGGATTCGAATGGAGCTTGCCCCGGAACTTAGTTGGTTAAACCTCAAACCGTTTAATTCTCCGAATAGCTAGGCATTTTTTTCGAAATTGCGAGTAAACGCAACCATAAAACCGAAAGTATGCCCTTAAGATCGTCTAAAACGGTGTACGCGACCGGAATAACTAATAGACTGAGGAGTGTCGAAGTGACCAAACCGCCGATAACGGCAACCGCCATAGGGCTGCGGAACGAAGTATCCGCCGAGCTCATGCCGATGGCAATCGGCAACATGCCTGCACCCATGGCGATTGTTGTCATAATGATTGGGCGAGCGCGTTTATGGCAAGAATCAAGTAGGGCATCGATTCGGTTCATGCCGTGATCGCGTCGGGCAACAATAGCGTACTCTACCAACAGGATGGAGTTTTTGGTGGCAATGCCCATCAACATAATAAGCCCGATCAAGGAAGGCATGGAAAAGCTTTTTTGCGCCAATAAGAGGGCAACAAAGCCGCCGCCGAAAGATAAGGGCAGCGCCATAAGTATGGTTATAGGTTGCAAAAAATCTTTAAATAGCAAGACCAGGACCACAAAGATACAGAGAACACCAATCAGCATGGCCAAGCCGAAACTTCCAAAAAGCTCGGCCATCATTTCGGCATCGCCGATATTAATTTGTTTTACACCGGGAGGTAGTGATTGAATACTGGCCAATTTTTGTACGGCCGCGGTGACATCCCCCAGCGGCAGGTTGGCTAGTTCGATTTCAAAATTGATGTTTCTTGAGCGGTCATAGCGGTCAATGACGGCCG
This sequence comes from Methyloglobulus morosus KoM1, assembly GCF_000496735.2. Taxonomy (GTDB): domain Bacteria; phylum Pseudomonadota; class Gammaproteobacteria; order Methylococcales; family Methylomonadaceae; genus Methyloglobulus; species Methyloglobulus morosus. The sequence goes on from NZ_AYLO01000034.1 coordinate 9,288, forward strand.
GTCCGCTGGACAAATCAAGGTTTGCGACTTGACTAACCATGACCGGACCTATACCCGCCTTAGTTGAAGGCACGGCCAGTCGTTCGAGTAAGCTCAGGTCGTTCCGTCCGTTTTCCGTTAGTTTGACCATGATGGGTACTTGCCGTTGCGCCAAATTAAACTTCGGCAAGGACTCGTAATAATCACCGACGGTGGCGATACGTAAAGTCTCGGCGATGGCGGCGGATGTGACACCCAGGTCGGCAGCACGGGCAAAATCAGGACGAACGGCAATTTCCGGCCTGACTAATGAGGCGCTGGAGGCGATATTGCCAAGGCCTTGAATTGTCCTTAAGTCCTTTTCCACGGCACGGGCCGCCGCGTTCAGTGCTTGAGGGTCGTCGCCACTCAACACTAACACATATTTTTCACCGGAACCGCCAAGGCCAACTTTGGTGCGGACGCCTGGCAAGGTCTCCAGTGCCGTCCTAATGTTTTGCTCGATAACTTGCTTACGCACGGGCCTTTCATTGCGATCGGCCAATAAAACGGTTAGCGTTGCCTTGCGTACTTCGCTGCTGCCTTGCGAGCCGGCCATAGGATCGCTGCCAACTGAGCCGCTGCCGATTGTCGTATATACACTTTGCACATAAGGAACGTCAGCAATCAACTTTCTGGCCGCTTCAGCGGAGGCGCGAGTTTGTCCTAATGTGGCGCCCGGCGCCAGTTCGACAAAAACTTGGGTTTGGGGATTGTCGTCCGGCGGTATGAAGCCCTGCGGTAATAAGGGAATCAAGAACAAGGAGCCGATGAAAAACGCCAAGGCACCGCCGATTGTGATGAGGCGATGTCGAAGGCACCATTTCGCCAACTTCAGGTAGTCGCGCATGATGCGTCCGTCAGGAGGTTCCGGGGCGTTGTTGGGTTTCAGTAGGTAGGCGGACATCATTGGCGTTAGCATTCTTGCAACCACAAGCGAAGCAAGGATGGCCAACGAGGCCGTCCAGCCGAATTGTTTAAAAAAACGTCCGGCGATCCCGCTCATAAACGCGGTCGGCAGAAATACGGCCACCAGGGAAAATGTGGTGGCCACAACCGCCAGTCCAATTTCATCAGCCGCTTCCATAGCCGCCTGAAAAGGCGATTTACCCATGCGTTGGTGGCGGACAATGTTTTCAACTTCGACGATCGCATCGTCAACCAGGATTCCTATGACTAACGATAAGGCCAACAAGGTGACAACATTGAGGGAGAATCCGAAGTAGTGCATACCTAAAAAGGCCGGTATGGCGGACAGCGGCAAGGCGACGGCCGAGATAAAGGTGGCACGCCAGTCGCGCAAGAACAGCCATACCACCAAGACGGCCAACAAAGCGCCTTCGTAAAGTAACGCCATAGAACCGTCAAATTCTTCTTGGACAGGGATCACAAAATTGAAGGCTTCGGTGAATTCGATGTCAGGATTTGTAGACTGCAAGTCCTTCAATGCTTTTTCTACGCCATTACCGACTCCCACTTCGCTGGCGCCGCGGCTACGCGTGACTTCAAAACCGACGACGGGCTTGCCATTAAGCATCGCCAAGGAACGCCGTTCTGCGACGGCATCGTGAATGGTGGCGACTTGATTAAGCCGAATATGGCGACCGTCGCTCAATGACAATTCAATCCGTTCCAGTTCTTCTGCCGAAGCCACGTTAGCGAGGGTACGGACAGGTTGCTCGCCATTACCCAAATCGGTTCGTCCGCCCGAACTTTCACGCTGCATTTGATGTAATTGCCTTGAAATGTCGGCGGTTGTGGCACCCATGGATTGGAGTTTGATGGGGTCAAGTGCGATACTTATTTCTCGGCTGACCCCGCCGACGCGCTTTACCTCACCAACACCGGGAACGGCGAGCAATCGTTTTGCGATGGTGTCTTCCACAAACCAGGATAGGGCTTCATCGTCACGCTGGGTTGAAGCGACTGCATAGGCAAGTATCGGGGCGCTTGCCATATCGATTTTAGAGACAACCGGGTCACGCAAGTCGGCGGGCATATCGGCACGGACTTTAGATACGGCTGAACGCACGTCGTCCAAGGCTTCCTGTACCGACTTTTCGAGGCGGAACTGGGCGGTGATGCTGGCGTTCCCGTCTTGCACTTTGGTTGTGATATGTTTCAAGCCCTGTAGGGTGGATATCGAGTTTTCAATTTTCCTTGCCACGTCCGTTTCCATCTGCGCGGGCGATGCCCCCGGCAAGCTTGCCGAAACGGTCACGGTCGGAAAATCCAGGTCAGGAAAATTCTGAATCTGCATGGCCTTAAAGCTGTAGATGCCGCCAAACGACAACATGACAAACAGCATCAAAGCCGGAATCGGATTGTGTATACACCATGTGGAAATATTCATTCCTGCACCACGCGGACGCTGTCGCCATCAGCCAAAAAAGCAGCTCCGCTGGCGACGACCTTATCCTCAGGGTTAAGGCCTGAAAGGACTTCATAATTGTCGCCTGAGCGTCGACCTAATTGCACTTTGGCTTGGGTAACCTTAGCTTGGTCTCTCGATTGTTCGGTTAAACGAAAAACGTAACTAAAGCCTTCCCGCAGGGATAATGCACCTTGCGGTATCGTCCAAGCTGGCTTGTTACCTAGATGGAACTCGCCTTGGGCAAACATTCCGGCCCGCAAACCAGAGGCCGCTGCATTTGGCAAGTCAACATAAATTAAACCGTTGCGGCTTTGCGCATCCAGAGTGGGTGCCAAAAACCGCACTTTACCGTTAACATGCCCTACGTTGGGTACGGCAATCGATACGTCAGTATCGGGTTTGATTTGCGCCATTTCAGCGGCAGTAACTTCCGCACGCCATTCCAAGCGGTTTTGCCGAATTAACCGGAACAACTCCTGTCCTGGTGTGGCAACCGCGCCCAAGGTGGCGGTGCGCGACGAAATAACCCCGTCATCGATTGCGATGACATGGGTGTGACTTAAACGCAAAAGCTGGCTGTCCAGTTGTGCCTTGGCTGATCCGACCTTGGCTTTTGCCGTTTTTTCCGCAGTCAAGTATTGCATGACTTGTTGCTTGCTGAGGGCGCCCGATGAGGCAACTTCATTGGCTCGGTCAGCGTTCAAGCGAGCTTCCGCTAAATTTGCTTCGGCTTCCGCTAAGTTTGCCTTGCTTTGGGCCACTTCCGCCAATACGCTTTCTTTAGCGAATGCGGCCAATACTTGGCCTTTTCTGACCTTTTCACCCACTTGGACGTGAACCTCATCTAGACGCAGGTCGCTTACCTGGGCGCCTATAATCGCTTCCTGCCAAGCAGCCACCGAGCCGTTTACCGTTAATGCAAGCGGCATATCAAGATGGGTTGGTTGGATAACGCCTACACTCAGCGCTGGCCGGGTGACCGACTTGGCATTTCCAACCGGTTCCTGCGCTTCCTTGCTTGACATTAGATTTGTACCTAAACCAATAAGCACGATTGCGGCAATCCAAATGCTTAATGACTTTCCATGGGTCATGATTTTTCTCCAGATAAAAGGCTGGGGTACTGAGAAGTTGTATTTAAATTATTTTTGTCGCTTTTGACTGGAAGTTCTTCCATTATGGTCGCCGATTCTTGGGTTTGACGATCTTCCCAACTTCCGCCGACGGCACGGTAAAGGGCGATCCAGGCGCTGATTCTTTCCTGTTCAAGTTCTTTTACCGCTAATGCGGCTGTTACCGCGGTGCGCCGGGCAGTTTCGGCATCAATCAAGTTTCCCATGCCGACTTCGTAGAGTTTTTGTGCGGACAAAAAACTGGTTTGATAATCAGCAGCGGCTGACCGGGCTAAGGGTAAGCGTTGATCTGCGCTCGTTAAGCGCACCAAAGCTTCTTCAACTTCTTTTACTGCCGTCCTAACTGCCGCTCGATATTGGACGACAGACGATTCATATTTGGCTTTGGCCGTTTCCACATTGGCGGCACGCTTGCCCGCATCAAACAGCGGTAAGCTTAGCGTCGGCCCATACGACCATGTTTCCGCTAGCGTCAAAGCCGCACCGTTTATATTTTGGAATATGGGGGTAATATTCCCAGAAAGGCTTAATTTGGGAAACCGGTTGGCTTGTTCCACGCCGATTTTAGCGCTAGCTTCCGCCATGTTACGTTCGGCGGCGGCGATATCGGGACGCTGCCTTATCACATCGGCAGGGACGGAGTTTACCTGGAAAGACGGCGGATTGGGCAATTGCGCCAATCGTTCCTGTGTATTGCCCAGTAATGTTTGGATTTGCGATTCGTCCAGTCCCGTTAGTGCCACTAAACTTTTGACCGAACGCTCGCATTGCGCTTGCTGTTTCAACAGGATATTGTTGCCGTCAGCGGCACTGGCATTGGCAAGGGCGACATCTGCCGGACTGCGAAAGCCAGCGTTACCGGCGATTGTCATAAGTTTTGCCGAAGCTTGCCTAGAGTCGGCATCAGTTTTTTTTAATTGGACTTGCGCTTCGCAATAGCGATAGGCAAGGTATTCGTTAGCAAGTTCAGCAGCCACCGCCACGCGGGCATCATGCCAGGATGCCACACGGGATTCCAGTTGGCTTGCGGAGGCTTCCCGTTGCCTTGCTAAGCCCCCAAAAAGGTCAATTTCCCAACTGGATTGCACACTGAGTTGATGTTGGTTTCGTAAGAAAGGCGTACCACCAAAAGAAAAAGACGAACGGGAGCTGCTTAGGCTGGAATCCAAGCTCGGTAGAAATACAGACTCTGAGCTAATCAGGTTGCCCCTGGCTTCTGCTATCTGAGCTTTTGCTTTGGCGAGGGAAGCGCTTTCTTTTTGCGCGGCGGCGAGCAATCGGTTAAGCACAGGGTCGCCGAAGCGTTCCCACCATTTGCCCAAGTCGGACAACTTGCCTTGATGTGCAATGGGCAGTCCATCGGTAGCCGGTTGCTTTGCCTGCCAGTGGCGTGCTGTCGATGGTTCTGGGTTTTGGTAGTCAGGGCCGACCGTCATTAGCAAACCGCCGTCTAGGCCGCAGCCTGCCGAGAGCAAGAGTATGAAACTCAAACCCAGGTTTTGCAGGTTGATTTTCTTCATTACTTTTCCCTTGTAATTCTACGTTTAGTTTCACCTTCAATCATCGCCACAGAGTACCCAGCCAAACGATCGGCCAAGGTGTCAATAGCTTTAGGCGTATTCAATAGCTGAGGACAAATAGCAGAAACGACTTCGTGGCCAACATAATAATGCACTGCCATGCCAATAATGGCGAAAGTAAGCCTGTGGACATCGATATCGGCACGCTTAAGCCTTAAATGTTGTTTCAATAAAGACACCATGGCTTCGTGTTGCGGCTTGATTTCAGCATCGATCTCTTCTCGCCACGCGCCGGTCGGTTCGATCATTTCCCGAAAATGCAGTTTCATGACTAACCGAAATTCCTCACCGCGTTTTAACGGGTCAAGAAACTCCACAAAAAATAATTTAAGCGCTTCCGGTAAAGTTAGCATCGTGAAAGCTTCAGCATTGATTCGACAAGGTGCGTCACACATAGGTTCTGTAAATGCCGCCCGATAGAGCCCCGCCTTATCGCCAAAGTAGTAGCGGATAGACGATATATTCACTTCCGCCAGCTCGCATATTTCCCGGGKGGAAGCGCCTTCATATCCTTTTTCGGCAAAAACACGCAATGCCGCCGTTACTAATCGGCTACGGGCACTGTTTGCTTCAGTTCCAATGCTTTTTGTTTGGGTCATATCGATAATCTCCATTAGCTGCCAAGAGAGGCAATCAATCGTTTGATTGGTTCATTATACATTTAATCAAACGATTGAATATAAAATTACTGTCCATGGCCCATAAACCTTAAGGGCCCTGTTAGAAGATGGTCAAAGTGTGGGCGTCCATTGTGTTGGCTTAATGGGCGTATGGCCGAATCCTTGCGACAACAAGATCAAAGAATGCTCTGATTTTGTTCGACGGATAGTAGACTTTATGACGGTCATAAAAAAAATGAAAAATATTTAACCATCATTGTCGAATTGGCTAAATGCCATTCGACTATTTAAGTGTAAGTAAATAAATATCGTCCATATTTTTATAGGTTTCACCGCTATTCCAACAACATTGAGGAGAAATACATGATGACACTACTTATCGCATTGGCCGTTCTTGTTGCCGCTGTTTTGGTTTTCGTGGCAGCTAAGCCCAACGAATTCCAAATCCAGCGCAACATAATTATCAAAGCCCCGTCTGATAAGATATTTCCTCTCATCAATGACTTGCACCTTATGCAAACCTGGTCGGCCTGGGAAAAGGTCGATCCAGATATGCAACGCAGTTATAGCGGCGAAGCCAGCGGTAAAGGTGCAAAATACGCCTGGGAAGGTAACAAGGAAATCGGTCAGGGAACTATGGAGATTATCGAATCCACACCCAATACTAAAATCGGATTGCACATGCACTTCATTAAGCCCTTTGAAGGGCGTAGTTCAATCGACTTTACGTTGGCGGCAAACAGCGACGAAACCGTTGTTGCCCAAACCATGCGCGGCACCAGCACCTTCCTTCCAAAACTGATGTGCACTTTATTCTTCAATCAGGACAAAATGATCGGCGGCAAGTTTGAGGAAGGGCTGGCAAACCTGAAGGCGATTGCAGAAAAATAGACACAGGGAGTTTTATTGATTCCCACGCATCCCGAAAACTTGAAAAGGAAAAAACATGCAAAAAATAACCCCATTTTTATGGTTTGATAACCAAGCCGAAGAAGCGATGAATTTTTATGTCTCTATTTTTAAGAATTCTAGAGTATTGGGTGTCAATCGTTATGGTGAGGGCGCGCCCATGCCGAAAGGGACGGTAATGACCGCCAGTTTCGAGCTTGACGGACAAGCTTTCACAGCACTCAATGGTGGCCCGATATTCAAGTTTTCGCCCGCCATCTCGTTCGTTGTGCATTGCGAAACGCAAGCCGAAGTCGATCACTATTGGGACAAGCTATCTGCGGGCGGCAAGGAAGGCCAATGCGCCTGGTTGGAAGACAAATTCGGCGTGTCCTGGCAGGTTGTCCCCAATGCCCTGATCGAATTATTGGGCAACCCAGACCCTGCAAAAGCTGGACAGGTGATGCAGGCTATGCTGCAAATGAAGAAAATCGACATTGCTGCCTTGCAACGCGCTTATGAGGCAGAAAACTAAGGGGAAAGCCATGAAATACATGTTGTTAATTTACCAAGACGAAATCGCTTTGACTGAAACGGAGCGGGAAGAGTGCTATAAGGAATCTATCCAGCTCGCGCATGACCTCAAGGCAAACGGCCAATATTTGGCAGCCAGCCCATTGCAACCTACCGCTTTGGCGACCCGTGTTCGAGTAAGGGAAGGCAAGCAGTTAATCACCGACGGCCCGTTCGCCGAAACTCGCGAACAACTGGGCGGATATTATTTGGTTGATGTAAACGACCTTGACGAAGCTATTCGCATCGCAGTCAGAATCCCAATGGCACGAAAAGGTACTGTTGAGATTCGTCCCGTGATAGAGATACAGGGTTTACCGACAGCGTAGTTCGGCAACTCCCATTTTCGTTAGAAATGCCGACGTTTTTGATCAAGGTAGAGCCGCTGCAAAATTGCCATCTGTTTGCACACAAAATGCGCCAGAAATTGCACACATGTGGCGATTTCTTTTGCGTACCCACTGCGTTTAAATGCACACCAGTTATGTCCGGCAGGAAACGATCTCGAACCTTCAGAATAGTGGGTTGCTTGTTTAACTTAATTACACAATTGGCCAAAGCAGACCATCAGACCGGGTGAGTCTTAACGTTCCTTTAACCTCGTTGGGCATAAGTACTTCAAATTTGAGTCGCATCAGGAACATCGTACACATTACTTGTGATTTCACTCATCAAACGATGATCCAACAGCACTTGCAAAATTGTCTTTGCCGTATGGTCGCATGCAATAATTTTATTGGTATGTGGATCGAAGTTTATTCCCCAATTCCGGTTGGCGCTAACTTGACTTAAAGTAGTTAGAAAATTTGGCCTAGAGTAGATTCCTTTTTGTTCTACAATTGCCATGCGCCTAAGCTGAATTGAATTACTTCCAACATAACCGATTAGCGGTTGAAGGTCAGTGAATAGAGAGCAAAATGCAGGATCAGCCTGTAGGTCTGCGAAATTTTGAATATAGGCGGCCCTGTGTTCTAGTGCAGACTCAAATCCCCGTTTATTTGCAATGAACAATAATGCTCCCTTGCAGTAGAAATCAAAGTTTTTTTCTATGGAAAAAGCATTGTCATTTGTTGCTGCAAGTTCTCCATCTCGAAATACTATGTTTATGAATTTCTTTGGATAAGATGTCTTCCAGGTGGAGGTCGAGCGTTTAACTGCATAGATAGTTTCATTGTTAACTGTGAACTTTACTAAATAGCCCTCTGCACCTTTTAAGTTTTTGATTCCTCGAACTTCACATTCTGGTTCAGGACGATCAACTTGGACTTTTAAGTAATCAAAATCCGTTTCATCGGTAGGTGCAGCTAAACAACTATTTTCATTTGTTTCTGCAAGATATGTATACGCAGAAAACTCAATTATTCTATTAAGCTCATTTATGACAAGGTTTTTTAATAATTCAATTAACTGCTGATCTGTCCGAACAAAATGAGCTGTGTACTTTCTGGCTGACGAACTTTTTTTAAACACCCAAAGATGAACATTGGCATTTTGAAAATCAAATGAACGAAATGAGTCGAATTCTGCCTGCATTCTAGTCTCGCGCAACATAGAAATCTTGAATTGTCTGAACGTCTAGCGAACCTCGAGTAATCGAACCTTGTTTTAATATTTGAATATGCCTTGTAACCCCATTTATCAGCACCGTTGCTTCATATAACTTCCAGCCAAACATCAAGAGGAGTGGATTCATGATTATTTGACCGGATTTATAGGTAATGGCGAACATCCACAATAGGAAAACACCAAATCCAAAGAGTTTTTCGGTTTCGTCATAGCTAATTCCCATAAACGAAACAACGTAGGGAAATGTATAGTTAATTATGTCATTAGGTATCGCTTTAAATTCTTGGACATCGACAACAAACGGAAAAGATATTTTTCTAAAAAGAAAGCTTGAAACAACAACAGACAAGGTACAAGTACAAACAAAAATTAACGATGGCTTTGGATTCTTAAATGGAATGAACGAGCAATTAGCAATATCTAAATTTATAAAGTTACAGAATGGTAAAGACCACCACGTACTTGGAATATCCTGAACAGCCAGGATTATTGCAAGTGGTAGGTATGATCCAATAAATACCAAGAAAGCGGATACTGTTCGAAATTGCATTTTATTAGCCTTGAAAACTTAGTATCCGTATGTTTAAGAATATTTCAACCCAACGTTGAAGCTGTGCGGAGCAAACGAGGCGTAACGAAGTTTGCGTCCGAACGAGCGACTTGTTATGAGTTTTCGTTGCTATCATCGTAGCTAATTGATAGCACATCTACTGTTCTTTCCAGCTCTGACAACAAGCCATTCACTCTATGAACATTGATACGAGTTCCCATGTTACACATACAAACCGACTCTATTAGATCATCGACTTGATAAATTGTTGATTTATCATGCATGTCTATCAACTCAGAATCCGTCCATGCCGCATACCTATTTGAGCGACTCAAATCATCATAGTTAAAGGCTTCATCGTGAGTAATACATGAAGAAACAAAATCTAGAAAAGGTGCTGGTTGCTTTTTAAATTCGTTATCGCAGTAAAACATTTCCCAGATTGCAAAACAAGACTTATACCTTTTTTGTCGTTGCAATTGACTTGAGAAATGAGACTGGCTTGTCGATTTTTGGATGCTATCCCAAGCATTAACTTTTGTGGATAATCTTGGTAGTTTTGCTTCAAACAAACACATTTTTGCTTCAGAATGATTCGATAGAATGATGCATGCATCAGCTCCTGTTTTTCTTTCTATGCTTCCATTTACTTTATACGATATTGCAGTAAGACCACTTATGGCTTTTGCATTTATTTGTCGCCTAAACTCTGCCGTAAAATTTGAAGTGTAGTCATTCTCATCGGCAATCAACCCTATTGAGAGTTCAGATCTTATAGATCTATCAGCCCAATAAGCACTTTTTTTGATTAAATCGATGATTGTGTGGCAGAAAAGATTCATACATTCACATACTCATAACGTTTAGCTCAGGCGCGGAGCGTTAGCGGAGTCGCCTGGAGCGTTGTGTTGTGCCTATTATTAAAGAGTCTTTTTCGACACCAAGCGACATGCATACTTTTTCTCGCCCCAGCTAAACGCGAACGTATCAGATATTTCATGCCACGATCCGCCTGGATGTCCAGACCCATGATTTGCTCCCATGCACGAGCACTCGCAATGAAAGCCCTCTGCATTCCAACATGCTGGCGCACACTTTTGTTGCTCCTTATACAACTGAACAACGAAGACCTTCCCATATTTTTGCAATGCGAGATTGATGTCGTAATCAAACCAAGCTTGCGGGGTTTCCCAGCATTTGAATTTTTCATTCCACTCTGGCTTGCGACGCTGGTCTCCTCGAAGCCAGTCGCGATTATTGGGTGCGTATGGAAGACGGACTAAGACCGGGAACGAACGAGCCTGCTTATAAACGACAGGGATTCGCTTTTGGCTCCAGATGTCCAGTAATCTTTGATCTTGAACCTCGTCCATACCTGCTCGACTCAGAAGGCTAAACGTGAAGTATGCACCTATTTAGGTGTTTAACAAAAATCAAAATAGGTGTATATCACTTTGCTTCCTGTCTATATTTCAAAGGATTATCATAGCCTAAAACTTGTTTTTTTACAGTTTTACCAGACTTAAACCACACCTGTTGAACGCCTGTCGATACTACTGGATCAGGCGCGAGATTGCGAGTGTCCGCTGTTGGCGAGGATTCGGTTGTATTTGTCCTAAGTTATCAGTACCGTGACAGTCAGCAAAGACACCCAAGAAGACTCTCCACATCGTTTAAGGTCTAATGCAATTAGCTGTGCAAATCAAATGCAATTGAGTGTACGTCGCGAAATTAAGCCGTGATCTTCCCTATAGCAGAAAAGCGATTCAGGATGGCATCGACAAAAGTTAATCCAAGAGGTCTTGACCCGCACGCTTATCGTTTTTCTTCGCTAGGGAGCAAGGAAGGGCTTCTGTCAGTATTTATTTCTGTACAATAAGGCGTAACGATGAGTTGAGTTGCAGTATTTATCCGGCTAAAGATTTCCATGTCTACCGTCCTAAGCGCTTTTCACCCCGTGGTAGCTGACTGGTTCCTAAGCCACTTTAAGTCACCCACAGAAGCCCAAAACAAGGCGTGGCCCGTCATCCAGGCAGGACAATCAGCACTGATCGCCGCACCCACCGGTTCGGGTAAGACATTGGCGGCATTTTTGGCCGTTATCGACCAATTGGTCAAGCAGGGCTTATCGTCTTCCCTGCCTAATCAAACCCAAGTGCTTTACGTCTCACCGCTAAAAGCACTATCCAACGACATCAATAAAAACCTGGAACAACCGTTATTGGGTATCGGTATGGCGCTGCTCGAAGCTTCGCTGCCCGGTATTGCCATTCGGGCACAGACGCGCACCGGCGATACCAGTCAAATTGAACGGGCAGCGATGAAACGGTTCCCTCCGCATATCCTGGTTACCACGCCGGAATCATTGTTCATCCTACTGACGTCGGAATCTGGGCGTGAAATGCTAAAAACGGTCCGTACCGTGATCGTGGATGAAATCCATGCTCTGGCGGGTAACAAACGCGGTGCCCACTTGATGTTGTCGCTGGAACGGCTTGCGCAATTAACCGGACAGTCGCCGGTACGCATTGGCTTGTCGGCCACGCAAAAGCCGCTGACCACCATCGCGCAGTATTTGATCGGCGACCGTGATATGCCGTGTACGATAATTGACATCGGTCATATCCGAAAGCGCGATTTATTGGTGGAAGTCACCAGTTCGCCATTGGAAGCCATAATGGCCAACGAAGTCTGGACAGAAATTTACGACCGACTGGAAACGCTGGTCAATGAACACCGTACCACCCTGATTTTCGTCAATACCCGGCGGTTGGCGGAACGTGCCGCCGCCGCTTTGGCTGATCGATTGGGCGAGGCAGCGGTCACGGCGCATCACGGCAGTCTCGCCAAAGAGCATCGGTTGTCGGCGGAACACCGGCTCAAACAAGGGCAGCTTAAGGCATTGGTGGCAACGGCATCGTTAGAACTCGGCATTGACATTGGTGATGTCGATTTGGTTTGCCAATTGGGTTCGCCCCATTCAATTGCGGCTTTTTTGCAGCGGGTCGGCCGTTCCGGCCATAGCTTGGAAGCTATTCCCAAAGGTCGGTTATTCCCGTTGTCGCGTAACGATTTACTGGAATGCGCCGCCTTGTTGAATGCGATTGCCAAAGACCAGCTTGACAGCATCAAAATCCCTGATTACCCCTTGGATGTGCTGTCGCAACAAATCGTCGCGGAAGTGGCCTGCCGGGAATGGAATGAACGCGAGCTTTTCCAAGCCTTGACGTTAGCATGGCCTTATCGCACATTGACGGTAGGGCAATATACAGCGGTCGTCAAAATGCTGAGCGACGGCTATCACACGCGGCGTGGGCGGCGCAGCGCCTATTTGCACCGCGATGCCGTCCAGGGTGTCCTGCGTCCTCGTAAAGGCGCACGGTTGACCGCTATCATGAATGGCGGAGCCATCCCAGACCAGTTCGACTACAATGTCATCTTGCAACCAGAAGGCTTGTTCATTGGTACGTTAAATGAAGATTTTGCCTTTGAGAGCATGCCGGGCGATATTTTTCAGTTGGGCAATACCTCTTACCGAATGCTCAAAATTGAACAAGGCAAAGTGTATGTCGAAGATGCCCACGGACAACCCCCCAATATTCCGTTCTGGCTTGGCGAAGCGCCGGGGCGTAGCGACGAATTATCGGCTGCGGTTTCGGAATTGACGGCAACCATCGATCGCCTATTAGAACGTGGGGAGGATGCCGCCCGACAATACATTTACCAGCAATTAGCGTTACCTCTTGCAGCAGCAGAACAGTTATTTAGCTATTTGGCTGCCGCTAAAGCGGCACTGACGGTGCTGCCGACATTTAACAACATTATTTTCGAGCGGTTTTTTGATGAAACTGCCGATATGCATTTCGTTATCCATTCGGTTTATGGGTCACGAATTAACAAAGCCTGGGGATTGGCGCTACGTAAGCGGTTTTGCCGACGCTTTAATTTCGAGCTACAGGCCGCCGCTGATGAGAATAATATCGTCCTATCGTTAGGCCCTACGCATAGCTTTCCACTGAACGAGCCATCCGGTTACCTTAAGGCCGAAACCGTCCAAACTGTCTTGACGCAAGCGCTGCTGGATGCGCCGATGTTTCCGACGCGCTGGCGTTGGGTGGCGAATACCGCCTTGGCTGTACCGCGAAACAGGGCAGGCAAAAAAATTCCGGCAATATTTCAACGGAACGACGCCGAAGACCTGGTCGCTGTCATATTCCCGGATCAGTTGGCTTGTATTGAAAATATCGCGGGTGACCGTGAAATACCCGATCATCCGTTAGTCAACCAAACGCTCTGGGACTGCCTGCATGAACTAATGGATATTGACGGTTTAAAGCAGGTGCTGACGGGCATTGAGAACGGTAGCATCCAGATCATTACTCGTGATTTGACCGGCCCGTCGCCAATGGCCCAGGAAATTATCAATGCCAAGGCTTATGCTTTTCTCGATGATGCGCCAGCAGAGGAACGGCGTACCTTGGCGATACAGCAACGTCGCCTCAACAGTCCGCAGGATGCCGCAGAGATCGGGCGATTAAACCCAGAAGCCATTGATCGCGTCCGGCTCGAAGCTTGGCCGGAATTCAATAATGCAGATGAATTGCACGATGCCTTAGTGGTTCTCGGCTTTATGACGGAACAGGAAGGCCAACATGGCCCGTTACCCAAGCCGCCAAATACCCTAGCCCAAAATGCGACAAGCCTGCTTGGCATCCTGCAATCTACGCATCGGGCAACCGTCCTGACATTAGCCAACGGACAGCGTCTTTGGGTGTCCGCCGAGCGGTTACACGAATGCCTTATACTTTTTCCCGATATAAGTTTGTCGCCGGATATCGCCGCAGTAACCGTCGATAGGGCTTTATCCCTAGAAGACAGCTTGCGGGGGCTGGTCCACAGCCGCATGGAATACCTTGGCCCTATCACCGTTGTGGAACTTGCCCAGCCGTTAGGGATGGCCATTTCAAAAATCGAGCAAACCTTACTGGCTTTGGAACAACAAGGCATTGTGTTGCAAGGACAATTCACACCCGGCACACAGGCGACTGAATGGTGTGAGCGGGGTTTATTGGCACGGATACATCGCTATACCCAAAAACAATTACGCAGTGAAATAGAACCCGTTGCACCGGCAGACTTTATGCGGTTTTTGTTCAAGTGGCATGGCTTGCACGATCCGGTAAGCGGAGAATCCGGATTGTCAAAGGTATTGCAGCAGCTAGAAGGCTGCCATATAGCGGCAGCCAGTTGGGAGCCGGAAATACTGGCCAAACGGGTTAAACCTTATTTCGCCTCAGAACTCGACCAATTATGCACGGCAGGGCGGTTTGTCTGGTTACGATTGAAATCGACTGGCGAAAATTCGCCCAAATCGGCTAGGAAATCCACCCCCATTGCGCTGATTGCTCGCACGAATATCGATTTCTGGCGGCAGATGATACCGTTACCTGTTGCGGAGACAATGCACTTAACAGGCAACGCCCAGAAAGTGTTTGGCGTGTTAAAGGAATGGGGGGCCAGCTTCTTTCAGGAAATTGTCCGTGAGACGGGCCTGCTAAAAACGCAACTTGAAGAAGCGTTGGGAGAGTTGGCGGCGGCGGGTTTGATTACTTCCGACAGTTTTCATGGCCTACGGACCTTAGTGATGCCGCAAACTATCCTGCATCGGCGCAGCAAACGCTATCCCAGCCATGACCCGATGGCCAGTGCAGGCAGATGGTCTTTATTGCGTCCACCCCGATTGAAGCCTACCGACAGTTATGAACACGTCGAGCATATCGCCCGAAACTTACTGCTGCGTTATGGTGTGGTGTTTCGCAAAGTTCTGGAGCGGGAAGAAAGCATCCCAAGTTGGCGGGAACTGATCTATATTTATCGGCGGCTTGAAGCCCGTGGCGAACTGCGCGGCGGTCGTTTTGTGGAAGGTTTTTCTGGCGAACAGTTCGCCTTGCCCGAAGCCGTCAATGCACTCAATGCGATCCGAAAGCAAGAAAAAACCGCCGAATTGACCGTGCTTAGCACTGCCGATCCGCTAAATCTAAGCGGGCTTATCACGCCCGGCGAACGGATAGCATCCTTATCTGGCAATCGGTTGGTTTATCGGGACGGCGTGCCCGTTGCGCATGGTTCACACCGGAAAATTAATTTTTTACAAACTTTCGACGCAGAGAACCAACGGCTTTTGCAAGCCGCGTTGTTGGGCAAGTAGGCTGTTGATAGGTCAAAGGGTGGGCAACGCTTTTTTGCCCACCGTTTACGTCACGGATTTGTCCCGCGTGGGCAAAAAAGCGTTGCCCAACCTTGTGACTGATGGTCTTGCTTATTGATTTTGCTCAGAAAGCGGTTCATTTAACCAGGCTGACGATGTTTTAGGAACTCGTGCTGTAGTTTTTGTGTCCACTAACGGAAATGGGCAGGAGCACATCGGTTGCCACTATAATGTTGATGCCTAGTCTATTGCGTACACTGATCATAATTGGAGCTAAACATGATACACCAAGCACGTTACTACTTTCGTCATGTCAAAGAGGATATACCTGCCGGGATAGTCGTGTTCCTGGTCGCATTGCCACTTTGTTTGGGAATTGCGCTAGCATCGGGCGTACCTTTGTTTTCTGGCCTGATTGCGGGTTTGGTGGGTGGTTTGGTGGTGGCTTGGCTAAGCGGTTCACAACTGAGTGTGAGCGGCCCCGCTGCCGGCCTTACCGTTATTGTTTTCAATGCGTTGCAAACTTTGGGTGATTTTCAGGCTTTTTTGCTCGCCTGTGTCCTGGCGGGCATGATGCAACTGGCGTTGGGTTTTTTGAAGGCAGGGATTATAGGTTCCTTTTTCCCTTCCGCCGTCATTAAGGGTATGTTGGCGGCTATCGGCTTGATCCTCATTATAAAACAGGTACCCCATGCGGTCGGTTATGATGCCAGTTTCGAGGGTGACGAAAGTTATATGAAGGAAACGGCGGAATCGAGCTTTTTTGAACTGTTTGATTCCTTACAGGCTATCTCGCCTGGGGCGGTAGTAATCAGTGCAGTCGGTTTGTTGATCTTGATCGTGTGGGAATTGCCTTGGTTCAAACGGCAAGCGCTGTTGAACCTGATCCCCGGCCCTTTGGTTACAGTCGTGTGGGGCGTTTGCTTCAACCAGTTTGCCGTCCAGTTCGCGCCAGACTGGCAAGTCAAGCCGGAACATCTTGTTAACCTTCCCGTATCGGAACATCCCGGCGATTTTTTGAATCACCTGGTGTTCCCAGATTTCAGTTATTTAAATAATCCGCAAGTGTATGTTGTGGCTGTCACGATAGCCATAATCGCCAGCTTGGAAACCTTGTTAAGCCTGGAAGCCACCGATAAGCTTGATCCCTTAAAACGCTTGACACCAACCAACCGTGAGCTTAAGGCGCAAGGCATGGGCAATATCATCAGCGGGCTGTTGGGTGGGTTGCCTATGACGGCGGTTATTGTGCGTAGCTCGGCCAACATTAATGCGGGCGGCAAAACTAGCTTGTCTTGTTTTGTCCATGGTGTTTGTTTGCTAATCAGCATCTTGTTTTTTGCACGCTATCTTAACGCCATCCCTTTGGCTTGTTTGGCGGCAATCCTGTTATATACGGGCTATAAGCTGGCAAAACCTTCCATGTTCATGGAGTTTTACCGTAAAGGGATGAGCCAGTTGTTGCCATTCGTCATCACTGTCGGCGCCATTTTGGCAACGGATTTGCTGAAAGGCATGGCAATTGGCATGGCAATCGGCTTGTTTTTCGTGATTCGCGCGAATTATAACGCGGCAATTTCTATGACGAGGACAAATAATCATTACCAAATAACGCTGAATAAGGACGTTTCCTTTCTGAATAAGGCGCTGCTTAGGAAATTTATTTTACTCGTTGAAGAGAATGAGAATAGCAAAGTTACCATAGATGCCCATAAGGCGCAGTTTATTGACCACGACATCCTGGAAACGATTGATGATTTTATGGCATCGGCGCAAGACAGCAATATAACTGTAGAGGTGATCGATGTGTACGGTAAGGAAAAAATAAGGAAAACCCAAGAATTGACCCTATTTGATGGATTTTCTCCCATTCCTCAACCCCATGAAAAAAACTATCACGGCGGAGTTGACGGCCTGTAGATGGGGTTGTGGCTTAGCGGCAATGCTGCCTACGGGCTTATCGTATAGTTCCGATAAGCCCCCTCTTACCCTAACTGAGCGCGTAGTTTTGATTGGTAAACCCAGACAATCCAGTATTGCTGGGTTTCATTTCTCAACCCAGCCCACCCTGGGTGATATTTCATGCACTGCCTTATTTAACCCTTAACTAAGCCAAGCTCACTGGTGACAAAGGTTATCGCATCTGCCAATTCCTGCTCCGCATAAGGGGTTGCCGTAAACTTGCCCCACACTGGGGAAGGCCAGGCTTTGTCGGAACGATAACGAACCACATGATGAATATGGAGTTGCTGCACGAGGTTGCCAATCGCGGCAATGTTGATTTTGTCTGCTTTGTAAAGCACATTTAGCCGTTCGGCGAGCCCACTGGATTCTTCGATCAATACGCTGCGTTGCTGTTTGCTGAGTTGGTAAATCTCGGTAATGCCTTCTATTTCTGGCACCAGGATGAACCAGGGGAATTGGCTGTCGTTCATGAGCAGCACGCGGGATAGCCCTAATTTCCCAAGGGGGATGCAATCTTTTTCCAGTTGCGGATGCAGGTGAAATGTCATTAATTTTTCACTTGAAAAAGCTTAAAAAGGCACTTAAAATTTGCCGCCTTTGATTAAATTTATAGCCAATCATACTATAACCAGAAGCAGAGAAAAGTTCCATGTCCGCGTCGTCCGTTTCCATTCACGATTCTTTATGTGATCAAAAACAGGCGGTCTCGTTTCGCCTGTTGTTAGGCCTTTATGGCATTATCCCCGTGTGTTTGATCTTGCAATGCCTCGACCATTGGCTTTGGCAGGATTATCTGCGGAACAACCTTCCCAGCAGCCCTTATCATTTTGTGTTGTTCCAAATTTTGTTTGGTACGCCCCACATTATCGCCAGCAATATCTTGTTGGTAAGCAACAAGGATTATCTGGTGCATTACCGTAAGCATATTGCCTTGATGACAGTTGCCATTGTGATCGGCTATGTTTTGGGCAATATGTTGTTGCCGTATCGGCTGCTGTATGTTTTTGTGGCAGCCTGGACGGTTTACCATGTGCTTAAGCAGCAGTATGGCATAGCGCGGGGTGTTTGCCAATTGCCTGAGTCGGCGTTTAAGCTGCTGTTAGCGCTCAGTGTGGCGGCGGGTGTTGCAATTTATCTCAGTATTTTTTTGAGGAGCAGCCTGACGGCAGAGCAAGTATATTGGATTAAACACATTGCTGCCCTGGGGTGTTTGCTGCTGGTGTCTGCCGCATTTGTTTGTCAGCATTTTGTTGTTACGTCGTTTGGGCTATGGTTTTATTGGTCTAATGTGTTTTTGGTGTTGGCCAGTTTTTATTTATTTCTCCAGCAGCATTATTTCATGGCGATCCTGGTGCCGCGCTTTGTGCATGATGCGACCGCGTATGTTTTTTATGTGACGCATGATTACAATAAGCATCAACATAACCCGCAGAATATTATTTACCGATATGCAGGCCGGTGCGGCATCCACCTATTTTTGGTGTTGCCTTGCCTGTCGTTTTCGCTGGCTTTTTTGTTGCAGGCTTACGGCGATTACCTTGCGAATTTAATAACTCAGTATTTATTGGGTACGGAGTTTTATAAGGTGGTTACGCTAGGTTTTCTGGGTTATTTAGCGTTAATGCACTACTACATGGAAGGCTTGACTTGGCAGAAGGATTCGCCGTATCGCAAATTTATTGCTTTTAGTAAGTAAGGGCGGGTTATGCCGTGTCCAAGGGTATCAAAACGGATATGGTTTGGAGTGCAAATCAAGGTTTGTGCTCCAAATTTATCGGCACTACGGTTCCACACTCAAGCCCGAACTTTTAGGAAAGTAAAGTGTTTAGCACGGCGTAATCCGCCAAATCGACTAATCGGTTAAGCTTCCCGTAAATGCCGGTCTAACTCATCCAATCTTTCGGGTGTGCCAATATCCATCCAAAATCCTGAGTAATGTTGCCCTGTCGCTTTCTTTGCGGCAATGGCTTCAAGCAGTAAAGGTAATAATTTACGTTTACCTGGCAGGGTATTGATGAAAAGGTCGGGATGATATACTCCAATCCCACTAAAAGTATATCGTTGAGCATCGTTATCTGTGAGTTGACCTGAACTACGCAAACCAAAATCCCCTTTTGCATGATGAGTGGGATTATCAACCATGACTAAATGGATTAAGTCCAGGCTGGCTTTTTTCAATTCCGCAAACGGAAAATCCGTCGCAATATCGCCGTTGACGACGAGAAACGGGTCGTTGCCTAATAAGGGCAGGGCGTTGATGATGCCGCCAGCGGTTTCCAATGGTTCGTCGCCTTCTGGGGAATACGCAATATTCGCACCGAAGGCTTTTCCGTCATCCAGTTTATCTTCTATTTGCTGGCCAAAACGGGCATGGTTGATCACTATTTCGGTAAATCCTGCCGACACGAGTTGGCTGATGGTATGTAAAATCAACGGCTTGCCAGCGACGGGGAGCAAGGGTTTGGGGGTGCTGTCGGTTAAAGGCCGCATCCGTTCGCCGCGACCAGCGGCCAGTATCATGGCTTTCATAATGCTTCGGGGAAGTTTGGCAAAACGTGTTGCTGTAAAAAGTTATGGAAGCCGTCCAGTTCTGGGTAGGCCTGGGCTTGAGCCATGACATAATTCAAGGTTCGGGGTATGTCTTTAAGATAGCCGGATTTGCCGTCCCGCAGATTGAGCCTGGAAAAAATACCGATGGCCTTCAAATGGCGTTGCATCCCCATTAAATCAAACCAGCGCGTAAATTGGGGCAGCTCACAGGCAATAACCCCCGCTTGTTTGAGCATTTGATAATATTGTGACGCCCAGAGGGCAACTTGATTTTGCGGCCAAGCGATATAGCAATCACGAAGCAAAGACACTAAATCGTAGGTGACAGGGCCAATGACCGCATCCTGAAAATCAATGATACCCATTGAGTTGTCACCCAAAACCATAAGATTACGGCAATGGTAATCACGGTGAACGCAGGTGACGGGCTGCTCAAGGGCGGACTCGACCAAAATGCAGCGTACGTTATCCCAGATTGTTGTAGGCATTTTTAAGCCTAATGCTTGTTCGATAAACCAGTCTTCAAAAATGCCGAGTTCCCTTTGTAACAAGGCTTCGTCGTAGCGGGGCAGGGCGGCTTTATCATGGCCAGTATTGACTTGAAGCTTCAGTAAGCTGGCCAATGCATTGCCATAGAGTCCATTTGCATTGTCTGCGTTGACTTTATCGAGAAAAGACTGTGAGCCAAAATCCTCCAACACCAGGAAACCGTCATCTAGGTTTTGATGGTAAATAACCGGAATCTGCACATCGGAAAGCTTAAATAATTCTGCTACTTTTATGAATTGTTTGATATTTTCCCTGTCCGGCGGCGCATCCATCACGACCAATTGTTGGTCGGGCAAAGTGATCCTGAAATAACGTCGAAAACTGGCGTCGCTGGAGGCGGGTTCGCAGCGTTCAACAGGCAACCTCAAGTCATTTTTCAGCCAATCCAGCATCGATATTTTACGTAAGTCGTTACTTGTCATGTCTTGAAGCGGTCAGATTAGTTATAACGCTGGTTCAAATTGAGGTAGAATTCGCGCTGGCATTCTATTCGATTTTTGATTCGTTAAGCTACTAATCCTTCCACTGCCCATGCTCGCCCGATTGTATCTGGTTTATTTATTATTATTCTTTGCATCGATAAGTTTCGCCAATGAAGCAAATTGGAATTGCCAACAGGACAAAAACACCAAAGAATGGGTTTGTGTCGGTTCGGCTGGCAGTGCAGCAAAATCAATGCCTAATACACAGGGTAAGCCCGACACTGTCGAACAAGGAAACTTAGCTAAACCTGCCCCAAACGTACCGATACCGGTCGCGCCGCCTAAAAATGCCGAACCCAGGGCGGTTGAAGCTTTGAAAAACGATCAATTGACCCAGCCAAAATTGGACGATAAGCCTGTGGATTCTGTATTAAAAGAAGAGGCTGCAGAGAACCCCGATGCGCAGCGTGCCAATCCCATTGCGATACGCCCTTTGAATCCTCCAGACGTTTCAGAAGCACCACCACCCGTGTTACCGGCCAGCCAAAAGCCTAACTCAGTTACCACTAAAGAGGTGGCGGTATTGGACGAGGGCGGAAATCCGCGTGCACACGGTTGGAACTGCGACACCAAAGGCAAAGATGGCAATTGGAATTGTCAGTTGGTGGGAGCGGACCCCAGGGGTGAAGCCCGTGTGGTTGAAACCGAAGATCGAGGGTTCCATTTGCTCGATCCTGCTTTTAACAATAAACAGGAACACATTTTCAACACCTTGCGCGATCGTTTTAAACACAATCCTTGGGGTAATTGCACCATCCAGTTGGGCAGCAAAAAGTATTATATTTCCGATAAAAAACTGCGGGCAAAGGCAAATGTCGACATGAATTCCAATGCCGCTGAAATTTACGACAATGAAATTGGTAATTATCAAGGCAGGGTCGAGATGCAGCGTGCGGATCAACGGGCTTCATCCAATTCGGCAAATTATGATTCGGTTTCAGAAGCGTTGGATTTGCACGGTAATGTTTTTTATAGCGAAGACGATGTGTCGCTGTTTACCGAAACGGCGACACTCAAGCTGGCCAGTGACGAAGCGCGGATGCGGGACACCCTGTTTATATCGCCAGAGACACCCATACGGGGTAAGGCGAGTGCGGTTTACCGTGACAGCAAAACCTTGTCACGTTATAAAGATGCCGCTTACACCTCCTGCGAACCGGGCAATCAGGACTGGGTCGTCCATGCAGGAGATTTGAAGTTGAACAAAGAAACCAATACTGGGTCAGCTAAAAATGCCTGGATTGAATTTAAAGGATTGCCGATTTTTTATTCACCCTATCTCACTTTCCCAATGGATAGTAGAAGAAAAAGTGGATTTCTAGCGCCGAGTTTTGGTAATACCCAAAAAGCTGGCTTTCATTTTTCAGCCCCATTTTACTGGAATATAGCCCCCGACTATGATGCGGTGATACGGCCACGGTATTATTCTACAAGGGGCGGGTTGCTGGCGGGCGATTTCCGTTACTTGGCTAAAAAATCAAGTGGCCGAATCAGTGCCGAATATATGCCAGATGACGCGATTTCTCAGAAGCCCAGGTACTTGGCAACCATTAAAAACAATGCCCAGTTTACCCCCAATATCAGATCTAACCTTGATTTGAACATCGTCTCAGATAAAGAGTATTATTCCCAGTTGGGGAATGCGCTGAGTTTTCCGGTTTTCAGTAACATTAGAAGTTTTGCGGATGCCTCGTATGTCGATAAAGGCATTTCTCTTACAGGCATTGTGGAAAACTACCAAACCATTGACCCTATCTTGGGGGGAAGGTTAACGCCCTACCGTCGACTGCCACAGCTTAATTTGAACCTTGATCATTCATTTAAATCATTGATGACAGATGTAGGCATACAAAATGAGTATGTGTATTTCCAGCATGATGACAGTGAGTTGCCCGACGCGTTCCGGTTTAATGTCAAGCCTTACGTCAGCTTTCCGTTAAAGACCGCCAGCGTCTATTTGACGCCAAAATTTTCCGTGCAATATACCCAGTATGTATTAAATAAAGAGCATTCTGAATTCAAAGATTCAAACATCAGCAGAACCTTACCCATTGCATCGGTAGACGGTGGTTTATTCCTCGAAAAAGATGTCGATCTGTTCGGGAATTCGATGCTGCATACCTTGGAGCCCAGGTTGTTCTACTTGTATATCCCAAAAGTCAATCAAGACAATATCCCTATTTTCGATACCTCCTTATACGATTTTAACTACGACAGCCTATTCAGGGAAAACCGCTACAGCGGTACCGACAGAATACAGGACGCCAACCAAATTACCGCCGCCTTAACGACGCGCTTGATCGATTCAAAAACCGGATTGGAAAAGTTGAAATTAAATCTTGGTCAAATCTTCTATTTTCAAAATCGTGAGGTTACAGGCAAAATTGTCCGTGCTGGAACGGACTTTTTGTTTAATCCGGTGCAAACCAGTAGCACTTCGCCTTTGGTGGCAGAACTGAGTAGCCAAATAAACAAGCATGTTGGCGTTCAATTGGGTACACAGTGGGATCCGCATAGCAATGAGTTTGTCCGGGGTAACGCCGCAATTCACTTCGAGAACAATCCAGGTGAACTTATCAACCTTGGCTTTACCTATCGGAAAAACACCTTGCTTAGAGATTCGCTGGATCTCGCATTGGCGGATAATACGTTCACTAAAGAAGAAAGGGATCGTTTCAAAATCTACAGGGATAGCTTTTTAACCATTCGTAGTAACGATATTATTACGAGTGATATATCCATGCGCTGGCCCATTTATGATAATTGGTTTGGAGTTGCACGCTGGCAATATTCGTGGCTGTTTAATCAATCCCAAGATGCTTTTGTCGGCCTTGAAAAAGAAACCTGTTGTTGGCGGTTTAGGATCATTGGCAGGCGTTATGTGAATAATCTGCTCGCCACAGTTGGTAATGCAAACAATCTCGCAAACCCACAGTACAATAGCCAAACCGGCATTTTTTTTCAAATTGAATTTAAAGGACTGACGGGCACGGGGTTAGACTTGGGCAACTTCTTCGCAAAAACTATCTATGGTTACCGTAAGAAAGGTTATTGATGTCTCTTAAAATGCTAAACAAACTGGTCATTTATCCTGCCGTATTGTGCAGCCTGCTGGCGTTCAGCCATGCTGCGCATCCAGAGCCGCTGGAAAGAATTGTTGCCGTCGTCGAAGATGATGTGATTCTGGAGCATGAGTTCCAAAATGAAGTGGTGGCGATTGTCCAAAAATTGCAAAGCAGTAACACGCCAATGCCACCCGATTACGTCATAAAAAAACAAGTGCTGGAAAAAATGATTATCGAAAGACTGCAACGGCACCTGGCTGAGAAAGCGGGAATCAATATGAGTGAGGAAATGCTCACTAATTCGGCGACCGAAATTGCCCAGCGGAATAACATGACACTCGAGCAATTCAAGGATGAATTACAGCGTCAGGGCATGTCCTACCAGGCCTTTTTGGAAAACATGCGGAATGAAATTGTCATCAACCAACTTAGGGGCAAGGAAATAGGCGAGAGAATCAAGGTTACCGACAGGGAGGTTGAGCATTTTATAGAAACTGAAGACAAAGCCGGTGACGGGATGGGGCAATACCATCTGGGGCATATCCTGATTGCGGTTAAAGAGGGAGCCTCGGCTGAAGTCATAAAAAAAGCCATCAACAAAGCCGAGCAATTGGTGAGCGATTTGCGTTCAGGCCAGGATTTCACTAAAGCCGCAATGAGCGTTTCCGACGATGACAACGCGTTGAAAGGCGGCGATTTAGGGTGGCGCAGCAAAAATGACGTGCCTAGCCTGTTTGTTGACGTGATCAACAAAATGAAGGCAGGCGACATCTCCGATCCTATCCGTAGCCCCAGCGGTTTTCACATCATTAAAATGCTGGAAATGAAAGGGGTAGGCACGCAAATGATCACTAAATCCAAGGTAAGGCATATCTTAATCAAGACCAATGAGTTGGTGGACGATGCCGAAGCCCAAAAACGGCTATTTGCCCTAAAGCAGCGGATTGCTGACGGCGATGACTTTGCCACGTTAGCCCGTGCGCATTCCGATGACAAAGGTTCAGCATTAAAAGGCGGTTCTTTGGATTGGGTGGGGCCTGACGACTTGGTCAAACCGTTTCAGGCCGCGATGGATAAGCTTGCGATCAAAGAGGTCAGCGATCCAGTGCAGACCCAATTCGGATGGCACATAATCCAGGTTTTGGAACGGGAAAATAAAGACAACACCAGCGATTTCAAGAAAAACCAGATTAAGGACATTATCCGTAAACGAAAAATTGAAGAAGAAACCGAACTTTGGTTGCGCAGGTTGCGTGACGAGTCTTATGTCGAAATCTTTCAAGATAGGCTCTGATTTGATTTGCCTGATGGTCGATCATCTTGTATAACAGAATGAGGATGAACAATAACGATTCAACAATTCTATTAATTTCGCATGACGAAAAAGACAAGCTGCTGAAGGATGCCATGCATAAAATCCTTGCCCAGCAGAATCTCGTTAACGAACGTCGACTGCTAAATGTAATGGCCGCAGAATTAGGGGTCACAGTGCTGGATTGTGCGGCAGCCCTCCTATACCTCAATCAAAATAGTCTGGGCAAGCTGAACTCGGGTATCGCAATTACAGACAAGCCAGGGCAAGCCCAACATGAAAGGCAAAAAATTCAACAGTCATGCCAGCCAAGTATCAGGTCAGTACGGTATCGTCTTGATCTTGGAAATCAGCACAGCGTAACTCAGGATGAAATTAAAAAAGTATTGGTCGAAGAATCCGGTGTTGACATCAAAAACATTACCAATGTCCGTATTCTGGATAGCTTTACCTTGATCGACCTACCCGATGAAATGCCGCAGGAAATTTTTCATCATCTAAAACTAGTCGAAATAAACGGGCAGAAACTGGATATTCGCCGCGTTAAATCGCGTAACAAAAAACATGGCAGCCGCAAATATCGACGTGATCGCTTTGCCGGTTCGCTATCCGCTAAGGAAGCCGGCCAATAACCAGAATCTTCGTCATAAAGAAACCGGCGGTGTTTGCTGCGGATCATAAATAGAGCAAAGCGCATTAATTGCGTGCTTAAGGATTAAATGACAACCATTCAATACATCAACACTGCCGACCAATTACGTGGGCTTTGTGAACACATCCAAAAGGCATCCTGGTTGGCGTTGGATACCGAATTCTTAAGGGAGAAGACCTATTACCCCAAGTTCTGCCTCTTGCAAATAGCAACACCCGATTGGGTAGCCTGTGTGGACCCGATTGCTTTGCCTGATTTAAGCGACCTTTTTGATGCCATCTATAATCCTAATATCGTCAAAGTCTTCCATTCTTGCCATCAGGATTTAGAGATTTTTTTCCAAATGACAAGCAAGGTGCCTGGCCCCATCTTCGATACCCAAGTTGCTGCGCCGCTGCTTGGTTACCAAGACAACCCGGGTTACGCCATGTTGGTATCCAGTCTCTTGAATATCAATCTCAACAAGGCCCATACGCGCGCCGACTGGAGCAAACGCCCATTAACTGAAGCGGAGATACAGTATGCAGCTGATGATGTGATTTATTTGTGCCAAATCTACCAAATTATGCTGAAAAAATTGGAGACGTTAGGCAGGGCAGGCTGGTTAAAAAACGATTTTATAGAGCTAGAAAACCCCAATAATTACCAAGTGATACCGGAAAAAGCGTGGCTTAAACTCAGGGGTAAAAATAAGCTGACGAGTAAGCAGCTGTCCGTCGTCCAAGCCTTGACGGAATGGCGGGAAAAAACAGCCCAAGCCGAAAATCGCCCAAAAACCTGGTTGTTGCGTGACGAACTAATCTTCGATATGGCCAAGTTGCAGCCGGAAACCATGGCTGATTTAGCTAATATTCGTAACATAAATGAAAGAACCGTTCATCGTTATGGCCGAAAACTGTGCGAATTAATCGCCATTGCCAAAAGCAACGAACCACAACCCCTTAAGGAAAAAGACAAGGCCATAAAAAAAAATCAACAACATGAAGCCATATTGGATATTTTGACGGCATTAGTCCGTATACGGGCCGAAGAAAATTCGCTGAATCCGACCATATTGGCGACTCGGAAAGACCTCGAAGCGTTACTGTTTAGTGAAGAGGAAGGCTGCCCCTTACTGCACGGCTGGCGGTATTCCATGGCGGGAAAAGAACTGGTTGGTTTATTGAAAGGCGATCTCCTCTTGGGCATCCAGTCTGATAGACTAAGCGTAATTGAAAAGCGATAGTGATTTTAAGATAGATAAAATTTTTCTTATTGCCGCCACATACGCGGCGAAGGGCTAGGTTTTCTGGTAGTGGCTAAACATTAAACCAATGGATCACGCCGTCATGCCACGTTGCGTCCTTGGAAAACGAAAGCGTTTTCCGCACCATGCGGCCGACCCGCTGGCGCAGGGTATTGTTCCAGCGCTCCATGTGGGCGGTCTCGCCGGTCTCCTTGCCGACGCTCCGGTGCAGCCTTCGGAAAACACGCTGGCGTAGGCTTTCCAGAAGTCGCTGAAGGTGCGACAACTGCGGTAGGCCGTGTAACCATATTACGAGCACAATATTATTTAACATAATATGCATTATGCGAAGCGGTGTTAACTTCCATGTCTTTGTAACCAATGTTCCTACTATAGATTCGGCCTTTTAATGTCTGAACCGTTCGTGCTGAGCTTGTCGCAGCACACACCGCCTTTCGACAGGCTTGTATGGTAATACTCAAGAGAATCGGGGAGACTTTAGGGGTCGGGATGGAGGGACATCGACAGGTATCTGCTTTGACAGACCTCACTGAGAACACATCCCCATCACGTCTTGCAGGGTCGATGAAGAATCTAGCGGCCAACCGCCGATTTGTGCACAAGCTTACCCGTAAGGCGCGCCACCCCGACTTCTCTTCATTGTTTTCCATCGGAGGGCTTATGGCAAGTGAAATGTTTGTCGGGATTGATGTGGCGAGCCGGGAACTAGTAATCAGCAGCCCTCAAGGCTTAACGACGATCACCAATACCCAGGCGGCGATTGAAGCGTGGTTAATGGGCTTGCCTGCGGGCAGCCATATCGGTGTCGAGGCGACCAGCCATTACCACGAATTAGTCGCGGATCGGGCGGTTTTGGCGGGCATGGTGGTGTATGTACTGAATCCCCGTGACACGAGGCACTACATGCTAGGCCTAGGCCGGCGGAGCAAGACCGACCGGGTGGATGCCGGGATGATACAGCGTTTGATTCTGGCCGAACATGCCCAATTGCGGCCTTACCAGCCTGCCGCCGCCGTGCATCGGCAGTTGGCCTTGTTGCAGCGACGCCGGGGCAGCGTGGTCGGGCACCGCCAAGCCTTACACAAAGCCTTACGCCAGATCGGCATCCTGGCCACGGTGCTTGACCAGACCTTGGCAGCATTGGACACGTTAATAGCGCAGATTGACCAACAACTGGATACGCTGCTCAATAGCCAGGAGGGCTTGGCTAAAGAGGCGCGCCGACTGGAAACCGTCCCGGGCATCGGCAGGCAAACCTCCACCCAGTTAGTGACCTTGTTTAAACGAGTGGATTTGGCCAACAGCGATGCGGCGGTGGCGTTTGTGGGTCTTGACCCCAGGGCATGTGATTCCGGCCAAAAATCAGGGCGCAGGCGCTTATCCAAGCGCGGTTCCGCAGAATTGCGGCGCTTGCTGTACAACTGTGCCCAAGCCGCCGCCAGGACAGTGGCCTGGAAGCCTTACTATGCCCAACTGAAATCCGGTAAGTTTTCCACCACCCAAGCCTTGGTGATTATTGCCAGAAAGCTGTTGCGCATCGCATTTTCGCTTTGGCAACAACCGGGGATACTGTTTAATGCTCAAAAAGTCGCTTGCCTTGGATTGACCGGTTGACAAAAACCATAGAATCTCAAGACGAACGGAAACTTAATACTTCTCAAGGCCGAATCAATAAGGTGGTCATCGGGTTGACTATATTTCTCGACTTCCTGCATAATTTCGAGATTGTTCTATAATGACTCTTTAGAAGTATGGCTATCCATCCCTGATTGTTTCAACGAGGTATCTCCGTTTGTGCAGTATGGGTTTGGTTTCGGCTATCTTGGCTAGACAGCTTTCACTGCTTCGTGGAATGCCGGATGCTGTGAACGTGGCCTGTTAATTTCAATTACTCCCATCGATGGGTAGATTACGAAGATGTTTATTGAGATTGACCAAGGTCATCTATAATTATCGCGGAACTTTCATGCGACAACCTAACGGCTTTTGCTTTACCCATTTCCCTGTTATGGCCTGTCTTGTCGACAGGACGCTGCAATTATTCGTGCCCACCCTCTTCCGGTTACAGAGAGCATTACTGCTTTCCGTCTTCATTTTATTACCCAACACGACGCTCCAGGCAGGCGGTTTGAAACCCGTACTAGTGGATTCAAACGGACAAGCAAAACATTATTCATTGGAGACAGTGCGCGAAATTTTCTTTATGCGCCTGGGCTCTTGGCCTGACGGCTCGCCTATCCATGTGTTCGTCTTGCCCGACAACCATCCGCTGCACGTCCGGTTTGCGAAAGAAATATTGGGGGTCTATCCATTTCAATTGCGCTCCGCTTGGGATCGCATTGTTTATTCAGGTACCGGCGTGGCGCCTACAACCGTTGAAACACCAGAGGAAATGCAGATGCGCATCAAAGGAACGCCAGGCAGTATTGGCTATATGGGCGAATAAGGGGATTATCGATGAATCCAGTAAATAGGTTATTTAACCTAAGCAATACAGCCCCCAGGATAATGTTCGCCGCATTAACCTTGTTGCTGCCGTTTAATGCCTCGGCGCTGGAATGGCATAACGGCGACTGGCAAATGCATGGTTTTTTGGGCCAAGGCTTTACCTATACGGATCATAACCAAGTTTTCGGGACCAGCCGGGATGGCAGTCTGGATTTTCGTGAAATGGGCGTCAATGCTTCCGCCAAGCTGCTGCCCAATCTATTGGTTTCAGCACAAGGAATATATCGCGATACCGGTGGATCGGATACGCTGGGTACGCGGCTGGATTTTGCCCAGGTCGATTATAGCGCTCCCCTGTTCGACTCTGCCTTGGTGTTGGGTGTCCGCGGCGGTCGGGTAAAGGTACCGTTCGGCCTGTACAACGATACCCGCGACGTGCTTTGGACACGCCCGACCGTGCTATTGCCGCAGTCCATTTATTTCGACACCCTGGCCTTGCGACAGGCGATGATTTCGGCTGATGGCGGCTTATTGTACGGTCGTTATACCTACGGCGAGCACCGCCTCAACTTGGAATTCATGGTCGCCCAACCGCAGGACAACACGGGCGGAGGCCCTGCGTTCTTGACGAATATACCTAATGCACAAGGCGAATTGGGGGGGCGTCCCATGTTTATTGGGCGCGCCCTTTACGAATGGATGGGCGGACGCGGACGGCTAATGTTCTCCGTCGTAGACCTGGATCGGGATTTTCATTCTTCGTCGCCTACCACGCCTTCGGGCAACATCAAAGTGATGTATCCCTTGTTTTCCGGCCAGTACAACGCAGAGCGCTGGTCGTTGACCGCCGAATACGGCTGGATTGACAGCCAACGCAGTAATACTCTGCCGACTTTGACAAAAAATCCATCCGAGAACTTTTACGTGCAGGGCGAGTACCGGATTACGTCGGATATTTCAGGCGTGTTGCGTTATGATGTTTTTCATTTAGACCGCGATGATCGGGATGGCAAGGCACTTTCGCAACTTACCGGGCTACCTAGCCATCGTTTTTATGCCAGGGACTTGACCGTCGGTGCACGTTGGAAATTTGCCCGCAATTTTTTGCTCGCCGCAGACTATCACTACATTAACGGAACGGCTTGGCTTAACGATAAAGATAATCCGGATCTTATGAATGGGGGCGGCACTTCCGATTGGAGCCTATTCACCATGATGCTGTCTTTTCGCTTTTGAATCGTGAATGACGAATAAATTTAATAACAAAAGGGGTAAATACCGATTTGTCAGTTTACATAGAAAATGGTTATTAGCTCTTAGTTTACTGCTGCTTGTCATGAGCACAGCCTTTAGCAGCTTAAATTACTGGTATCTTAATGGACAGTACAAAATCCAGCTGGCGGCGAATCAGGCTGCTTGGCGGACGGACTTCAAAGGCCTTATCGAACATTCGGTCGACCGTTTGCAGCGTCTCAGTATCGTGATCGTGTCTCTGGGTAAATTGACCGAGCAACTTAATAATGGCGGTGCAGCCATCATAACGGCAGAATTGGAGAAACAGTTCACCAGTGTGAGTTATGAACTGGATGTCGGAAGGATCATGATTTTCGATAGGCAAGGAAACACGCAATGGAATTGGTCGTCGGGCAACAACAAGCCGGTTTCTGTACAACCCATGATAGACACTTACAAACGCGCACAGGTCTCTGAGCAACCAGAAACGGTGCTGGACTGTCAAGCCCAATGCGCACTGATTACCGTGATGCCCTTGTTAAAAGGCGGTAAAGATGCTGGGCATATCGGACTGAGCCAGAGAATTACCGATCTTGTGTTAGAGTTTTCGACGGCGACAGGCATCGATATCGGTATCTTGATTCCTACAGGGACCGTGGACGAAAAGATGATTCCGCGGTGGCATTTGTACACAGCGGCACTGACTCATGCAATAACGCTTAAACCTTTAATATCACACCTGTCCGAACGGTATGCCTCGCCTATGGATATCCCTAGTGACCTAGGGCAGCCTTGGAATGGCCAGTTTTACGCCGTCAATACCCTGCCTCTGAAGGATATTATCAAGGGTTCAAACGGCTACCTGGTTTTTATATCCAATGTTAGTGGGATGACTGCCATATTAAAACAGTCCAACCGAAACAGTATCCTGTTGATGGTGGTGTCTTTGTTTCTTGCGGAAGTTCTTTTGTTCCTGTTATTGCGGCGGCCATTACATCGACTTGGGCACTTGGCCAGGACCTTACCGATGGTTGCGCGGGGCGGTTATCACGACGCTTATGCACAGCTTGATGTGCAGGGGCGTTTATCGGGCACTCGCGATGAAATCGACATTCTTTACGAGTCATCTTTAAATTTGGCTCATCAGATCGAGGAAAGCCAACTTGCGTTGGCATCCGATAGGGATTTTATTCAAGGTCTTTTGGATAGTGCGCAAGTCATGATACTGACGCAAACCCATACCGGTAAAATTCATACAGCAAATCGATATATGTCGCAGTTATTAGGGCGGTCATCAGAAAATCTAAAAGGGGAACTATTCGTCGACCTCATGCAAAACGATGAAGGCAAGGAATATTATGAGAAAAACCGGTCCCGTCTTTTTTCGTCCGACCTGCATCGTCTCGGACATGAGGCTTCCATCATCGACGCTAAGGGCGAACTGCGTCAATTCATTTGGAACCATACTTATTTAGGCCAGACCAATGATGATGTTGCCGTATTGTCGGTTGGCCTGGATGCTACCGACCGAATTTTAGCCGAACATCGCAGCCGCTGGCTTGCGCATCATGATCCTTTAACCGGCTTGGCTAACCGGTTATGTTTTCAGGAAGACTTGGTTCGCAGTTTTGCCGATTCAGTCCGTAGCGGCATCACTAGCGCATTGATGCTGATCGATTTGGATTATTTTAAAACGGTCAATGATACCAGCGGCCATGCAGCAGGCGATGAATTGCTGAAAATTCTGGCGAATGAACTGCAAAGCCGCGCACGCGCGTCGGATTTAGTCGCCCGCCTAGGGGGTGATGAGTTTGCCGTGCTGATGCCTAATACTGGGCAAGCTGGTGCGGAGGCGTTTGCCGACTCCATCAACGAACTTTTTTCGAAGCAGGTGTTTAAGTTCGGCAATAAGGAATACCGTTTATCGGCCAGTATTGGCATAGCGCTCATGCCCCTGCATGGCAAAAATGTAGAAGAGTTGATGGTTAATGCGGATGCGGCGATGTACGCGGCGAAAAATGGCGGACGGGGACGTTATCACTTCTTTTCAGCATAACTATTGCTTAACCGAGTGCGGTGTCACCATAAAATGGTGCGTTCCGCGCAACACCGGAATTTGTTCGCTTAATTTATACAGCCAATATGGATAAGATCGAATTCCCAAAATTTTATTGCCCGTTTCCTAGCGCCGTTAACCCACATGTCGAGGCCGTCAACGACCACACTCTGGCTTGGGTTAAAAAATTCGATTTGGTGCCGGATGAAGGCCATTTCGAGCACTTGAAAAAATCAAAATTCGGATGGCTGGCAGCCCGTGCCTACCCGAATGCGCCGCTCGAAGAACTCAAAATTGTTTCTGACTGGAACACTTGGTTGTTTGTCTTCGACGACCATTGCGACGAGTCCGGCCTGGGCAGGAACCCGACCCTGCTGTCCGATATCCACGCCGATTTGCTTGATATTCTTAAGGGTCGTGCGCCTGAGCAAAACGATTCGGCTTTGGCGCATGCTTTGCATGATATCCGCTTGCGGCTACTGCATAAGGCGAGCCCCGCATGGATGTGCCGGTTCGTTTACAGCGTCATCGAGTATTTCGAGTCTTCCGTATGGGAAGCCCATAATCGCGCGGATGGCGTTATTCCCGATGCGGCAACCTATATCCTAATGCGTCCATACACCGGCGGTTTATATACGGATATTGAGCTGATCGACATCACGGAAGACATTTATATGCCGCTGCATGTCCGCAAAAACGACGTGGTGCAGCGCTTGGCGCTAATGACCAATAATGTCGTGTGCTGGTCGAACGATATTATTTCTTATGCGAAGGAATCCCGGTGTAACGATGTCCATAATCTGGTAGCTATACTGCGCCCTACGCAACCGAGCCTGCAGAAAACGGTCGATCTGGTGGCTGAACTGACCAATACGGAAATCAATGCATTTATTGAACTACAATTGCAGTTACCATCATACACACCGCAAATTGATGCGGATTTACAAAGATTCGTTGCAGTATTGCATTCGTGGATGCGCGGTAACCTGGACTGGGCCTATGATTCCGGTCGGTACGCCGCAGGGGCGGCTGACTGGAAAAAGGAAAACCTGGGCGTTTCCTTTTTTGCTGGACTTAACTGAGAGCAAGTTCTGCCTATTTGAGTAAAGGCATTTTGGTTACAACTTTAGTTAATTACCAGAAAGCCTTAAGTTAACAAATTCATTACGTTTTTCATTAGCTCGGGGTCATCGAGTTTGAGAATTTCCGAAAACCGCGCCTTTTCTTCCTCGTTAGCGACTGGATACTTAGTTTCAAGATAGTGCGTCAACAACATATCCAACTCGCGTGAGCCTCGGCGGCATTGCCATCTCAATTTAGTCTGCTTGTCCATGGAAACTGGCGCTTAATCCTTACGCGTGGCCAAGAGCTTTTTGGTCTCAGCAATGGCTTTGGCAGGGTTCAACCCCTTGGGGCAAGTATCGGTGCAGTTCATAATGGTGTGGCAACGGTACAGCTTGAAGGCATCATCAAGCTGGGCTAACCGCTCATCGGTGTTTTCGTCTCGGCTGTCGACAAGCCAGCGATAGGCTTGCAACAGAACCGCAGGACCTAAGTATTTATCGCTATTCCACCAATAGCTGGGGCAACTGGTGGAACAACAGGCACACAGCACACAATCATAAAGGCCATCCAACTTGTCGCGGTCTTCTTTACTTTGTAAGCGTTCTGTTGCTGGGGGCGTAGAATTGGACGTTAACCAGGGTTTTATTTCTGCATATTGGTCATAGAAATGACTCATATCCGGCACTAAATCTTTGACCACGTCTAAATGTGGCAAGGGGTAGATTTTGATAGTTCCTGAATACTCGCTAATCGCCTTGGTGCATGCCAGCGAGTTCTTGCCATTGATGTTCATGGCACACGAGCCGCACACGCCTTCCCGGCAAGAACGCCTGAACGTCAAGGTGCTGTCAACTTCATTTTTGATATGGATAATGGCATCTAGAATTTTGGTCCCACACAGGTCGGCATCCAGTTCGTAGGTGTCGATGCGCGGATTTTCCCCGGTGTCCGGATCCCAACGGTAAACTTCAAAACGACGAATGTTCTTTGTGCCTTCTGGCGCTTTATAGATTTTACCTTTAGCTACAACGGAATTTTTTGGTAAGGTGAATTCGGCCATCAGTAGACCCTCTCTTTTGGCATGACGACTTCGACTTCATCGGTTAAGGTATATAAATGTACGGGCCGATAGCCGATAGTCACCTTATCTTTATCTAACCAGGTCAAGGTATGTTTCATCCAATGGGCATCATCGCGCTTAGGGTAGTCTTCCCGCGCATGACCTCCCCTGCTCTCTTGGCGATTGCTGGCCGCAGAAATGGACACCATCGCTTGAGCCAACAAATTGTCCAGTTCCAGGGTTTCGACCAAATCGGTGTTCCAGGTCAATGACCTATCCATAACCTTAACATCATTCATCGATTGCATGACATCTTTCATCATCGTTATGCCTTCGTCCATCGTCTTTTGCGTTCGGAATACCGCTGCTTTGCTCTGCATAGTCTTTTGCATGTTCAAGCGGATTTGCGCGGTGGGAAGGCTGCCATTGGCATGGCGAAATTTATCGAAGCGGGTTAAGGCTTGGTCGCAGGCATCTTTTGCCAAAGGTTTATGCGGGCTTTTCGGCTTGATAATCTCGGCAGCGCGGATCGCGGCGGAGCGTCCGAACACGATCAAATCCAGCAAGGAATTCGACCCTAAGCGGTTAGCGCCGTGTACTGAAACGCAGGCAGCCTCTCCTATTGCCATCAAGCCTGGGACAACCTTATCGGGATTGTCGTCCGCCAGGGTGACCACTTCAGCCTTATAGTTAGTTGGGATACCCCCCATGTTGTAATGCACGGTCGGCAATACCGGGATAGGTTCTTTGGCGACATCCACACCGGCAAATATCCTTGCCAAGTCGGCGATGCCCGGCAGTCGTTCGTGTATGATCTCGGGCGCGAGATGCTCTACATGTAAATGTACATGATCTTTATGTTCACCTAACCCACGGCCTTCGTTAATCTCAACCTGAATGGCGCGGCTGACCACGTCCCGTGAGGCCAAATCTTTCGCAGAAGGCGCATATCTCGCCATAAATTGTTCGCCTTCCGAATTGGTCAAGTAACCGCCCTCGCCTCTCGCCCCTTCGGTAATTAAACAACCTGATCCGTAAATGCCAGTAGGGTGGAATTGGATGAATTCCATATCCTGCAAGGGCAATCCTGCCCGCAATACCATCGCGTTGCCGTCGCCCGTAACCGTATGTGCGGACGTGCAGGAAAAATAGGTACGGCCATAGCCGCCCGTTGCCAATACCGTCATGTGGGCTTTAAATAAATGTATCGAACCATCTTCCAAACACCAAGCCAACACACCACGACATTCGCCGTCCTGCATAACCAAGTCCAACACAATGTATTCAATGAAAAATAACGCGTTGTGCTTTAAGGATTGTTGGTACAAGGTATGCAATATGGCATGGCCGGTCTTATCTGCGGCTGCACACGTCCGTTGGGCTTGGCCTTTGCCGTAATGGGTAGTCATACCGCCAAAGGCACGTTGATAAATCTTGCCATCCTCACGCCTGGAAAACGGGACACCGTAATGTTCGAGTTCGATGACGGCAGGAATGGCTTCTTTGCACATGTACTCGATGGCATCCTGGTCACCCAACCAGTCCGATCCTTTAATGGTATCGTACATGTGGAAACGCCAGTCGTCTTCGCCCATATTACCGAGCGCGGCACTAATTCCGCCTTGTGCGGCAACCGTATGGCTACGGGTTGGAAAAACTTTAGTGAGGCAAGCTGTGCTTAAACCTTTTTCCGCCATTCCTAAGGTCGCACGCAAACCTGCGCCCCCTGCCCCGACCACAATCACATCGTATTCATGTTCGGTAATGTTATATGCTCCAGCCATGCGTGTTCCTAATCCTGATATGCAGTTACATGAGTCGAAAAATAAAAAACAATGCCATGACCGCCAAGAACAAGAAGCCCATGTTGACAATCTTGATTAGCAGGGCTTGAAGTTCCTGATTGGCAACATAATCTTCAATCACCACTTGTAACCCCAGCGCGGCATGGTAACAGGTAACAATTAGCCATGCCTCGATACATACCGTATTCAAAGGCGATTTCAGCCAATCCACGGTTTGCTGATAAGGTGCATTGATGCACAAGTTGAGGAAAACGATGAGACGGAAGGTTAAAGGAATCAGGATTACCGCCGTAACGCGCTGCATCAACCAATGTTTGGTTGCTGATTTTGCAGCACTACTTCCAAATATTGCTAATTTATCGATCATGGGTGTAATTAAATGAAAATCCACGTAGCTAAAGTGAGCGCAAAGGCTGCCGCCAGTTCAAGTTTGGCATACTGATTCAGTTTGTCTGGTTCGAACCCTTCACCCACATCCCAGACCAAATGCCGAAGACCGTGACACAAATGAAAGAACAGTGCGTAGATGAAACCCCAATAAACCAATTTTATCAACCAGAAATTTGCCAGGCTTTGCATGGCGGCATAACTGTCAGCGCCTTGTGAAAGCGCATAAAACAGTGCAACCACTAGTAGCAATCCTGCGGATAGCAGGACTCCTGTAATACGATGTGAAATGGAAATAAGGCCGGTGAGTGGCAATTTATAGACTTGTAGGTGCGGCGATGTAGGTCTTGAGTTTTTAGCTGTCATAATATCCCGTACAGATTTGGTATAACCACCAAAGTTTTCATCCTTTTTCCCGCATCAATGCTGCGTAGATTCGGCATACTTTATGTGAGGCTTACTGTGGATTTTGCTGTATTCAGTATACCAAATTAAACTGATTTTAGGGCAACAAACGTCAATTAGGAATGTACGTCGGAAAGGAACTAAAAACAATCAAGCAGAATGTTTCTTTTTATGAAACTATATATTGATTGAAGAGCATATTGTTAATCAATTGCAATCATATTACACTGTGCACCAAATTGCTTATTTTTCTGTTTTTACCTCCTAACTATTTACCTTAGATTAAGCAATTTCTGCTGAATGGTTATCGATTCGGTACTTATGATTTATCATTAAGGCCACCCGTTCCAGCTTCCCAGCAAACATTGAATCCTCCTGATGTGTTTGATCTCACACTCCCAGCGTTTTTTTGTGCTGGGAGTTTTTTTTCGCGTCCTTCGCTAATAAGGCTAATTAACTTGTTTGATTGAGACAGCCTTGTTGCCTGTGTTTTCTCTCATAGATAATACCTTATCATCAAGGCGGGTGGAACGCCGATGCAAGGCTAGCCGTTCCGGTGTTTCCGTTGCTGGTGTTTTGTAAACAAATTGCTTACGGGAAGGATGATACGGTGAATTCGGCTTGTAGAAATCTTCCCGCATGTGCCTTAATTCTTCTTGGCGGTAATACTTTAACGGTTTGATAAACTCATCGTGACTGCGTCTTTTTTCTTTGCTTTCGAGTATTTTGTCGTAATTATTGCTCTGCACAAGGCTTTCGACCATCATTTCTACCTTGTGGTCAAAAGCCGTAAACAGTTCAGGAATGATGAAATCAACTAAACCGATTTGTTTGGCTTCTTGCATACCTATTGGCATACAGGCCTCGGTAATGTCCAATGCCTTGTCGTAACCTACCCGTCTTGGGAGGGTATACGTCCAGTATTCGGAACCGTACAAGCCCATCAGCTTGTAGTGCATGTTGAATACCACGCCTGATCGTACGCAGACCTTATCGCAAGCCAGCGCTAATGGGACGCCCCCTGCACCCGCATTGCCGTGTACGGCGGCAACCGTTATTTTGTTGGTGGTCGTCAGTATCGCGTAGATTAGGTCGTCGATGGCATTGATGTTATGCCAGGATTCTTCAGCCGGGTTATCGGCCGCTTCGATGACATTCAGATGGACGCCATTAGACCAAGTAGAACGTCCACCCATCAGCACCAGTACTTGAGTTGGCCGATTCCGCACTTCCATCACCGCATCACGCAAACGTCTGCATTGGTCGGTACTCATCGCACCATTATGGAATTCAAAATGCAAATACCCGACTGCATTTTTTTCTTCATACCAGATTTCCCTAAAGGTATTGACGGGACTGTGGTACATGCTGATAGGGATTTCCGGCAAGGCATCACTCTTGTCGCCCAGGATTTGCACTGCTGGCAGCTTAAAATAAGCTTTTTCGCCATTAATGCCCTTGGGCTTTAGATGCGATATCCAGATTGCGCCGTCAACCGT
Organism: Methyloglobulus morosus KoM1; assembly: GCF_000496735.2. Taxonomy (GTDB): domain Bacteria; phylum Pseudomonadota; class Gammaproteobacteria; order Methylococcales; family Methylomonadaceae; genus Methyloglobulus; species Methyloglobulus morosus. The sequence continues at coordinate 48,577 of NZ_AYLO01000034.1, forward strand.
CGCGCGACAAACAGCACCTAAGCGTTTGGCAATCAATTCCCCTGGTTGTCCGAGAAGGCCGCCTTCGCCCAACTTGTCTTCCTTAGTTGCGCCGTATAAATAGTACTCAGTGCCAAAAATATTATCCAACACCCCAGGGCAACCATCGGCGGCATTGATTTTGTCCAAAATCGTATCGGTAGTGTCCACTTTCCAATCTATCCTACGCTCGGCTTGTTGCATAGTCGGACGCAGTTGTCCACGTACGTCGGGCTTGCTGTAATCCAAAGGTTCTGGCTTAAAACTGGCATCCTGAAAGCGTTCCAAGGTTTGTAGAACAACTTTAACCGCCGCTTCGATAACCTCCACCGTGTAAATGCCGCTTTTGGTGCCAGGGCGCATCTTGAACGTCGCCATTGCCCAAATATCGCCGGCATCTATTTCCTCGGCGGCTTGTAAAGCCGTCACACCCCATTCGGCCTCCTTGTTTTGGATGGCCCAATCCAGCGAGGATGCGCCCCGGTCACCTTTGATTCCAGGGTGAACTACGATGCAAACAGTATGCCGCCAAATATTTTCTGGGATACGATGGCGCAAAAATGGGCAGATAATGATGTCGGGTTGAAACAATTGCACACCTTCTAACATGGTGTGTTCATTGATGGCAACTTCAATTGAAACAGTATGACCACGTTGCAATAGCTCAACGTGAACCCGTTGCGTCATGCCATTATAGGCTGATGATAAGAGTAAAATTTTCATGGCTAATTGCTTCCTTTTGATTTTTTATATGCGTTTTCCAAGAAACCATCTAAAGTGGATTTTTATGAAGCTACCCCTAAAGCGAATTTATCTATGATATTGTCACCTTATCCTCTTAAGAATCTCCTTATGAGTAAGTTGAATTCAGCGGCGTATATACCGCCTTACCTGTAATTCCGGTTACCTTTCGCGTTTGTTCAAATTATTTTTCGAAAATCGCGTAAGGCGTTGTCAATGCACCGAAAAACAATAGCTATGCCACCTGCCCTTCTTTACACTCCTTTACTAAATAGTCTTGGTTTTGCAATCTAACTTCAAAACTAAGTTCATCCGGCCATTTTAAATAAGGATCTATGTTCTTGCGGTGTCGTTTTCAGTAGTCGTTGAAATGTCCGCCGCATCTGTTCGGCACTACCGAAACCACACTGGACAGCAATAGCTTCCATCGGCAGGTCGGTTTGCAACATCATATTTCGGGCGGCCTCCATACGGATGCCTTCGACAAATTTTGCAGGCGTTACCCCAATTTCCTGACAAAATAACCTGGAGAAGTTGCGCGGGCTCATGGACATGCGTTCAGCCAACTGTTCGACGCCTAAGTCCCTATGCGGATTGCTGATGATCCAAGCCTGGAGCTCACGGAAATCCTTACGGGTTTTTGCCTCGTTAAAGACATAACTGCTAAACTGGGACTGGCCGCCTGGACGGCGCATAAAAATTAGCATCCCACGGGCTACATTTGCCGCCACCTCCCAACCCCAATCTTCTTCTACAAGGTTTAAGGCCAGGTCAATGCCGGCGGTTACGCCGCCCGACGAATACATATTGCCATCCCTGACAAATATTTTATCGGGTTCAACCCGTATACTTTTGTGTTGGAGGGCAAGTTGATCGCAATAAAGCCAATGGGTCGTCGCTTTTCGTCCATTCAGTAGCCCAGCTTCCGCAAGTATTAAGGCTCCGGTGCAGATAGAAACCATCCGCCTTACCTTGGGCATCATTTGGATCAACCAGTCTCGCAGCTTGGCATCCTGCGTGGCCGCATCGAGATATGCCTGATGTGTCGCTCCAGCCACCATCAACGTATCAATATCATCATTAGCATCTTCGTAGCCTCTGTCGGCAACCAGGCTAACCCCGGACGACGTTTTCACCGAGCCACTCTGTTCAGCAACAATAGACAAGGTATAGACTGACTCGGCTAGTGAAATCCTGCCCATGAGTTGCAATGCACAATTGGCAAAATTAAACACTTCCATTGGCCCAATTGCATCTATTAGTAAACAATCTGGGTACACCAACATCGCAACATGCCGATGTTGGGGATTAACCTTAGACTTAACGAGTTCCATAACCGTCTCCTGTGGGCTTGGTTGTGATTGTGCGCTTTTTATTTGCAGTTACAATGACAACAATCCGACTTTTTCGGACAAATTTTCGGGTAGTTTTGTCGGTCGTGATGACCCTTTATTTTTTCTGCTCCAAATTCGCCATGAGTTCGACGACTTCATGCTCGGGCACATCCAGGTCGACCAAGGTTTCCTTAAGGTGGACGAGCGCCAAATCCAAAAGCGTATCATTCATGCGTGGGTTACTTTGTTGCCTGTAAAATTCGCGCAAGTTTTCCGGCGGGTCATTTTCCGTATTGAAAGCGCCGAATGCAATTTTTAGGAAATGTCGTTGCTTGTCCAGCAAGGTTTGCAAGCCGATCTCATCCAAAATAGGACGCAGCCGCTGATCCAGCAATAGCCTCAAGGTGAGCGCTTCGGTAATCGCCTGGACTGCGGGTTCACCCCCAATTCTTCGGTAAAGTGGAATGTCGTCCAAAGCAAAAAAATCGCTGCGCTTTAGGCTATCATCGTCCGTACCCCAGGTGATTTCTTTTTCTGCTTTCTTGAGCAAGGGAATATGTTTGGAGCAATGGATATAAGCCTCCTCGATTTCAACCATAACCCAGCGTTCGGGGCGGTTTTTGCCTTCAGCCTTCATTTCATCCATGATACCTTTGGGCAGGTTTTTCCGGAAATCTCGTAAGTCTTCGTTTTCGACAATCTTGGCTTTGCCGTTCACGTGCAGCCCCACGGTGCTGGCAAAAAAATCGACGAAAATCATGCCGATATGAGGGTTTTCAATGATATTGCCCTGGCTCGCCAACACGCCATTGCCACGATATTCGGGATATACCAGGTAATTGTCGTTGAGAGCCCTGACGAAACCCGGCCTGCCAAAACGAAATGAACAATCGCATTCGCCATGCTTATCCGAGGTTGCTATAAACAAGACTTCCTGCCGTGCAATGAATTCTTTCATGACCGGCGATAGGAAATTTAAAACTTGTTTGTCGTAAAACCTCAATGCACGCTGGGTAGTGCCGTATTTACCTTGTAAAAAATGTTCACCTTCAGACCCTGGCAGTAAGGTAAGCGGAGCTACAGACGGGTGCATTTTTTCTGGTTTGGCTTTAAATAATCGGAACATATTAACTCGCCCTCCTTATTCTTATAAGGTCTTGAAAAGCCTTGTTAAACATCCAGTTCGAGATTGGAAGCCGGATAAGCGCAACAAGCATACGCCCAGCCTTTTTTTCTGTCGAGATCGTCGATTTCCGACTGTGCGGTCATTTCAACATTCCCTTTCAAGCACTTGATCATACACTCACTGCAATTACCAGAACGGCATTCATGGCCAATGTAAATGCCGGATTTTTCCGCAAGTTCCAGTAATGTTAACGTACCGTCGGCAGCAATCGTTTTGCCTGATTTAGCAAAGCGGACTTGATAACTTCCAGTTTGTTTTCGTATCGATTGGGTACTAAGATATTTGGGAATAACAGGTTGATTTATCATAGCGCCGGTTTCTAATACAACCGGACTATTGACAGAAAAACTTTCACAAAATATGTGTTTGTCTGGGAGTTTCAGCTTTTGCAGGCTTTGTTTGCACTCAATCATGAAGGTATCTGGTCCACATAGGTAAACCACCCTGTCAGATAAATCGGGCGCTGTGCTAGCGATCATTTCTGTTGTTATTCGCCCTGTTTTACCTGGCCAAGGGCTGTAACCAATCGGTTCTTTTGTTAAGGTAATAACGAGTTTGATGTTTTTATGGCGAGCTGCAATCAAGTTAAGCTCATCATGGTAAATGATGTCATACAAAGTACGAAACGAAAGGATTAGCAGCACATCAGCGGAAGATTCAGTATCGGCAAGCCAGCGTAACATCGACATAATCGGTACGATACCGCTGCCCGCCGCCAAAAATAGGATTTTTGGGGGGGTGTCTGTTGCGCAACTGAATTTTCCGTAAGGCCCTTTTACGGTGATGGTGTCGCCGATATTTAGCTGATCGTTAAGCCAGTTGGAAACTATGCCGCCATTCGGGTCTCTTTTTACGGTAATTTCCAGGATTTCTCGATGGGAAGGCGATGAGGCCAGGCTGTATGAACGCTTATACTCTTGTCCAGCAATCACTACAGAAAGCGTAATGTATTGTCCCGGCAAATAATCAAGAATTTGCCGGTCGGCTTTGCCCAGCCGGAAAGTCTTCGTGTCTACTGTTTCATCATAACAATTCAAAACAGTATATTGGGTACTTAAGCTTGCTCCCCTAATAAGGTTAAAGTAGTCCTCATCTTCAGTCGTTTGCAGGCTATTAATATCACTGGCTTGCCGGGGTTCAACAATTTCTTGCCTGCTTCCCAATGACGAAAGCCCATGCTCGAAAAAGTGCTGAAAATCCATGTTGCCTGAGTTTCGCCCTGGCTCAAATTTGTCCGCATCAGCGAACAAAACATCAAAGCTGGCTATTCCAGGTTTGACGTGATTATGATGATAGCGATGGGCAAAATAGGTTTTAGCTTGAGCTGCTTTTATGGTGGCATTAGATTGCCTAAACAATTTCCGCACCCATTGGTTTGGTGATTTTTTATTATCATTCTTAGTCATAGTCAATCACCCATTAATAGAGTTGCAAACTAATCAGGTATTTTCTTTCTAGAATGAAGTTTATCTATGTCCAAGCGGTTAAGATATGAAGTGATTCACATTACTTTAGCGCAATAAGTACGTTTAAATACAACTTTCTCTGTATCAGCGTAGCAACAAAATGTGCCGATTTCACCCTACTTAAGGAGGGTATTTAATGCCAATTACTAACTGCTATTTTGTGCCTTTGTTTAGCAGACACAATGACAATAATCCCACTTTTTCGGACAATAGAAGATTCCCTGGAGTGTCAATATATTGAAAACTTCCTGCGGATTTGTAACCCGGATAAGGAAAGGCACTGTACGTGACTTTACTGAGTTTTGGGGGGAATTGCTGTACAACAATCTAAAAAAACCGCGAGGATTGTAGGGCTTAGGCCATGTCACACAAAGCTCTCGACGAGTTCTATAAGGGATAAATCGAAAGCACAACAATATGGCTGAGGCAGATTCTATCCTTATAGGACAGCAGAATCTGGCGAAGAATTATGAAGAGCTATAAGGATCGGTGATATAAGGACAAAACCTGTCTAACGTAGTTTTGTGTTTCGGGATAAGGTGGAATGGAGTTATTGTATCTTATGACGGCATTTTCGCCTGCGTTGTAGGCCGCAACGGCAAGTTTCAGGTTGTAGTTGAACATGCCTAACAAATCCCTCAAATACCGCGTCCCACCGTCGACATTTTGGACGGGGTCGGTACGGTTTAGCACACCGTAGCGTCTTGCCGTATCTGGCATCAGTTGCATCAAACCGACCGCTCCGGCATGGGATACGGCGTTGGCATTATAGGCGGATTCAGTTTGGATGACCGCATGGACGAGTTTTTCTTCAACCCCGTGCCTGTAAGCCGCATTGGCAATTAAATTAGAGAACCTGCTTTTATTAATATTTCTTGGAGAAAATCGGTCGCTGAAACTATGGAAAAAGGTGGGATAAATATTGTTTTCCCTGAATTTGTAGTGGTTCTCGGGGGTCTTGATAATAAGTTTTGCCAGGCTATTCCTCGTGCCGCCAGAATTGTGGATACGCAAATTAGTGTAGGTGACACGACCATTGGAATCGACATACTTATAGATGTCAGCAAGCGCTAGATTTGAAGTCAATGAGATCAATAAAAAAATTGTTTTTTTTATCATTTGTTACCCGCTATTCACTATGGATACCCATTAGGGCAGCAGCCTTCGTTGCCCTATTTCTCGCCTTTTCGACTGTTTCAGCCGATGCCAAAGCCACTCCCATTCTCCTGTTAACCAATGCTTCCGGCTTTCCAAACAACCTGATTTCGCTATCAGGAACACTCAACGCTTGATTTAATCCGGTATAATAAAACTCCTTCGACTTGATATCTGAAAGAATTACAGCACTAGCTCCGTGTTTTTGCAAGCTAGGATCAATCGGCAACCCTAAAATGGCACGCACATGTAATTCAAATTCATTCTGGCGCTGCGTGACCATTGTAACCATGCCCGTGTCGTGAGGTCTGGGACTTAGTTCACAAAACCAAACATTATCGCCCTGAATAAACAGCTCAACACCAAATAAACCGACCCCACCTAACGCATCGGTTACTTTTTTTGCAATTTCCTGCGCCGTTTGCAATGCGGATTGGGTCATTGCTTGCGGTTGCCAGCTTTCGCGGTAATCGCCATTTTCTTGGACATGACCTATAGGCTCACAGAAATAGGTCTGGATTTGCCCCGTAACATCTAGCGCCCGTATCGTTAACAAGGTGATTTCAAAGTCAAAATCGACTTTGGATTCAACAATCACTTTTCCGGTGTCGACCCTACCGCTAAATCTAGCATAATTCCATGCTTCTTCAAGTTGTTCCGGCTTTTTCACCCTTGTTTGGCCTTTGCCGGAAGATGACATGGTGGGTTTAACAAAGCAAGGATAGCCGATTCCATCGTCAACCGCTTTTTTTAATTGCCCATAGTTTTCGGCAAAGGCATATTTTGAGGTCGGTATTTGTAGCGTTTCGGCAACTAACGTGCGAATGCCTTCGCGGTTCATGGTCAATTGGATTGCCCTGGCATTAGGTATGACACGACACAGGCCATTAGCCTCAATCTCAGCGAGCACATTGGTTGCAATCGCCTCGATTTCAGGGATGATAATATCGGGCATCTCCAAGTCTATGATTTTTCTTAATTCTTCCGCATCAGTCATCGTAATGACATGACAGCGATGGGCAATTTGTTGGGCGGGCGCATTCGGGTAACGGTCTACCGCGATGACTTCCACCCCGTAGCGTTGTAAGCAGATGGTGATTTCCTTGCCCAGTTCACCGGAACCAAGCAACATGGCTTTAGTTGCGCTGTGGGTTAGTGCGCTGCCTAATTTCATTTGGAATTGGCCAAATAATTGTCGATGTCTTCTTTGGAAAAACCGATCTTTTTGGCAACGCGATCCGCATGACTGACCCTGGAAATGCCGGGAACCAAATGATAAGTCGGCGCATCCTTGGCAAATTCGACTTGCATGGGCACACCTGTACCCGCTTTTGCAAATTGATCGACCAACTGATGGTTATGAGTAATCAAGATCGTGCTGTTGCCTTTGCGGTAAAATCCGTTGAGGACGTTGGAGGATGCTTCCATTTTTTCCTCAAATGTCGTACCTTCGGAAAGTTCGTCTAACACAACTAAACTTTTGGCTGTCGTTGCCAAGAAGATGTCTTTGGTGCGTTTTAATTCGGTACCAAACCGCCCTTCCCCATCGTCCAAATGACTGATTTCGGGCACTTGGTAAAATATTCTGTCCGCCACTGTCAAAGTTGCCGCTTTGGCCGGAACATAGCCGCCAATTTGCGCCATAACCTGAATTTGCGTCACAGTCTTGCAGAATGCCGTCTTACCGCCGCTGTTGGGTCCGGTCAGCAACACTAGCTTGTCGTCGTCCAAAACAAAATCATTGCCGACATACTTGGGATTTTCCTTTCCTAACACGGGGTTTACCGCCGAAACCAAATGAATGCGGTGGTGTTTGGCATCCTCAAATTTAGGCAATACGGTATTGTGCCCAAAATTATCGGCAAATTTCATGAACGACAACAATTCATCCAACTGTCCTAAAACATCCAACAATTCAGCAACCGGCTTAGCTTTTTTATATTCGTCCCTTAAGGGAATGATGCAGTTATCTCGGTCATATCCACCAACAATAGGAAAATACAGCAACAATAACGGACCAAAAAAAACGGCGACCGTACGCAGGGAAGGTGCGATATTGACAGGCGAAAATATTGAAATCAGCCATAGCAGTCCAAATATCAAGGCCAGCAATAAGGGCTTGAATAGTTGCGGCTTAAAAATGACCGGAACTGGAAAATAAGAATCCCCCCGTTCTTCCTTAGACGTTATCTTGCCCTCCACAAAGTAAACGGGACCTTCCATCAACGACCAATAACGGGTTTCAGTGAAAGATTTCACCTTATTGAAAAGGTCGTTCAGGTATTTTGACTTCGACTTTTCGACAGCTTGAACATTGCACACAAATTCCTGAATAAATTGGACACCGTTTTTGTATTGCCTATATCCATAGCCTTCAATTTCATTTTTTGACCGGGATTGGTTAAAAGCCCCAATAAACTCGCCAAACAATAACAGGTGCAGGTTCTTTTCAGTGGCTGCGGCATTTTCAACTAATTGCTCAATTTGTCCTTTGAGTTTTTGGTTTTTTCTGAGTTCGGAGACGGCATCCTGTTTTGCCTTGATTGCCTTAATGTCCGTCAAAGGTTGGCATAGGGAACGGTATAAGGTCGCCTGCCCAACCGTGGTTGCGGCATAGTCAGTTGCCTCAAATACCTTATCAATTTCAATGGTGTTAAATGCGGTTTGGTCAATCACACCCTCTCCCATCGGCAATGATTGGCTGGATTTTATGGTGGGCCAGGTTTCATCCTGCCAACCATGTAAGATTGTTTCTTGCATTTAACCGCCTTAAATCAATAGGAATGGCTTTAAATAAGTTAGTTATAGTCTCTCAAATCCATTTATCAAGCAAGTTTACGATAGCATCGACATGGTTTCCTGAATCATTCAGTGCAGGAATGTAACGATAATCCGTGCCTCCTGCGTCGATAAAGACTGCCTTATTCTCCATCGCCATTTCCTCCAAGGTTTCCAAACAATCGACGGCAAAGCCGGGACAGATGACATCGACCGTTTTTATGCCTTCCCCAGGTAATTTTTGTAAGGTATCGGCGCAGTAGGGCTTCAGCCATTCCGCCTTACCAAAACGGGACTGGAACACCAACAACCATTGTTTCTCATTCAAACCTAATTTTTCTGCAATCAATCTAGCGGTATCTTGGCATTGGCGATAATAAGGGTCGCCCAGCTTAGTCAGCAACTCAGGCAAACCATGGAAGGACATCAACAAGAGTTCATTTTTGCCGTGTTCAGTCCATGACGATTTTACGGTATCGGCTATTGCATCAATATAGGTGTCGTGTTGATGGTAGTCGCTGATAAATTGCAGGTTAGGAAGATGCCGCCACTGGTTGAGTTCTTTGACGACATCGTCATAAATGGATGCCGTGGTTGTCGAAGAGTATTGAGGATACAAAGGCAATACGATGATCTGGTTAACGCCTTCTTCCTTAAATAGCTTGAGCTGGCCGGCTATGGATGGTTCACCATAACGCATTGAATATTTAATGGAAATGTCATCGTCTTGTAACTTTTCAGCCAGTCTTTCAGAGAGTTGGCGGGTTAAATATATCAGTGGTGAACCTTTGTCAGTCCAGATTTTTTGATATGCTTTTGCAGATCGGGCGGGGCGGAAAGGCAATACAAACCCATGTAAAACCAGCCACCAGATTGGCCTTGGGATGTTGACGACGCGTGGATCCCATAGAAAATCTTTAAGGAACTTCCTGACAGCCGGGATCGTGGGGGCAGTTGGCGAACCCAAATTCGCCAACAAAATTCCAGTTTTCTTTGCAGCCATTCGCTGTAGATTACCGGTTAATAAGATTTAAGAATTCAGATCGTGTGCTGATTTCCTTGCGGAAAGCACCCAACATCGCGGACGTTGTCATGACCGAGTTTTGTTTTTCAACCCCCCGCATCATCATGCACAAATGTTTGGCCTCAATGACAACCGCAACGCCCCGTGCGCCGGTCGCCTGCATGATTGCATCGGCAATTTGCTTAGTCAGCCGCTCCTGGATCTGCAAACGCCGCGCATACATATCGATCACACGGGCAACCTTGGATAACCCCAATACCTTGCCTTTAGGCAAATAACCGACATGACATTTGCCGATAAAAGGGAGCAAGTGATGCTCGCACAAGGAATACAGTTCGATGTCTTTGACGATGACCATGTCCTCAGAATCAGCGGTAAAAATTGCATCATTCAGGACTTCTTCCAGCGTTTTTTCGTAACCGTTATTGAGGAATTTGAATGCCTTAGCGGCACGCTTAGGTGTGTCTACTAAACCTTCGCGGCTTAAGTCCTCGCCAATGGCCGCGATAATTTTTGAAAATTGTTCTTCCATCGTGTGTTGCTCTTATAATTTTAGTTTTAGAAGTATACCTTAATGAAAGGTAAAAGCTATGGCGTCACGCACCCTGTTGATGTCCGCATTCGCAGCCGTAGCATTCTCGCTCAAATGCCGCCGCCAAGCCCTCGCGCCCGGTTCGCCATGAAAAAGCCCGAGTACGTGGCGGGTGATGCTGTTTAAGCGCACACCGTTTCGTAATTGTTCTTCAATAATATAAGGCATCAATAACGCCATTATTTCATGGCGTGATTTAATAGGCCCTGGGGAATTAAAAATGCGCTTATCTACCTCAGCCAATAGATAGGGATTTTGGTAAGCCTCCCGTCCTATCATCACGCCATCAAGATGCTGCAACAGGTTTTCGGCTTGTTCCAAGCTGGCGATGCCGCCATTAATGATAATCTCCAGATGCGGGAAATCCGTTTTCAATCGATAAACCACATCGTATTTTAACGGCGGGACCTCCCTATTCTGCTTAGGGGACAAACCCTTCAACAACGCTTTTCTGGCGTGAACAATAAACGTCTTACAACCCGCATTAGCAACTTTATCCACAAAGTTAACTAATTCTTCGTAAGAATCCCGGTCATCGACGCCAATCCGCGATTTTACCGTCACCGGAATCGAGACCACCGCGCACATGGCAGCAATACAGTCTGCAACCAAGTCAGGTTCCAACATCAAACATGCACCAAACCGCCCGTTTTGTACACGATCACTGGGGCAACCGATATTCAGGTTCACTTCGTCATAGCCAAAGTCCTCAACCATTTTGGCGCATATTGCCAACTCACGCGGATTGCTGCCCCCCAGTTGAAACGCCAGTGGATGTTCTTCAGGGTTAAACTGCAAAAAACGTGAGTGATCACCGTGTATTAAAGCACCCGTAGTGACCATTTCCGTGTACAACAATGCATGATGTGAGATAAGGCGATGGAAATACCGACAGTGCCTATCAGTCCAATCCATCATGGGGGCAACGCATAGCCTGTGACTGGGCATAGCGCGATATTGCTGTATCTGATTGTGTTCGTTATTGAACATTTAT
>NZ_AYLO01000035.1 GCF_000496735.2 Methyloglobulus morosus KoM1
CATGATTCGTTGTTGAGGGCCCCATTGTGATTTAGGGCTTTAGGTTACATTTTATCGATTAATCAGGCGGCGGCGCTTTTCTCCGCGTTAGCGGCTTCGTCCAACATAGCGCTCAACCGGGGTGCGGTTATAATGCGGTTTTGTTTTTTAGCTTTCCATGCCGCGTCGGTTAGTTTTGTTTATGTCGCGGTTAGTACATAAATCGACGTAAGTATATGAGGGCAAATTAATGTCAAACATGATTCTACTAGGTACTCGTAAGGGCTCCGTAATATTCGATCGTATAAATTCCAACTGGCATCCTCGCCCAATTACGCATGCGGGCATTCCTGTTTGTTACTTGGTACGCGATCCGCGTGACGGCACCCTGTGGGCTTCCCTGGATCATGGCCACTGGGGGCCCAAACTGTCGCGTTCGCGTGATGGCGGTGCGACCTGGGAGGATGTGATGTCCGTAAAGTACCCTAAGGGCGCACGCTATATCGTCAAATACCTGCCTACCCCGGATTTCGATCCTGAGTCTCCATCCGCCCAACCTGAATATGCCGATGCAACGGTGTATAAGATCTGGAATATTGCGTTTGGCAATGCCAATCAGCCCGGCAGGCTATATGCTGGCACGATCCCCGGTGGTTTATTTGTCAGCGATGATGGCGGTGATAGTTGGGAACTCAACCGACCACTTTGGAATCATGATAGCCGCGGCGGTGATTTGTTCGTCGGCGATGCGACGACTGAAAACCGCTGGTACGGCACGCCAGCGAGTATCGATTATGGCGTGTTTGAACCCGGCATCCATTCCATCATTGTTGATCCGCGCGATCCGGATCATATTTACGTTGCGGTATCGTCAGCGGGTGTTATCGAGACCATCGATGGTGGCCAAACTTGGGTGGGACGTAATCGCGGTATGCTTAATGATTACATGCCGAACCCGGAAGCCGAGTGGGGGCACGATCCGCATTTCGTGACTAGCTGCCCTGGGCAGCCGGATCATCTCTGGCAGCAAAACCACTGCGGTGTTTTTTACAGTAATGATGGCGCCCAGAGCTGGCTTAAGGTCAGTATGCCGGATGTGGGTGTGCATTTTGGTTTCCCCATCGCGGTTGATGCGAATGACGGGCGTACTGCGTGGGTCGTACCGGCACGCGCGGATTCGGAACGTATGGCGATTGATGGCGGTTTGTCCGTTGCGCGAACGACCGATGGCGGGCAGTCATGGCAAACTTTCCGAAACGGATTGCCGCAGGATAACGCCTACGACATCGTCCTGAGGCATAGCCTCGATGTGGCGGGTGATTGTTTATGTTTTGGCAGTACGACTGGAAATGTTTACCTGTCAGAAGATCGTGGCGAGTCATGGCAGTGCCTTGGTAACAATCTGCCGCCGATTTATTCGGTACGATTTGGCTGAACACCATGCCTACTGTCGAAATGACGCAACATCTTTACCGGTTCTTTCCGCAATTGGAAAACCGAGCGATTACCGTGCCGACCGGTTCGGTCGCCGAAATTTTATGCGCAGTCAACGAGATTGCCCCAGGCTTTACCGATTACGTGCTCGACGAACAGGGTGCGCTACGTCGACATGTGAATCTCTGTATCAATGACACCATCGTGATTGATAAAAAAACGCTCTCTGATCGTGTCCCGGATGATGGGACTGTTTATATTTTCCAGGCCCTAAGCGGTGGATAGGTGCTCAGATGAAGAAAAAATAGCTAAAAGTTCGAGTGTCCGCATTTGTTGCAATGCCATGAAATGTTATTAGGTGGATAGCCCGCCCAATTAAGCTGCATTTGAATTCCAATAACCTTGGCTAGAGTCCTCTTGCCCATCCGAAATGTCGCTAATTTACTTTGAGAACAGTACGAACGATGTATTGTCAGTGCTGAACGATTGGGGCGATATCCCATTTGGCAATAAGGATATAATCACCGTTCAGTGTTACAACCTTCTTATGTCTGTTCAGGATTGATTGCCTATGTGTTACGGTTTGATATGCAGAGTTATTGCAGGTTTTTTTATTATGCATTTGTGTTTGTCCCCAGCCAGTGCTGATGAGGAAACTGACCAAGAAATGGAAACTTGGACGTACCATAAAGAATGGGACAAATTAAATAATCTCGATTTTAGCTTGGTTCGGTCGCCCATGCCGAAACGGGGGCTTTACGATGACATCAGGCTTGAAATCATTTGTCAGGACAAGAAATTGCAATTAGTTGCCAAAACCAGCAACTTAATTACTTCCCAAGGCAGGGAATTTGATTTTGAATATCAACTTGATAAAAAGCCCTCGGTAGCCATTAAAATGAGGACTTTTAAAGATAGCAAACGCCGTGCTTATACAGATGAACAAATTGACCGGATAGTCGGGGAGTTTTTGTCCGGTCAGTCTCTTTTTATCCGCATAAACACAATAATCAGTACTGTGTTGTCGGCAGATATCCCTTTAAAGGACGCTTCTGGACCTATCCAACAAGTCTTGGCTGACTGCGGCATCGTGCAGGGCAAAACGCCAACTCAACAGGCATATAGCCTGGCCGACTTTGAACGCGACTTTGCAAAACTGTCACAGGAACAACAGGGGCAAATACTGGATAAAATTGAAAAAATTATGTTAGATATCCACTAAGCCGTGTCACTTCGAATATTACTGGCAGAGCTTGGCTGAACAAATAAGGATAATCGATTTTTTGTATCTATAGGATCGCTTTGCTCGGACTTGGGCTAAGTTGGCTTTTGTGGTTGTATTTTCTGTTGCCGCTATTTACCTTGGATGGCTGGTTACTGGGTGTTAAAAGTGTACGGGACTCATTCGGTTGTTGCGGTCTCATCTTTTTTTGGCAGCACGATCCGAAATGTCGTGCCTTCGCCGACACGACTGTCCAACTGGATTTCGCCGTTATGCTTTTTAATGATGTTATACGAGACGGAAAGCCCTAGTCCCGTACCTTTACCCACCGGTTTGGTGGTAAAAAAGGGATCGAAAATTTTATTGACGTGTTCTGGTGCAATACCTTTGCCGGTATCGCTGACCTCTACCCAAATGTGGTCGTTTCCTTCCCCTGTGCGTACTGTGATGCTACCTTCATTTTCAATGGCGTGCGCCGCATTGACCAACAAATTCATAAATACTTGGTTCAACTGATGCGGCAAGCACCACGCTTGCGGAATGTCCCCGAATTCCTTGATAACACTCGCCTTGTATTTGATCTCGTTGTTGACAATATTCAGCGTACTTTCCAGGCCGGTATGCAAATCAGCCCATTGCCAATCGTCGTCGCCACCCGCATGGGAAAAATCTTTGAGGTCCTGGACGATCTTTTTAACGCGGGACGCGCCTTCGTGGGACTCATCCAGCAAGTCAAGCACGTCGGTTTTAAGGAATTCCAGGTCGATCTTATGCTTGAATGCCTCGATTTGACGGAGTTGCTCGGTATCGGCCAATGTCGGCTCGGCTTGTTCGTAAATCGCCGCCAGCGCTAACAAATCCTCCACATAGTTTTTCAAAGAAGTCAGGTTAGAGTTGATATAACCGATGGGGTTATTGATTTCGTGGGCGACGCCCGCCGCCAGTTGGCCAATGGAGGACAATTTTTCCGATTGCACCAATTGGCCTTGGACTTCTTTAATTTTATCGAAGGCTTCTTGTAATTCTTCATTGCGTTGTTTCAGTAAATCTTCAGCGTTTTTATGCTGGGTAATATCGACCGTGATGCCATCGATTCGCAGCGGCGTGCCGACACCGTCATTGATGGCGCGCATATGGTGAAATAACCAACGAAGTTCCCCATCCGGCCGCAGGATACGGCAGGTTATTTTCTGGACGCCGAGGGTCAATAAATCAACCATACTACTTTTCACCCGATCCCGGTCGCGAGGATGGATAATGTCCAACCATAAGTTGGGATTATTGAAAAAATCCGCGACTGCATGGCCGGATACCTCTTCGACGGCCTTGTTGAGATAGAGCATTTCAAGTGTTTTTGGCTTCATCGACCAGACCACGCTATCCAAGGAATCAAGGATATCAGTTAACCGCTTTTCCGATTGTTCCAGGCGATTGTGGGTCTCCTGTAGTTCCTGATTCAATTTGATATAGCGTTCATTTGATGCGGCAAGCAATTGAATGCGATTCAATTTATCGCCAATTAACCAGATATTGTCAATAACCAGGGTAACTAGGTTAACTAATAATTGTCCGCGTTCTAAATGTACTTCGGAAAAACCTTCATTATCGTCAAGGTTGTTCACACAAATTGCGCCGAGCAACCGATTGCCCACCAGCAAGGGCCAACAAAGGGATGAATGGGGAATTTGATTGTCTGCTTTAGGAATAGGGTCATGAAAGCGGGGGTCGTTGTCTATATTGCCTTTGAGCAATATTGCCTGTTTGTTCTCCAATACCCAACCGATAACGCCGGTGCCGTTAGGTATGACACTGCCGATACATCCCTCCGGCAAACCGAAGCCGGCAACTATGGTTAGTTGGTTACTGTTCTCACCTTGATATAGAACTAATGACCCGGTATTTGCTCTTAAGCCTTCGACAATATGGCGCAGGATTTGCCCATACACCTTGTTTGAACTGCCTTGCGACAAATCGGAATGCCCTAATTGATAAAGGTCGTATATCCATTTTAATTGTTGTAATTCACTTAACGGCATAATTTCCCTTGAATTTTAAAGGACGGCAACGATCTGGTCGGCAAATTCTCGACTGGTGCTGGCCCAGAATGTCGCTTGGTCAATCGGGATATCCAGTTTGTCAAGCACATCAGTGATCGCTTCTTGAAGCTCCAAACCGGTGTTTTCGCGCTGCTCCGTTTCAGTGACCAGTAAATTGGCAGCATAGACCAATAAGGCGAGGGATTTGGCGGAATCGTACGCGGGCTGGGTTTCGTGCAGTTCGATAGCTTCTTGGATAGCGACCGGCAGGTTCCATTTCATCGCGGCTTTACCGCCTATTTCCGTGTGGTCGAAGCCCAAAATCCGCCGTTCCGCCTCGATTCTATTCGGGATGGGTTCGTTGAGAATGCGGCTAAAATCGTCGGGAAACAGCACGACAATAACCAGCAATCCGATATCATGTAACAAGCCAGCCGAAAACGCGATGTCCTGGCCAATGCCGGTATAGGTTGCAAGCTGCCGGGCATAATCGGCCACAGCCATACTATGATGTAAAAACAACGGATAGTTGAAGTCTTTATGTCGTACTGGCAAGATATTGGAGAAACAAACACCCAGCAGCATATCCCTCACTCGATTGATACCCAACAAGGCAATCGCTTGCCGCAACGAACTGATTTCCCGTGACATGCCGTAAAAAGGCGAATTGGCGATACGTAAAATCCGGATTACCATGGGCGGGTCTTGGCTTATTTTGTCCGCAAAAACAGTTAAACTTTTGTCGTCCGACGTGTATTGCAACGCCTCCATGAGCAACGCCGGCAAGGAAGGCAAGTCAACCAGGCTCAAGCGCACCGCTTTATCTTTCGGATCCATATCGGCAAACCCTGTCAAAGTACTTTGGCATCAACTTCCCTTGAACGGTGAAAGCACAATAATCGTGCCTTTAGATTGGCTGAAACCTCCCATAGGGTTTACCCACATATGCATAACATTATCATTCTCCAAATGCACTACACCGCCGTTAAATTCTGCGGCGTTTACCGATGACGCTTGTTGCAGCGCCCGCAATAGCGTTTCGGGTAGGCATTCGTTTGCCTGCAAACCGAGTAAGCAGCCGCCGGGTTGGCTTAAAAGCAGTTGGTCTGCATATCGATTGGAAGCCGCGATCATATCATGTTCGTCAATGCCGATAATCGCGACCGGCAAATGTTCGAAAATTTCCTGGGTAATTTTCAACATATTGATGTTATGTACAATTTCTCCAGTTTTTTGCTTAACTTGCCGTTCTAAATCCTGATTGAGCCTAACTAGCTCATTGTGGGAGTGTTGGAGTTCCTTGCTCAGCCGCTGGTTTTCCAGTTCCATTTCATAGAATTCGAACGCTTCGCGGATATTCTTCCGAAGCAACTCGTCATCCCAGGGCTTAGTCAGGAACTTGTAGATCGCACCCTCGTTAATGGCGCTGGTCACCGATTCAAGCTCAGTATAGCCGGATAGCACAATGCGGAAGGTTTTGGGGTAAAGCGCCTTGACCTTACGTAAAAACTCTACGCCGGTCATCTGCGGCATACGCTGGTCGGAGATGATGACCCCTACTTCATGGACGGTTAGCAGGTTAAGCCCTTCGGCACCGCTATTGGCGGTTAGGATGTTGTAACCGTCACGGCGCAAAGTCCGTTTGAGGGCGCTGGTTATGTTCGCCTCATCGTCAACCACCAAAACGGTTCGTTCCGTATGCGTTGCTTCCAGCATTGTTATGGGCTGAGTGATTTATTCATGCGCTGATCCAAATGCACCGCAGATTTTAGTAATTAGGCGCAAAAGTTATGCAAACCGAAGAGGTCTGCTTGCTATCCCCAAAAAAGTTCGTTCGCCGAGAAGTCCCTTAAGTTTTGTGGGGATGGTTGTTTATCTAGCGGTGGCTTGTTCGCTTTACGCTTGCGTCACCGTGTTAACATCTGCTCTTAGTGGAAATATTGCCGAATCAAGCCATTGTGTTTTCAGTTATGCTTACGTTCCCATGATCGCTGTGGGCGCGCAAAATAAACATCGGCTGCCAGGGCTTGCCCTATTTTTCATGTCCGGAAAACTCTAGGCTTTTGCCAAAGGTGACGCACAATCTCGCTTTTCTTCAATTCCCCCATTTTAAAGGAATAGACAAAGCATCTTTCAAATTTGGCTTAATTGTTTATAGCTTATAACCATTTCCTTTGTCAAGAAATTATCTAAACCAGGGCAATTGTCCATTCACTTTGAAAATTGTTCTTGCCGCCCTAATCCGCCCATCCTTATCGGCACTAGGAACTTTCATAAAAAACACCCTTGTTTCAATAACCTCCCAGCCTTGGCAAATTAAGTTAGCTTGAGATGTATATGATGTCGGGGATTAACACGCATACCTTATTGTCATAACAAAAGACCAAGCCTATACTTAAAACGAACCATCCACCGAGCAGCGAAATTGACCGTGAGGACTATTGCCCCAGGGCATCCTGTTTTTTAATCCTCTTTTCATCGACATATCAGGAGTCCACAGTATGACCAGTGAAATCCAGCCGGAAGAATCAAAAATTCTATTGGTCGATGACGAACCGAATGTGTTGCGCGCCTTGACCCGTTTGCTGAAAGGTTATCAGGTCACCACCTTTACCAGTGGGGAAGATGCCTTAGCGGCGGCCGAGGATAAGCAATTCGACCTGGTTATTTCGGATTATCGGATGCCTGGCCTGGATGGTGTCGATTTTTTAACTTTTTTTAAGGTGTTACAGCCGGATGCTATCCGCATGATTCTTACTGGCTATGCAGACCTGAACGGTATGCAACACGCCATCAACAATGCCGAGGTTTTCCGGTTTATCAATAAGCCTTGGAATAATATTGAAATTTTAAATGCGGTAACTCGAGGATTGGAGCATAAAAATATGCTTTTGGAAAATCGGATGCTGGCTGCCAAAGTAAGGACACAGCATGATTTGCTGCTAGAAAAGGACGCGATACTGCGCGCATTGGAAGCGAAAGACCCCGGCATTACGAAAGTTAAGTGGGAACCAGACGGCTCAATTCTAATTAAAGAAGAGGATTATGACCTCGACCAAACCAATTTTGACTAGGCCTGCTCCCCACATCCAGCGATTCTGGCTGGCGTAAAAGATATAAGACTTTTTCTTTACTCGGCTAGCCTGGCTTTTTTCAGGTCATACACTTGGCAATGCGGGTCAGCTAATTATGAGGTTTATTGTTAAGAAACCTTACCCGGCGGCAGATGCGTATCGTTTTCGCCCAAACGAACCTTAATCCTTGGTGAGCTACCTTTGTTGTCCCTAAGTGTAAGTACGCTGCTGATAATACGTTCGGTAAGGACGCAGTTTTTCAAATAGATTTGGTCATCATACGATATTTCCTCAATTTCCATACCAGGACGCATCTGAGTCCAGGAAATTTCGATAATTGGTCTTTTGTTATCCGGCGTTGCCGATTCTTCTAGATGTTTTAAAAAAATGTCTACGACCTTAGGATCGTAATGTATCATCTTAAAATCGCGCAAACGTTTCCTGGCATCGGCAACAGGCATGGGTTTTCCAGTCAAGGTGCCGTCCAAATAGCCAATATAATCTCTGACTACAGACAATATCTTTGAGCCGAGTGGTATTTCTCCCCCTGCCAACCCATCAGGGCTGCCTGATCCGTCATAATGTTCATACTGACAATGAATAAGCGTCACTGCGGCATCCAATTGTGTTAAACCTTTTAGTAAAGGTACTGCTTCCTGTGCATGTTTTAAGTAGCTTTTTTTCTGTAGCGCATCCATGGTGTAGAACGGCAAGGTAAGAATTTTATCGGGCAGGGTCATTTTGCCGATTTGTAGGAGCAAGCCCGCATAGATGATATTTTTTATCTCTTCGCCTGGTAGACCTAATTTTTTGGCTACGCTCTGTGCATTTTCGGCAACATATTTCGAATGCCCGCTTTTAATGCCGGGACGCATCTCTATGATGCGGGAGAATGCGTGGATCGAATCAATATATTGTTTTTTCAAGTCACTATTGGCTTGATCGAGTTGTTTTAGCGTCTCGTTAAGTTCTGATGTGCGTTGTTCAACCCTTTCTTCAAGATGCTCATTGAGCGTTTTTAGTTCGTCATTCTGTAGCCGGATAATAGTAGATAAACGTTCCCGCTCTTCCCGCAAATGTTTTTGTTCCAGTGCGTTCCTAACCAATAGTTTCAGTTCTTCATCATTCCACGGTTTGTTGCAATAACTGAAAATACGGCCTTTGTTGACAGCATCAATAGTCGATTGCAAATCGGAATAGCCGGTCAATAAGATGCGAACAGTCTCAGGCCATTGCTCAACCGCACGGGCTAAAAATTCAGCACCGCTCATTTCCGGCATACGCATATCGGAGATAATTAAATCAACCGCATGTTGGCGCAAAATATCCAAGCCTTCAGCGCCCCCCTCAGCGAGATGAATGGTATAACCTTCGCTATGGAACAGGCGACGTAAGGCTTTTAAGACATTCGGTTCGTCATCGACGAACAATAAAACGGCGGAGGTCTTTTCAACTAATGATGCTTGGTCGGTGTCCATGTTATACCTCTTGATGAAGCAGCCATCGTCATGAAATAGTTTTTCCGGTTTGCCTATGCAGGTCTCGGTAGCGAGGCTTGGGCCGTTTTTTGTCTATTTTCTCTTTCAATCTGGGAGTAGTTAAATCACCACCGGCAAAACTGGGGCTAGTCATTGTTGCCCCCTCAAAGTGGCTTATTCAGTAAAGAGGTCGTATAGAGTTTTTGAAAAAACGTCGTTGACATCAAATTATAGCAATAACATTTTGTTTATAAATGGCTTCTAAATGTTCTGCTCATTCACTGCTTTCAACTGAATAAATGCCACATTTGAAAGTGTAGACTAACCTTAAATTAGTGCATTAGTGACGTTTTTTCAAAAACTCTATACGACTTTAATCACGACAGGGTATTGCCGCAATTTGTCCCAATTGAACCCTTCCTGCAAAGTAGCCTTGAAACCCCGCTAACCTCTGCGGCAAGGCGGCCCTATAAAAAGCTGCTCGATTCCGGCCTTAATTTTAACCGATTTCCTTTTGGGTAGGGGCTTACAAGGTAATTATCTTGCAGTCTGCGCGGTAACACCGTGTAGATGATTAAGTGACAGATTGTAAATCTAAACCCATAACCAGATAGTTTGGGATAAAGCCAATTGACGATGATCTAGGCCTTATGCCGGAATTCGATTGACCCCATAAATTTAGATGAAATCATCCGCCGATTGTTATAATTGATGTCGAACATGGCCAGCCCGAAGTCGCAGACATGACCGATTTTCATACGGCGCGCCAAACCATTAACCCAAGCGGCTTTCCGGGCATACCAAGAAAGGCCCTTAGCTAGGGTCGGCTTTTGACATTTCAGGGCTTGGCTGGATTGCATCTGTTTTGGCCAGTTAAACCTCGTGCGTTGTACATGGAGACCCTATACAATGACTATAGCTTCCTGGAAATCAGGATGTTGCAACCGAGAAATGCCTTGAAACCAGTCTTTCCGTACAAGATGCGTGGTTTCCTGATGGAAGCTTACTACAAGTCAGTGCCGTCCCAAATCCGGAGTTTGCTTCGGGGCAAGCGACGTGATTTCGTATTCCAACAAGCCATGGACCAATTCCTCAGCGACCCTGCTGCTTGTGCATACCCAGGAAACCCTGTATTGATTGACCTCATTTACGGATGGGGGAATGAGGCATGGAGCGCGAGGGACGAATATCTCGCGGGTTGCATAAGCCATTCATTGTCGTCAAGCGGCCCTATTTTAGAGTGCGGTTCTGGATTAACCACGCTATTGCTTGGCATTGTGGCTAAATCCCGAGGTAACAGCCATTGGGTTCTGGAGCACAAGCCTCAGTGGGCAAAGAAAGTGCAAAAATATTTAGATAGATACGAGCTGGACACCGAAATATGCACAATGCCCCTCAAGGACTATGGTGAGTTTTATTGGTACGATGTGCCCTTCCATAGGATGCCAGGCAATTTTTTCTTAGTTGTTTGTGACGGGCCTCCCAGCAGAACCAAGGGAGGCAGGTATGGGTTGGCACCCATCATGAGGGAAAAGCTGAAGATGGGTTGCGCCATCCTATTGGACGACGCCGATAGGCATGGCGAGCTTGAAATTGCAAAACGTTGGGAAAGCGAACTCCCTGCCCGATATCATATCCAGGGCACATTCAAGCCCTACATTGAGATGGTTGTGGGGTAGGTGTTGCCGACCCAAATCTCAAAACCCTATGGCTATGTCGTTAAGCGGCGTTGGGTTAGCCCGAGATTACTGGCCAAATAACCACCTCAGAATTTATGGACATGGACAAGCGCCTTCCTCTCACCCATAAGATAATGGCCCTTTATGGTTTACCGCATTTATTGCACTCGATGGTGGTGTTGCCCCTGGTGCTTTTCGTCCCATCATATTATGCGGATGACCTGGGGCTTCCGCTTGCCAGCGTTGGGGCGGCAATTGCGGCGTCACGGTTCCTGGATATTTTTATCGACCCGGTCATTGGCGTCTTAAGCGACCGCTGGCAGACGCGCTGGGGACGCCGTAAACCTTGGCTGGTTGTTGGAACGCCATTCTTATTGCTGTCAACTTGGATGGTCTTTGTGCCGCAGGAAACTGTATCAGTTTATTATTTGCTGATCTGGGCCAGTGTATTGTTCTTGTCGTTTACGGTATTTGACTTGCCTTACAAGGCGTGGGGCGCTGAGCTTTCAAACGACTATAACGAAAGGTCGCGGGTTGCGGCTTGGCGGGAAGCTTTCGGTGCCAGCGGCCATATCTTGTTCCTGGTGCTATTGATGATAATGGGCAGCCTGGGCTATCACGGTAATAGTGGGCAACTTCAGGCCATTGCCTTGATGGTGTGCGTTGGGTTGCCGGTATTTGTGGTTTTGGCCGTTGCCAATGTCCCTGAAAAACCGAGTGAGCAATTAAAAGGCCAGCCCCACAACGGATGGCAAGGGCTTAGGCTGATAGCGCAAAATAGGGCTTTTGCCAGGACACTGGTCACCCTGGTGCTGTTTGTGACGGGATTGATGATACAGGCCACTTTACATAAAATGGTGTTGAAACACATTGTCGGTCGGCCAGAGTTATTTTCCCCGATGATACTCGCAGAAACGTTAGCCTCCCTTGCAGCCTTGCCGCTGTGGATAGGGCTTTCGTACAAAATTGGTAAACATCGGGCATTGACGCTTGCAGGGCTGTGGGTCGGCTTGTGGAGTTTAGCATTGCCATGGGTCGGTCACGGTGATATTGGGCTGTATGTCACCTTGATCATATTGCGTGGGAGCAGCTTGGCTTCAGTCATTTTCTTGTCAAACTCGATAGCTGCGGATGTCGTCGATCATGACACGCTCGCATCAGGCCGTCAGAGGACAGGTTTTTATTTCTCGCTTTGGGGCATGGTCATCAAAATGGCTATTGGATTGGGCGTGTTCCTGGGGACATCGTTGCCGGCCCTTTACGGCTTCGAACCTTCGGCGGCCATCCACAGCCCTGTTGCGGAATCCGCCTTGATGGGAATTTACGGTTGGTTGCCCTGCGCCATTATGATGTTGGGCTTTCCGTTGATGTGGAACTTCCCGATAACCCGGGAGAAACAGCAAGAGTTACGCACCCAAATTGAGGCTAGGCTCAAGTGACGGCTTGAAGGAGACATCTTGCGAATTGCCCTTATTAGCGATGCCTGGCATCCACAAATCAATGGTGTTGTCACGACTTTGACCAATACTGTCGCGACATTGAAAACACTGGGGCACGAGGTCGAACTGATAACCCCGGAGCGGTTCAAGACCTACCCGTGGCCCGGATACCCCGATGTCGGTCTTGCATTTCTTTGCGGCCCCAAGGCACGCACCATCCTTAAGGCATTTAAACCGGATGCCATCCACTTGGTCACTGAAGGCCCGATCGGTTATGCCGTACGCCGATATTGCCATGAATTCGGTTTCCGGTACACCAGTTCTTACCTTAGCCATTTTCCGGAATATTTTAAATTGCGTATCGGCTTTCCCGTATGGATAAGCGAAACTTACCTACGCTGGTTCCACTGTGACAGCGCCCGGGTCATGGTGTCGACAGCATCCCTGGAAACGCAATTGTACCAAGCGGGCTACCGACGTCTGGCTCGCTGGTCTCGGGGTGTAGATACCGAGCTGTATCGTCCCCAGCCAAAAGATTTTATTAAGGACAAACGTCCAATATTTATGTTTACGGGCAGGGTGGCAATAGAAAAAAATATCGAAGCATTTCTTAAGCTAGATCTTCCTGGCACTAAGTATGTTATCGGTGACGGCCCACAGAAAGCCTTGCTGTCCAACAAATATCCGGCTGCCCGTTTTACGGGTTACCAACAAAAGGAAAGCTTGTCCCGGTTTATGGCGGCTGCCGATGTATTTGTTTTTCCCAGCCGTACCGATACCTTCGGTGTTGCCCTATTGGAAGCCTTGGCCTGTGGCGTACCGGTCGCGGCTTTTCCAGTCCAGGGCTCAAAGGATGTCATCATAGATGCACAAACAGGGTTCTTAAACGAGGATCTGCAACTGGCAGCCCTATCGGCACTCGAGCTAAACTCAGGGGACTGCCGACGTTACGCGCTGGAGAACACGTGGGAAAAATGCACTAAGCAATTGGTGGACAACCTTGTCCCCATGGTTTGAAAATTCCTTAGCC
This sequence comes from Methyloglobulus morosus KoM1, assembly GCF_000496735.2. GTDB lineage: Bacteria > Pseudomonadota > Gammaproteobacteria > Methylococcales > Methylomonadaceae > Methyloglobulus > Methyloglobulus morosus. The sequence continues at coordinate 13,372 of NZ_AYLO01000035.1, forward strand.
CCCTATTAAATCTGTAAGGTAATGTTTGGTATCAAGGATATTTGCGGATCGAGCCGATAACCGTGTTCCAAATTTCAAACGGCATGTTTTTTTTTATTTCGATGGGCTTTAAATCAGGGTTGCAAGATCTCAAATTGTGGTCACGAAGACAGAAAAACCATCGTAACATTAAGCGGAGTAAATTATAGCTAAAAATGAAAAAGCTAGGATGTATCACCACCCATGATGAAGAAGAGTATTTGAAAGCGTATTGTATTAAACTAGACTTTTAGAACGCTTACCGTGAAAAAGTCTCCTATTGTGTATTTAACTTAACAGTGATTTAAGGATGCTGGCTCTGACAGATCAAATA
>NZ_AYLO01000036.1 GCF_000496735.2 Methyloglobulus morosus KoM1
TAGCCGTAGGCGTTGGTTTCCTTTTAAGCCGGTTGATGAGCGGTCGCTAGAGTTTGTCGTTAGGCATAGTGGGTTGTCAATCGCTGCATAAGAAGGATAAAGCCAGTATGGATGCCCTTCTATGGGCTTAAAAATCACCCTCTACTAAGGAGATAATAATGTTGACACGATTATTGTTAGTTATATTCACAACAGGCAGTCTGTTAATGATGACCAGTCCTATCCAAGCCGAGCACGATACCGCAACCTATTTGGCGGCCAATGGTTCGCCCTTGGAAAATACCCAGCGCAATGTCCGCGACAAGGATGGCACGACCTTAACCCCGGATGACCAAAAGGGCGACAAAAAGGACATCAAGATCACGAGCAAGATGCGTAAGGCATTGATTAAAGATAAGTCGTTATCGGTCAATGCACACAATATAAAAATTATTACCAGCAATAGGGTAGTGACCTTACGCGGGATTGTTGAATATGCAGGTGAAAGCTTGGCAATAGAAAAAATCGCCAAAAAAATTCGAGGTGTATTGCGCGTTGATAACCAACTTGAAATTAAAGCGCCTTAACGGCCTAGGAGAATGTCATGACTAAAGCAGTTTTTTGTATCGCAAAAAGTACCGAACAAGCCGAACTTATCGTCAGTAACCTGAAGACGGCTAAGTTTTCAAACAATGATATATCGGTGTTGTTCCCAGACAAAGGCAGCACTCGCGATTTTGCCTATGAAAAGCATACCAAAGCACCGGAAGGTGCGGCTATCGGTGGCGCAGTAGGTCTTGGTTCTGGTGCTGTGCTTGGCTGGCTGGCCGGGATCGGAAGCCTGGCTATTCCGGGCATTGGCCCATTTATCGCCGCAGGGCCTATCATGGGTGCATTGAGCGGTGCGGCAGTCGGCGCGGCTGCCGGAAGTTTGGGCGGTGCTTTAATCGGGCTTGGTATCCCGGAATATGAAGCCAAGCGTTATGAAGGAAAAATCATAGGCGGATGCGCCTTGATTTCCGTACATGCCGCAAGCAGCGAAGCCATTGACCAAGTGAAAGAGATCTTTGAACAGGCCAATGCTGAAGATATTTCATCGACTGAAGAAGCATCAGTCAACGCTTAAACTTGATGATGCAATTCCGCGTCATCAAGAAAATTATCACCGAGGACTTTATTATGCACAACATTAAAACAATCGAAAAATTACTGAAAGATGAATTGTCAGCGACAGAAACTTATCAACAAGCCCTGGAGAAATTTCGGTTGCCTGGAGGACAGTTCGTAGCAAATTCATTGACGCCAATTTTGGGAGCCCATAAAGGGGCGGTTTCCAGTTTAGAGGCACTTATGACTAAACTAGGTGGAACGCCGCAAAAAGGTACAGGAGTTTGGGGTAGTTGGGCGAAATTAATCCTGGAAGGCGCAAGTTTGCTGGGCAAGCAATCGGCAATAAAGGTTTTGTTGGAAGGCGAAAAATCTGGGGAAGGGGACTATGAAGCAGCACTTAAGGACACCACGCTGTCTTCAGAAGCCCGTACTTTAATTGAAACGAAGTTGCTACCTGCGCAACAATCGCATATACGCTCTTTGGATAGGCTGTTGGATGCAACGCCCGCTTAAGGTTTCTCGTTTGAGAAAGTAACGTTTAATTTACGTCGGCGCGAAACCTCAATTTTGTTCGCGCTGACATATTATTAGTTATTATACAAGGTAAGAAAATTATCAATAGAGGGTGATTTAAAGGATTGCTTCGTATATTTAGTCGTATCACGGATATTACCCAGCCTCTTGGAGGTTATGCGTAGTCAATTCCCCTCAGATTTCAGCCCAGCACCTCAAAAAGGCAACTGGGAAACCTATATTTAAATTAGGCGGCCTTGTGAACAGAAGGTCGCCTGAAGGTGGAGATTATCGCCCTCAAATCAAATGGCATACCCTGTAATTTGCATGGGTGTCCAGAAACCTAAACCAACTTGGAGAACAAACATGAAACAAAGTGGTATTCAATTCAATCTTGCAAGCGCGCGGCTTATTGGTGTAGCGATTCTGGTCGCTACTCTGGTTTTCATACCGGGTACGGTTTTTGCTGCCGCTAAAGTCGCTCATGAAGATCGCGCCGAATTGCGCATCAAGGACATGCACGCCAAATTAAAGATCACCTCGGCACAGGAAGAACATTGGGCCAAGGTCGCCGAAGTTATGCGCACCAATGGTAAAACCATGGACACGCTTACTCAGGCAAGGATTGATCATGCCAAGGACATGAACGCAATTGACGATCTCAAATCCTACGGCGAGATTGCTGAAGCCCATGCGGACGGGATCAAGAATTTAACCCCCTTGTTTGCCGATCTCTATGCCAGCATGTCCGATGCACAGAAAAAGGAAGCGGACACCTTGTTCCGCCATGGTTATCGCGAGCATGGCGACCATAAGCACAAGCATAGCCACAAGAAGACGAGTGGCAAATGATTAAGAATACGGTTTTATTATGTCGGGGAAAATTCAATTCCCTGGCTCATAACCTCATCAAGCACCCCTGAAAAGGAAGGCCATTATGAAATCTTTAATACCACAAGAGAGGCACTTTATGTCAACCTACAGCAAGGTTCTGATAGTGCTTGCAGTTGCATCGGCAATAAGTGTTTTGTCTATATCGTCGGCACTCGCCGACCATGGCAACGGTCATGGCCGTGGGAATCGGCACAACAACCACGGCGGCAATCAGGGATGGCGCGGCGATCATGATGGCTATAGGTATCAGCCAGGGTATCGGCAGCAGCCTTATGGCTACGGTTACGGGAATCGACAACCCTACTATAACTACGCGCAACCTGTTTACGTTCCACCGCCAGTGTACTATGGGCCAATGCAATCGCCCGGCGTCAGTTTGTTTTTTCCGCTTAATATTCGTCAGTGGTAGGTGTCGAGTGACCGAAAGTAACAACGATTAAAAACAGGTTTGGCTCCGGGGAGGGTATCTGCCTCTATCTGTCCAACACGGATTATGGACACAAATATAGATCATGAGGGTCGATACCGTCCGCATGGACAATTAACTCTTGCGCCGTGCGGACGTGCCGTAACCGATTGCAAAAATTGGATCGCATAGCTGTTGCAAAGGGTGTGTGAGTGCTGTCGCATCTTCTACAAACTCAAAACCCTCGCCTTGGGATTCATCCATTTTTATTAAAGTCCCATTCAGGCTATTACGTACGCAAACGCACAGACTTGGTTGAAAAGTTCACGTAGCTTATAAGCTCTATAGTTAACAAAATAAAGGAAATTACCATGAAATATTCGAAAATGTTTATCGTAGTACTGGTTGCCCTAGTGATGGTTGGATGCATTGCAGGTCCTGCAGGCCCTCCTGGGCCGCAAGGCGCAACCGGATACACCGGTTACACCGGCGCAGCGGGAGGCACAGGAGCAACTGGGGCAACCGGGTACACCGGAGACACTGGCGCAACCGGGGCAACTGGGTATACTGGCGCAACAGGTGCAACCGGATACACCGGCGCTACTGGAGGTGCGGGAGCACCCGGAGATACCGGCGCAACTGGAGCAACCGGTAACACAGGTGCAAAAGGAAATACGGGCGCAAGAGGAAACCCGAATGGCAGAACTGTCGTTATCGTACCGGATCGTTAAGCTTAGTAGATCGTCGGGCATCATCTATTTGTTGCCCGACATTTCCCAGAATCCCCTCAAATGAAAGAAACGCTTTCGGATGTGACTAAGCGAAAATTAGCTGAGGCTGAACTCCGTATCCTTGCAACTGCCATCGAAGTAAAAGAAGACGACGCGTCGTAGGCGGGGGAAGCACAAAAAATCATCCAGTGCCTTAAATAAGGCATTAACTTACATAACAGGTTACAGTGCCGAAGAAGTGGTTGGTAAGCCCGCGCCTTCTTCGGCTCAGGTTTTTGCATGACTTGGAATTCTATCGAATTAAATCCGCATCAATAGCGCCAAATGGTTATTGGCAAGGAGAAATCTGGGATAAGTGTCGAGCGGTGATTTGTCACCGGTTTGGCAAACCATTACTGCTGCCCGAGAGGCTGATGGGGAAATTACGCATTATGCCGGTTTTTCCGTTGACATAACAGTACAAAAACAGGCTGAAAAGGTGCTGTTGAAACCCCACAGCCGATTGGAGAACCAAATGGCGTCAACATTAAAGAAATTCGAGAAAAGTTATGTTGCCTTATCCCACGGTTAGGCATTCATTACGGTAACGGGCTAACGCCCAAAGCGGAAAGAACTTATCGTAACCGTGGTATTTCAGGTAAAAAACCTTGGGAAAGCCGGGGGCATTAAAGCTTTTATCTTTCCAGAAACCGTCGGATTGCTGGTTTTTCAATAAGTAATTGACCCCAGACTCAACTTCAACACAACCCACTTCACCCGCCGAAAGCAATGCCAAGAGCGCAAGTGCGGTATGAAATGCAGTGCTGGTATGGAATACGCCACGGATATTTTTGCCGTGATAACTGTAATTGTCCTCACCCCAACCGCCGTCGGCACGTTGTTTGGATTTTAACCAAGTCACGGCTTTGCGTATGCTAGGGTCATTCCTGGGTACACCTGCGGTTTCAAAACCGATTAGGACAGACCAGATGCCATAAATATAATTGGTACCCCAGCGGCCAAACCAGGAGCCGTCTGTTTCCTGTTCCTTACGCAAAAAAGCGATACAATTGTCAATAACTGTCTGGTATTCAGGGTGTTGGTTAACAATCTTAGCTAGGAACATAACACAACGCCCGCTGACATCGGCGGTTGGCGGGKCGAGCAAGGCACCATGGTCGGCGAACGGAATGTGGTTGAGATAATGATGCGTGTTGTCGGCATCAAAAGCGCCATAACCGCCATTAGTGGACTGCATACCCGCAATCCAAATACCTGCACGCCCGATATTCTCGGCGAACTTCCGGTTATCGGCCTGAACCATTGCAAGGGCAACCACCGCTGTATCATCAACATCAGGATAATAGCTGTTACCGAACTGGAAAGCCCAGCCACCACCCGGGAGGTTGGGGCGTCGATTCTGCCAGTCGCCCGGTTCGTCCTTTAACTGCTTGGCTGCCAGCCAGTGCAATGCAGATCTAATGGCTTTTTGGGTTTGGGGATTGGATTCATAGCGGTCAACTTCTTGGAGAACTAAAGAGCTTAGCCCGGTATCCCATATCGGAGAAACGCAGGGTTGGCAGTAGGCCATATCATCCTTAATGACCAGTAAGCGATCAATGGCTGCCCTGGCGACCTGCCGTTGTTCATTGTCGACAGGGATGCCCAGATAATCCATAGCTAAATAAGCATTGACCATTGCTGTAAAAATTGCCCCGAGACCGTTGTAACCGTTCAATCTTTCCAAAAACCAATCTCGCGCTTTGCCGGTAGCCCTGCGGCGGATAAGGCTGGGGATTAGCGGTTCCATCAGCCGACCTATGCGTTCGGCAATAAGAATCGTCTTGCCTAGCGGTGTTTTGACGTGGGCGAAATAATTTCTTTCCTCGTCCGGCGGAATCACAAACAGTTCGGCAATACCGATATTATGAGGATTTCTGGCCTTGACCTTATAGGTGCAAAGGATGAACAACGGCACCATCACGGTACGCGACCAATACGACACTTTGTCCAAATGGAACGGGAACCACTTGGGTAGCAGCATGATTTCCACAGGCATGTAAGGTACGCCCCGCCAGGGGATCTGCCCGAACATCGCCATCATGATGCGGGTGAAGACATTGCCCTTAGCGGCACCTCCCTTACCCAATATCCATTCGCGGGCTTTCACCATGTGTGTTGCATTAACTGCATCACCGGCCATTTTCATGGCGTAATAAGCTTTGATGGTGCAGCTGATGTCGCCTGTGCCACCTTTATAAAGGGGATAACTGCCGTCCGCATTTTGTTGGCTGCGAATATAATTGGCAATCTTGACCTGGATGACTTCGTCTATTTCATCCATGAAGTGCATCATCAGGATGTATTCAGAAGGAATCGTGCAATCCGCTTCGAGTTCAAATACCCAATAACCCGCTTCATGTTGCATACCGAGAAGGGGTACCTTGGCTTTGGCAATTGCGCTGTCCAGGGTCGACGTGGAATAAGCGATGCCAGTAAAGGCGGTATCAAGGCTGGAAGGTGAAGAGGTCTCAGTTAGCATGTTTGGTATTCTTTGATGTTACTTTAGGCATGGCGGATGGAATCTGCTTGTTTCTAGTATTGAAGTCGATTGTTATAGATTCGGCCTTTTAATGTCTGAACCGTTCGTGCTGAGCTTGTCGAAGCACACACCGCCTTTCGACAGGCTCAAGGCGAACGGAAACTTAATACTTCACAAGGCCGAATCAATAGATCAATCAAATAAATTATCGTAACTTTATTGGCTTTACGGACTACCTGCGTAGGGAATTATAAACCCTATTATCCCAAACCAAGTTTACGCCCTTCATTTTTCATATTTGCGCTTAACTGGCTTTTTGATAGCTTTCCATCTGGTTAAAATTGAGATAACGATAAGTATCGTCCGCTGTTTCGCCGATGACATCGGCGTATTGCATATATTCTTCCACTGTTGGGATTTTGCCTAATAGTGAACAAACTGCGGCCAGTTCCGCTGACGACAAGAATACATTCGCGCCATTACCTAAACGGTTGGGGAAGTTGCGGGTAGAGGTCGACACCACGGTTGCCCCTTCTTTTACCCGCGCTTGGTTACCCATGCAGAGTGAGCAGCCCGGCATTTCCATTCTTGCACCCGCTTTGCCGAATGCACCGTAATAACCTTCCTCGACCAACTGGTTTTGGTCCATTTTTGTCGGCGGCGCGACCCAAAGCCGCGTCGGCAAATCGCCTTTAAACTTATCCAGCAATTTACCTGCCGCACGGAAATGACCGATATTGGTCATGCAGGAGCCCAGAAATACTTCGTCGATTTTTGTTCCGGCAACTTCCGATAAGGGTTTGATGTCGTCGGGATCGTTCGGGCAAGCCAATAACGGCTCCTTGATTTCATCCATATCGATCTCGATGATTTCGTAATATTCCGCATCGGCATCCGGTTCCATTAGCACCGGATTCGCCAACCAGGCTTCCATATTCTTAATCCGGCGCTCAATGGTACGCACATCCCCGTAACCTTCGGCGATCATCCATTTCAATAAGCTTACGTTGGAGGTGATGTATTCGATGATGGGTTCTTTATTTAACCTTATCGTACAGCCGCCTGCCGAACGCTCTGCGGAAGCATCGGAAAGCTCAAATGCTTGTTCCACTTTTAAATCGGGCAAGCCCTCGATTTCAAGGATGCGACCGGAATAGACATTCTTCTTCCCCTTTTTATCCAAGGTCAGCAAGCCGCGTTTTAAGGCAGCATACGGGATTGCGTTGACCATATCGCGCAAGGTAATGCCGGGTTGCATTGTGCCCTTAAATCTCACCAACACCGATTCCGGCATATCCAACGGCATCACCCCGGTTGCCGCCGCAAACGCCACCAAGCCGGAACCGGCAGGAAAACTAATGCCGAGCGGGAAGCGGGTATGCGAATCCCCGCCTGTGCCGACGGTATCCGGCAACAGCATGCGGTTAAGCCAGGAATGGATGATACCGTCGCCAGGACGGAGCGACACCCCGCCACGGTTCATGATGAAATCCGGTAAGCTATGGTGCATGGTGACATCCACTGGCTTGGGATAAGCGGCGGTATGGCAGAACGATTGCAAAACCAGATCGGCGGAAAAACCTAAACAAGCCAAATCCTTGAGTTCATCGCGGGTCATCGGTCCCGTGGTATCTTGTGAACCGACGGTGGTCATATACGGCTCGCAGTAGGTATTCGGACGCACGCCCGCAACACCGCAGGCCTTGCCGACCATTTTTTGCGCCAGCGTAAAGCCCTTGGAGCTCTCTGCCACTGCACCGGCACGTTTAAATACGGTAGATGCGCCCAAGTCTAACGCCTTGCGGGCACGTTCGGTCAAACCGCGGCCGATAATCAATGGGATCCGCCCGCCAGCGCGCACTTCGTCCAATAACACATCGGTTTTCAATTCAAATTTACAGATCACCTCATCACTACCATGCCGCTTAACTACGCCTTCATACGGATAGATGTCAATTACATCACCCATATTCATTTGGGTGACGTCGCACTCGAACGGCAATGCGCCGGAATCCTCCATCGTGTTGAAGAAGATCGGCGCAATCTTGCCGCCGATGCACACGCCGCCTTCCCGCTTATTGGGGATATGCGGGATGTCGTTGCCCATGTACCACAGCACCGAGTTGGTTGCCGACTTCCGGGACGAACCGGTGCCGACCACGTCGCCGACATAAGCGACCGGAAAACCTTTTTGTTTCAGTTCGGTGATTTGCTGCTCGGCATGGGTGATGCCTTCACGCGGCATTTTCAACATGGCTTTGGCATGCAGCGGAATGTCCGGTCGCGACCAAGCATCCGGCGCAGGCGACAAGTCGTCGGTATTGGTTTCGCCGGTGACTTTAAACACTGATACGGTCAAAAGCTTCGGCACTTCCGGCTTACTGGTAAACCACTCCGCATCCGCCCAGGACTGGATCACCTGCTTGGCATAAGCGTTTCCGGTATCGGCCTTTTCCTGCACATCATGAAACGCATCGAAGATCAGCAAAGTATGGGACAAGGCTTTGACCGCAATCGGCGCCATGTCGTTATTGTCGAGCAATTCAATCAACGGCGCGACATTGTATCCGCCCAGCATCGTGCCCAATAACTCAGTCGCGCGCGCAGACGATAAAATCGGCGAACTGACTTCGCCTTTTGCCACCGCCGCCAGGAATCCGGCTTTAACATAAGCCGCTTCATCGACCCCCGCCGGAATGCGATTGGAGAGCAAGTCGAGAATAAAATCTTCCTCGCCTTTAGGAGGATTCTTGATAAGTTCAACTAAAGATGCAGTTTGCGCGGCATCCAGCGGTTTTGGGGGAACGCCTTCGGCGGCGCGTTCGGCAACGTGATTTCTGTATACTGTCAACATAAATAATATATAAATAACAATAAGTTAAATTTTAAAAATATTAATACTTGCATCATAATCACACCAAGATGATGTTTTTTTAAAAAAGCTTTTCATAAAGTAATAGTTGAATATGAAAATCTATTTCATTAAAAGCTTGAAATTTAATTTTGCTTAATATCTCTATTTGAGATATTATCTAACCATTACTAGCGGGTGCTGATTGCAATGAAAAACAAAAATTATCTATTTAGGAAATCTAATGACACATATTATTTCTTATGGAAGTATCAGCGCTTTCATCAAAAAACACCCAGGCTCAAAAACATCACTTAACACATGGTATCAATTGACCAGCAAAAACAATTTTCCAAACTACAACGCACTAAAAGAAATCTTCCCAAGTGCGGACGTAGTTAAAAACGATAAAGGCGTTTCCTTGACTGTTTTTAACATTCACGGTAATAAATACCGCCTGATTGCTGCAATCCATTATAACCGGAACAAATTATACATACGCGAAATCTTAACTCATGATGAGTACGATAAAGGCAAATGGAAATCAAATTAACCCTTTTCAAGAGGCAAGTATGAATAGCACATTACAAACCATGAAAGAAAGCTGGCAACCCTTGGCCCCGTTGGTTTCCGTGCCTTATACCGAAGCCGAATACCAGGCGCGGATCAACTTGCTGAACGAATTGATCGACGAAGTGGGCGAAAACGAAGGCCACCCTTTGGCTTCGCTGATGGAAATTGTCGGTATCGCAGTTTCCAGCTACGAACAAAACCATTGCTCTATTCCAGCATCAACTCCGCAAGATGTTTTAGCTTATTTAATGGCAGAACACCAATTGAAGCAAAACGACTTGCCGGAAATAGGCAGTCAAGGCGTTGTGTCGGAAATTTTACGTGGCAAACGCCAATTAAATGCCCGGCAAATTCAAGCGTTATCCCTACGTTTTAGTATTTCTGCTGATGTGTTTCTTAGTTAGAATTGAAACCACAAGATGCATTACCAAATTGCAAATCTTATTTAAAAATTTTTTTAAAAAACATCTGCGTTTTCTCCCAGGAATCCTTATCGGCTTTTTCATTATAGGCTAAGGGCATGTTAAACCGTTTAGCGAAAGCGTCGGCTTCCGGATTGGTGAAGCCGTGCTTTACGCCGGGGTAGTCGATAAATTCATAATCTGCACCGATAGATTTCATATCCTGCTTGAAGGCAGCGATTTGTTCTTGGGTAATAAAAGGATCATCGGCGCCATTAAATACCATGATTTTAGTTTTAACCGGTTTCGATACCGGCTGAGTATTGGCGGCAATGCCCAACGCGCCGTGATAACTGACCACGCCCGCCAAATCAGGATTCACTTTTGCCATGTGCAAAACCAAACCGCCGCCGAAGCAATAGCCTATCGCAGCGATTTTACCAGCCTCAACCGTCGACTGCTGTTGCAGCAGTTTAAGGGCCGCATTAAAACGGGCTTCCGCTACCTTCATATCTGCCAATGTGGCTTCCATGAATTTTTTGGCATCTTCCGGATGGTCGGCCACTTTGCCCGTGCCGTACATATCCAGGGCAAAAGCGGTATAACCCAGCTTGGCAAGCATTTCGGCGCGCTTGTTGGCATAGGCGTTATGGCCCCACCATTCATGCACGACCAATACGCCGGGGCGCTTGCCTTTAATACTGTCGTCGTAACTTAACGTACCCTGGAACGGTTGGCCACCCACTTCGTATTTGATCGTTTCGGATTTGATTTCGGCATGTAGGTTTGAATGTGACAACAATAGGGTTGTTATTAGGAATGATGAATAAAAGGTTAACTTGCCCATCGCCTCTGCTCCTGTTATCAAATGGGATGTTCGCGCTTTAGATAGGCTCAGCGCGAACGGTCAGCTTATGTGATTTCAAATATATAAAAATCTTTTACGCCATCGCCCCTACAATCGCATCGCCCATTTCTTTAGTCCCCACTTTGGATTGTGGGTTCAAATCGGGAGTAACGTATCTGCCTTCGTTAACCACTTTTTCGATGGCTGTTTTAATCCGCTTGGCGGCATCGAATTCACCCAAGTGATTCAACATCATTACCCCAGCCATAATGACAGCGGCGGGATTCGCCAGATTCTTTCCGGTGATGTCGGGTGCGCTGCCATGTACGGCTTCAAACAAGGCGGCATCGTCGCCGATATTCGCGCCGGGTATAAGCCCTAATCCACCGACCAAACCAGCCGTCAAATCCGACAGGATGTCACCGAACATATTGGTGGTCACCACGACATCGAATTGTTGCGGATTCATCACCATGTGCATGCACGCGGCATCGACAATTTTTTCGTCAAACTGGATATCAGGATAACGCGCCGCTGTTTCCCGTGCGACATCCAGGAAAATGCCTTGGGTGTATTTTAAGATATTGGCTTTGTGGCAAACGGTGACTTTTTTGCGGTTGTTGTCGCGGGCGTATTTGAAGGCATATTCGATGACGCGCTGGGAACCGCTTCGGGTAACGACCGCCAAGCTTTCGGCAATGTCTTTTTTAGAGGTTAGGTAATGCTCCAACCCAGAATAAAGGCCTTCAGTATTTTCCCGGACAATCACGATGTCGACATCATCGTAGCGTGTCTTAACGCCTTCCCAACTCTTCGCCGGACGGACATTGGCATAAAGTTCGTACTTTTGCCGGAGCGCCACATTGATACTACGAAAGCCGGTGCCGACCACGGTGGTTAATGGCCCCTTGAACGCCACTCGGGTTTTATCGAAAGAAATCATGGTATCGTCAGGAAGGGGCGTTTCGAATTTCTCAAACGCCGACATTCCTGCATAAGCTTCTTCCCATTCGATCTTTGCGCCGGATGCGTCGATTACCTTAACCGCTTCATCCATGATAGACGGGCCTATTCCGTCGCCTTTAATCAGTGTGACTTTATGCATATATGTCTCCAAAAATAATCTGTCGGCAATCTCTCAAAACGCGGCTATTTAAAGCGATTATCCTGAGCGAAAAGGTAAACAATAATAACTTGTTACGGATTATATCCGAATCAACCCGCCTTAGAGTTCAATAATTCATCCCAATTAGCCTTAAATCATGGACACTGTGTATCTTAGGACAAACCAAGTAGCATTTGCTATGATTGAGTCCAACTAATGCCCTGAATAATTCTTACAATAGCAGGAAATCACATGAGCCAAATTATCCGCCCGCCCAATGGCGCACCGATCACTTCACAAAATGGCAAGCTGGTCGTGCCGAATAACCCTATCATCCCTTATATTGAGGGCGATGGTACAGGGCCTGACATCTGGCGAGCCACGGTACGGGTGTTAGACGCAGCCGTAAACAAAGCTTATCAAGGGCAACGCAAAATCCATTGGCTGGAAGTGTATGCGGGCGGCAAATCGTTCGAATTGTTTAACACTTGGCTGCCGGATGAAACTATCGACCTTTGCCGGGAATTCCTGGTGTCGATCAAAGGCCCGTTGACCACGCCGATTGGTGGCGGTATCCGTTCGTTGAATGTGGCCTTACGGCAATTGCTGGATTTATATGTCTGCTTAAGGCCAGTACGTTGGTTTAAAGGTGTGCCTTCCCCCGTCAAACGCCCGGACCAAGTCGATATGGTGATATTCCGGGAGAACACCGAAGACATCTATGCCGGTATTGAATTCGCCCAAGGCAGCGACGAGGCGAAACTGTTCTTTAAATTGTTGAAAGAAAATTTTCCCAAACATTACGAAAAAGTGCGTTTCCCTGAAACATCGGGCATCGGTATCAAGCCGGTGTCACAGGAAGGTACGGAACGGCTGGTTCGTGCAGCTATCGATTATGCGATTGTAAACCAAAGGAAAAGCGTCACTATCGTCCACAAAGGCAATATCATGAAATTTACCGAGGGCGCGTTCCGAACCTGGGCTTATGATTTGGCTGAGCGTGAATATCCTGGGCAAACCTATACTTGGCAGCAATGGGAACTTACCAAGGCCGAGCAAGGCGAAGAAGCCGCCAATGCCGAGCAGAAACAAGCCCTAGCTAGCGGCAAGATACTGATAAAAGATGCCATTGCCGACATCACCTTGCAGCAGGTGTTGACCCGCCCGACGGATTTCGATGTCATCGCCACGCTGAATTTGAACGGTGACTACCTTTCCGATGCGTTGGCGGCGCAAGTCGGCGGTATCGGCATCGCCCCTGGCGGCAATATCAATTACCAAACGGGTACTGCCGTGTTCGAAGCCACGCACGGCACGGCGCCGAAATATGCCAACCTGGATAAGGTCAATCCTGGCTCGTTGATCTTATCCGGCGAAATGATGCTGCGTTATCTGGGCTGGACGGAAGCCGCCGATGCCATCATCAACGCCATGGATGCAACCATTGCCAGCAAGCACGTCACTTATGACTTTGCCCGTTTGATGGAGGGTGCGACGGAAGTCAAGTGCAGCGAATTTGCGGATGCGATGATAAGCAATATGTAGGAGAGAAAGATGCCAATTAACATCATCTGGGTTGATAACTGTGAGGGCGAAGAAAAAGTCGAAAGGCTTCATACGCCCGTCTGCACTATTAAGGTTCATCGTCGGCAAGATGTGATTACCCACATCGACTGGGATTTTTCCCAAGACGCTGACGCAACAGAAAATAATGACAAACACACTCTCGATTTCTGGCCTGAACCGGAACAAACCATCAACCTGAAACTGTTAAAGCAAGGCACGGTTCATCAAAATAAAGTCTGGGCTGAACTGTTAAAAATCCCCTTGGGCTCTACCTTGACCTATTCCGCGTTGGCAAAAAAAATCGGTTCCGCCGCCCGCGCTGTCGGTAATGCGTGCCGCACCAATCCTTATACGTTGCTTATTCCTTGTCATCGGGTGGTTGCGGTGAATGGCATGGGTGGATACAGCGGGCAGCGGCATGGTGAATACATGCGTATTAAGGAAAAATTGCTGGTGTACGAAGCGAATTTATTCAATAGGCAGGAAGCAAATTGCATTCATGGTTCGACAAGCTCACCACGAACGGAATTTGCTTCCCACCGTTCGTCCTGAGCCTGTCGAAGGACAACGTTCGTACGTGCAAAACGCCACATTAATCGACCAATTCCTGGATGCTGTCTGGGTTGAGCAAGGCTTGAGCGAGAACACCTTGTCCGCTTACGGCAGCGACCTTCGTATCTTTGCGCAGTGGCTTAAGGCCCGTTCCATGCTGGAGGTTAATAATGGGGATTTATCCGATTTTTTGGCAAGCCGTTTTAAAGAAGGTATCGGCAGCCGGTCTTCCGCCCGTATCTTATCGAGTTTACGGCGCTTTTACGGGTATTACATTCGGGAAAACAGCATTACGGTTGACCCGACTGCGCTCATTGAATCCCCGCATATCGGCAGGCCGTTACCCAGTTCGCTGACAGAAGACGACGTAGAGCTTCTGCTGAATGCGCCAGAAACCGCACACATTTTGGGTTTTAGGGATAAGGCGATGCTTGAAATGCTCTATGCGACGGGGCTGAGGGTATCGGAGCTGGTCAATTTGACACTGGACCAAGTTAGCTTACGACAAGGCGTGGTAAGGGTCGTCGGTAAAGGCAATAAGGAACGATTGGTGCCTGTTGGCGAAGAAGCGATGAGTTGGCTGGAAAATTACCTTAACGAAACCCGCTTAACCTTATTGAGCGGACGTCAATGTTCCTATATTTTCGTCACCAACCGGGGCGATAGTATGACGCGGCAAGCATTCTGGCATATCATCAAACGCTATGCCCTTAAAGCAGGAATCGATAAGCCCTTATCCCCGCACACCTTGCGCCATGCGTTCGCCACGCATTTGTTGAATCACGGTGCGGATTTGCGGGTCGTGCAACTGTTGTTGGGGCATTCGGACTTATCGACCACCCAGATCTATACCCATATTGCCAGAGAACGGCTAAAAGAATTACATTCAAAGTACCATCCAAGGGGTTAATTAAGATTATGTCGCAACAAATCCATCCAACGGCTTGCATTGCGCCCGATGTTAAACTGGGCAATCACATTGTAATTGGCCCATTTGTCGTAATCGAAAATAATGTTGAGATAGGGGATGACTGCCGGTTAGGCGCACATACGGTTATTCAGCCTTATGTGACTTTGGGAAAAGGCAATATCCTGCATCCCCATGTCGTCCTTGGCGATTTGCCGCAAGACACCAGTTTCAAGGCGGAAACCGTCTCTTGGTTGCTCATAGGCGACAATAACGTGTTTCGGGAAGGCTTTACCGCGCACCGTTCCGCCAAGGAAAACGGCGAAACGCGCATCGGTTCAGGCTGCTTCTTTATGAACAACAGCCACGTAGCCCACGATTGCACCATCGGCAATAACACCATTTTTGCGAACAATGTTGCGATAGGTGGGCATGTTGAAGTCGGCGATAAGGTCTTTTTGGGCGGCAATGTCGTCGCCCACCAATTTTGCCGGATCGGCTCGTATGCGATAGTTCAAGGCACCACGGGACTGAGCATGGATGTCATCCCGTTTACCCTAATAGGCGGCCATTATGCGAAACACTACAAATTAAATACAGTGGGCTTGCGTCGCGCCAGCATTACCGGAGCCCGTTACAACATCCTTGCATCCGCTTTCCGTTTGCTAAAAAACAGGCAATCGCTGGACAGCTTGGAAGAAACTGAGGAGTTACGTTTTCTAAAAAATTGGTTGGCGGTAAAATCCAAGCGAGGGATACATGGGTTTATTGATGTGGCTAAAACGGATGAGCCCTGAAATTAAGGTGAAAAAATCCAAAAAATAGTCCTGTCATCAATTGCCTTGCCATAAGATAATCAGTCTATTGATTATAAATGCCTTTATAGAAAACCAACATAAGCCAGAATTCAGAAACCCATTTCCAAGATGTAAGTTTTTTAAAAAAATTTAGGTTGATTTGAACCTTTTGACGAGAAACTGCCATTAACGGGCGAGAAGATTGAAAAGTTTTCTTAACAGAAAGCCGCTTTAAGCGGCATTACTTTATAACTTAGGAGAAAACACAATGAAAGTAAAAACAAACATTAAAGCAGGTCGCCGTGGCCGTCGAGGTCATCGCCGTAATCCAGCAGAACACGGACCAAACCACACCTAAAGCAATAGCTTCATCACTCCTGAACGAAATATTACCGTTCAGGAGCGATAAATTTATACCATAACTTTTGTATTGTTAAATTAATCATTAAGCCTTTCTGAAGCAAACTGTTCGCTGATTTTTTCCGATCTATCTTACCTTGTCACTATTGCATTTTTATTCAGCGGGTAATAGTGAACTGCCTCTGATTTTGGGTGCTTGCAGTTGCATCACTAACGGAATTGGGCAGGGTTAAATTTAAAACCTACCCAATTATACAGCACGATCCCACTAATCCCGCTCATAAAGAAACTCAAGGTTTCTTAGGTCAATTCAATGTTCACCTTGCCAGATTTTTGCTGAAAATACCAGCAGGCTTTAAGGTAGGTTCAGCACAATGCTAACTCCGACACACGACATAAAAATCGCCACTGTCATAAACATGAACAGAATGGTATGGGCGATAGTTCTAGCTTGCTGACATACCTCTTGGGATGTATGGGTAAGTTGTTGACGTTTTTCTGTTGACATAATTTTTGCCTCACGAATGGCTTTACTTTACCGTTTATCTTTTCACCACATCTATGGGATGTTGGCTTCAAGAACCCTTCTGGTGGCAGCCAAGTTACCCTGCCATCCAACCGTGCATGATTCCGATATTGGGTTGATAACTGTTGGGTTATCGCCAGCCAAATATCAAATATCCATGGTGCTATTTATCCTCTAATTGTGAGTGCAAGTATATTCGTATGATTACCTAGCAGGCTGTGAAAAATTACCCAACCACCCGAATTATTTTGCTTCCCAATCAGCCCAAAAACTGTTGTATAAGCGAACCTGTGCCTGATTGCTTATTTAAGCTTCAGCGAAAATCAATACAGAGATACCGGTAATGATGCTACACGTTTTCAAGCGTTGCCGCCGGGATCTAGGCTGTATGGGTAATTTCTGTGCGACAAGCCATATTCTCGTACGCTTAATACCGGTGACCTTGCATTGCCTTCTTTGGGTGATCGAAAGTGCAGGGGAGGCTATGGATTCATCTTCTGCCAATCCCTTAGGCATGAGGGTTACTTGTGGGGGGTGGGCTGATAGTTGGACGTATGGGGGAATAGGTGTGTCGTATTAAATCTGTATTGTCTCGATAAGCACTTGAAGTAAAAAAACGCCATACTGCCAAGGAGCGGATATGGCGAGGTTGTTAAAACCGAATGTACGTTACTTCGATGAAGATCAGCGGTCTTCAATTGCCCTTGGCGTGCTTGTTGATAAGGTTGAAGGCGGCATTGCAATAACTGCACATACCGCCTTCGTTCACAACCGCTTCCTTGCAGTTGTCAAGCATCTACCCAAACGGTCATCCGTGGTGTGTGGGTTGTACCCGATGTTTTTGCAGGTAATGCTTCATCGATTGACCATTACCCTTAGCCAGCGCCTTTATATTCTTGGCTTTCTTTCTTGGCTGAGCGTTGTGTTGGCTTGATAAATTCGAATGCCCTGGCTTATGGGCCTTGTTATTTATACTGGGCGATCCTGCGCTTACCGTAATTGATTCACTCGAGCTTTTCTTGACATCAGGTACTGTGGGCGTAGTTGTCACACTTTGGCTTGGGTCATTCACGATGACAGGGTCAGGTGTAGGGATCGGCGTGGTGTAGAGATCTAAAATATCGACATCACTTAACCCAGCCGGTGTTATAAAGCTTTGGGCGGCTTTCACGTCGCCGGTTTTATAGGTCGGCAAGGTTGTGCTGGCTTCGTAGAACACCCCATCCCATCCTGCTTGTGGGGTTGCCAGGGCTATCGTTTGGCCAGGGTGTTCTACATCCCAACGTAGCAACATCGCTTTGTCTTCATGTTGGGTGTTATGGCAATGTTCTACGTATGTTCCGCCAAACTCCCGGAAACGTATCGCCATGTCGACACTGTCCGTGCTGTCAACGAGCGGCCCAACACGGTATACGTCTTTACGGCCAAATTTTTCCCAAGGGGGCGGGGTTTTGCCGCCACGGTACAGGATTTGGCCTTCTTCAAAGTGGACATGCACAGGATGACTCCAGCCGCCGCCGCCTAATTTAATATGCCAAATTTCAACTTTGCCCTTACCGTCTGGTGCATCAGGCAAGGTTGGTGCCGCAGAAACGCGGTGTGGATCCATGGTTAAACCAATGCTACCATCGGTCTTGATTGTCCAAGGCTGGGCATCAGTTCCATCGGACTTGCCGAATACGAAAGTCCGGTGTGTAGCGGCTTGTATTTCTGCATTAGTTGGTCTATTTACAGGGATCATCTGCCTGTTGAGTGGGTTGCCTTCCACGTAGTCGGCAGGGTTCATGCTCAAGTCCGTGCAAGTGTCAGTGCCGTCCTGTCCGCAACCTTTTACCCTAAGTTCAAGGAATTTACCCACGCCTGGATCACCATTAATACCATCAGCGACATAGCTGCCATTTAGCACATTAGCCAAGGGAATCACTCGTTCTGGCCCCTTACCATTGACGTGTTCCAACAGGTTGACGAAGTACAGCTTTCTGCCGATCATGTCTTTGAAGTCTACAATAATATCGTAGCGTTCGGCGATGCCTTGCTCAGGCAATGCCCCTTCTGCAGTCTCCGCATTAGGGAATGGTACGGCATACTGCATGATATTACCGTCGTTGGCAATCATGTGATAAGGCACTTTGTTGCCTGCTTCATCCACAATGGCGATCTTGTAATAGCGAGATACGCTGCCGTTCAAGATACGGAAACGGTAGCGACGGGCACGTACGTCCAGGTAAGGTTTGTACACCCAATTGACGGTGATACGGTCGCCCAGGAAGCCGTCGGTATTAAAGACGTTGAATTTAAGTTGACCGTTGTTGTCCCAAGCCTTGTCGGCGACGACCAAGTTAACGTCGTAATCGCGGTTGCCCCAATCCAATCCTGAGCCGCTAGGGAAGCAAAGGTTTACATTGTAAGGGCTGGGATGGGTTGGGTCAGGGTCGGCATAATTGCAACCATAACCTGGCTTGGTGTGGTCGCCGTTTGCTTCATGAATATCTTTAGGCTCCCGTCCCCGATCCAAGGCACTGTAATAGTTCATCATCGCGGCATTGCCCTTGTAGACGTTTTGTGCGGTGAAATCCAGCATGTGGTCGTGGAACCAATGGGTRCTCATGGTTTCCCGCCAGTCGCCAGGAACGTAGTTGATGCCACCGTTACCGTCAGGTGCGCCGGTCCTGAAGTGGGTGGCGTCCTTGTTGATGCTGTCGTGGCCTGCCAGGATCATCGGCCAATGGTAATCATAAAATTGGCCAGGATAAAAATAGGCATGGGCGTAACCGTCGTTTTCCGCGCCATCGTGACCGTTATGTTCATGGGTAGTAATGGTGTGGGTGCCAAAGCCGTTGTTGGCGGACACATCGATGGGCAACGCATTGTAATGGCGGAAAATCGTGGATTGTCCATAGCGCGCCATATACAGTTTGGGTGGCAGGGTGCCGTCAAATGTCCAAACGGAATTGGAATTTTGCACTGGCAGGTTTCCGTGCATCCTAATTTTTATGCCATTGGTACCCGGTTGCCCGTTCTCGTCTTCCACATAATAAAGCCCACCAGGGCCAAATTCCCCTGTGTTGTAATGGTGTAATTGGTATTTATTGCGAAGACCGTTATTGACCCGCGCACCCGTCATGGCGCTTTGGAAGTAGACTTTCGGGAAAAACTCTTCCCAGCGTTGGTGGGCAAACTGTTCGCCTCCAGGACGGCCTTCAAGAACCCCTGTATCAGTCGCAGACAATAAGCCGCAGTCCTTAACCTTGTTTACCCAGGCATTGGGCAGGGTGTCGTTTGCTGCGCGCGTAGGAAAAGGTGTGATGGGTTTGGACAGGAAGTCGTCCAATTCCTGGCCATTAGGCATACTTTGGCAATCCGCCACACCCGGTAAACTCGCTGCTGGCAACGAGCCGCTATTGTCGCTCGGTTGGCTTGGCATCTCCTGGTTGCCGAATTCTTCAAACATCAGCATTTTGGAGGAAAATGCAGTAGCACAACCGGGTTGCCCGCTAATGCACAATGGGCTGGGAGGGGAGGGGATATCCGCGTTGCCGGTTGGTATGTTGAACTTTGCATGGGCAGGATCTACAACCGCGATATAACCGCACAGTGCCGCTATGACCAAAGGCAGCGTAGAAATAGGTTTGGACGAAAGCGTTTGGGTGCTGTCTGTTACAAACCTGATTTTTTGTTCGGCACTATCCTTCGTGCCGGAGTTGATTGTTTTGTTCATGTAAATATCCTCAAAAAACAGTTAGGTGTTTGCCGCCTAGGCGGGGTCAAACATCGGTTGTATAAAATTCCTTGAAATACGGATCTTGCTTACGCCAAAAAAATAGTTTTTGTTCCTTCGTTTTGGAACCGATTAATCACTACTGCCAGCTTGGGTAAAATATTACGCTGAACAAAAAGTATGTATATTCGTACGATTACCTAGATGGATGTTAAATTTGACACTTTCGTTTGCCCCTTAACCTGATATTCAGGGCAACAAAAAGAACCACTGAGCCTATCCCGTCAATGCTGTTTAAAGTGGCTGTAACTGTCGCTATCGCCCAAAATTTTTAGCCTATTTCTCCCTAAACTGGTAATGGTTACCAAGTCATTAAAAAACAGACACGCGCTCGAACAATCCCTCTTAACACCTACCATCGTTCACTGGCCAACGGATTACCAAAAAGGCACGTTACATAGCTAATGCAGAGCTGGAGTTGATGCTTTTTTTCTGGGTCGACTAGGTATTAACGTCTGTGACGCCACCTCCAATAAATATATATAGAGGATGAAAAATATATAGCTGATGAAAAAACTTATTAGGGAACAGAACCTATACACAGCAATCGTGGCAAGAATTTTTATTGATATTACTCATTGTTTTTAAAAAATTAATACCATGAGAAGCCAATTGTCTGAGTAATTTTTCACAGCTACATAGGTAATCGTACGGATATATATAAATTAAAAATTGGAGGTTAATAGCATCACGGATAACTGAAATCTGGCAGGCAACGTCTTAAACGTTTTTAATCCCGAGATCGGAATCTTAAAAGGCTGGTTGTCAGTGTAGTTTTTGGTAGCCACCCAAAGGGTGCTTGAAGCCGATGTCCCCAAAAGCCCGGTGAAAAGCAAAACAGTAAAGTAAGGCCATTTTTATGAGGCTAAAATTATGTTAACCAATAAACGTAAATGGTTTGCCCGTCTTTTCGACAGAGAGGAATATCGGCGAGCCAAACCTGTAGCACACACGGTGCTATTGGCGTCAATCATCGCCATGTCGAATGTCGGCATGGAAACCGCTCAGGCCGTAGTTCCGCCAGGACAGGTCGAACCCAAACAAGTCGGTTCCGGGTTTACGGTCACAGCCGCTGACTTAAAATACATCCTTCAACAGATCAAGATTGCTGAAGCGCATGTGGCAGCAAACAACCCTAACCCAACAACAGACCCTGACAATTGCCAAGCACTTGTAGGTCCTGGCGTTAACCAAATCCCCACCCCCTTGCTGTCTTTTGGCCTTCGCACCGTGAACGGCGCATGTAATAACCTGCAACCCAGCCAAGACAAATATGGTGCAGCGGACCAGGTTTTTCCACGTTTGACCTCGCCTAACTTTGAAAAGCCCGCAGATTCAATACCATCAGGCTTTCCTGGCGCTGGTAGCCCTACAAACTACAACCAGACATCTGGTTTTGTATTTGACTCCGAACCACGTACGATCAGTAACCTGATTGTTGACCAGACTTCAAGCAACCCAGCCGCAGTTTACGTGGCGGGGCACCCAGCAAGGGCCCAAGCCGACCCAGATGTGGTTGTGCCTTGTACTGTCGAACCGTCAGCTCCTGGGGCTGGTGACGGACAACCTACAGGTTGCACACCAGCGCACGAAACCTTGTTCATCCCAAACATTACCACTGATGTTGGTTTGTCCCCTCCGTTCAACTCCTTGTTCACCATCTTTGGTCAATTCTTTGACCACGGCTTGGACAAGATTACTAACGGCGGTAATGGACAAGTCTTCGTCCCTTTAAAGGCTGATGATCCATTAATTGCTGGGCCCGACCACATTTTGGTTGATGACCCCAACACGCCAGTGAACGAAGAAGCCGACAATATTCCTCCTCAACAGCGCTTTATGGTTCTGACTCGCGGCACAATCGTTGGCCCTGGCCGCGATGCGATGAACACCGACACCCCGTTCGTGGACCAAAGCCAAACCTACACTTCGCATTCTTCACATCAAGTGTTCTTGCGGGAATATATTCTTGTCAGTGGCAAGCCAAAAGCAACAGGCAAGTTCTTGTCAACAGTAGATGGCGGCATGGCTACTTGGGCAATGATTAAAGACCACGCGGCTAATCTGCTTGGCCTGCAACTCGTTGATGTGGATGTCAACAATATCCCAATGGTTGCGGTTGACCAATACGGCAACTTTATACCAGGCCCAAATGGCTTTGCCCAATTCGTGACAGCCACTGGCCTTGTCGAAGGCGACCCTGCCAGCCCAGTACCTGCCCCAGCGAACGTAACCCGTATCGAAACAGCCTTCCTGAATGACATCGCACACAGTGCGGGCCCGGGTAGCATTGATTCACCAAAGCCTGTTGATGATGATCTCGTGGCTGGCGGAAGTTTGGATACACCTGTGCCTGCTGGTTCTTATGACAACGAACTGCTCGACCTGCATTACATCTGCGGTGACGGTCGTTGTAACGAAAACATAGGCTTGACCGCCATTCACCAAGTCTTCCATTTGGAACATGACCGTTTGGTGGACTATTTTTACCATGAAGATGGCACAAATATTCCTGGCTCTGTTACTGGTGTATTAACTCAGGACCCAGCTTTGCTGGCTGAATATAAAAACGTCAATTTGGTGGCTGGCCCCAATAAGACCTTCACCTTCGAAGAACGATTGTTCCAGGCTGCCCGTTTCGTCACCGAGATGCAATACCAACACTTGGTGTTTGAAGAGTTTGCCCGCAAGGTGCAACCAGCGATCAACCCTTTTGAACCGTTCGCCTTTAACCAAACTGACTTAAACTCAGCGATTACGGCGGAATTTGCCCATGCGGTATACCGTTTTGGCCACTCAATGCTAACGGAAACACTTCCCCGCTTAAATGAGGATGGCTCGCATAATGACATTGCCCTATTCGATGGCTTCCTTAATCCAGCGGCATTCAACAATGGAGGCTCTGTAGGACATCTTGACGATAGGAAAGCAACCGCTTCCTTAATCATGGGCCTGTCAGACCAAGGTGGTAACGAAATCGACGAATTTGTGACCGATGTGCTTCGTAACCGCTTGGTGGGCTTACCGCTGGACTTGCCTGCCATTAATATGACCCGTGCCCGTAGTGAAGGCATCCCTTCCCTGAACAATGTCCGCAAACAGGTTTTCGCGGCAACCAACGATGCCCAAATGATACCTTATGCAAATTGGGTTGATTTTGAACTTAACCTTAAACATTCTGATGACCCTGAACGCTCAACATTGGTAAACTTTATTGCGGCGTATGGCAAACACCCTCTTGTCCAAGCGGCGACGACTTTGGCGGATAAGCGTGCGGCCGCCAAGTTAATTGTCAGTGGTGATGTCTCAGTTCCCGATAGCGCTGACTTCTTGTTCAGCTTAGGCGCTTGGGCAAATATTAATGGTGTTTCCACAACTGGTGTTGATGGTATCGACCTCTGGGTAGGCGGTCTTGCCGAAAAAACTAATTTGTTCGGCGGTTTGTTAGGTTCGACCTTTAACTATGTGTTTGAGAAACAATTGACCGATCTCCAAAACGGTGATCGGTTCTATTACCTTGCCCGTACCCCAGGCATGAACTTACGCGCCCAACTCGAAGGCAATTCATTCTCTGAATTGGTGATGCGTAACACGGACTCGCACACCTTGAAAGCCGACCCGTTCGCAACGGCTGATTGTAAGTTTGAGTTGGCTAATTTATCCAGCCCAGCGGTTACTCCTACAATCGACATCAACGGCAATCCAAGTAACCTTAACACAGTGTTTGGTACTGGATCGGTCAACGATGACCCCGCTTCAGAATGTAATGAAAACCACCTGTTGATTCGTATGCCTGATGGCACGTTCAAATACCGTGAAACTAACCTTGATGACCCCGTCGGCATTAACGGCCAGTTGGTCATGAACGGTACCGGCGGCGTTGACCAAATGTTTGGTGGCAATGACAACGACACCTTATGGGGTCTCCTTGGCGACGACATCTTGAATGGCGGCGGCGGTGACGACTTTGTGCTTGGCGGCGAAGGTGATGACATCATCCTGGACTTCGCTGGCATGGACTTCCTGAAAGGTGGCCCAGGCAACGATGCCATTGATGCCGGTATTGGCGACGACATCATTATTGGTGGCGACGGCAAAGATTTCACCAATGGTGGTGGCAATATTAACGAAACCTTTTCCGGCCCAGGTGACGACTTCGCCATCGCCGGACAAGGCACAGATGCGGTGTTCGGCGACAGTGGTGACGACTGGATAGAAGGCGGCGACCAACCCGACCTGTTGATCGGTGATAGTTCCAGCTTGTTCTTTGATGACCATAACATACCAGGCCATGACATTCTTATTGGTCAAGGTGGCGATGACGACTACGACATGGAAGGCGGCGACGACATCGGCGTGGCTGGCCCTGGCGTTGAAAAAGTGGCCGGTGGTGCTGGTTTCGACTGGGAAATTGGCTTA
The DNA here is from genome assembly GCF_000496735.2 of Methyloglobulus morosus KoM1. Lineage (GTDB taxonomy): Bacteria > Pseudomonadota > Gammaproteobacteria > Methylococcales > Methylomonadaceae > Methyloglobulus > Methyloglobulus morosus. The sequence continues at coordinate 24,837 of NZ_AYLO01000036.1, forward strand.
GGCGACCCTCAACCACAAAATGCAGACCTGGAACTGAAGTTAGTCAACGTACTTCCTGCATTTGAGACCCGCGACCGCTACAATGAAATTGAAGCGCTGTCCGGCTGGAAGTTTAACGACACCTTACGTGGTGACAATATAATCCCCAGCCAAGTGACAGGTGGAGGCTCTATCGGTTGTGATGCGTTAGACCAGGCTGGTTTGGATCGCATTCCTGGTCTTGACCCTTTGATTCCTGCACTAGATCTAACGAACCCCGATATAGTGACTGCTGCAAGCGTAGTAGCCAACACAGTAACAAACTATTGCCTATTGACTGGTAATGTGTGGGGGGCAGGTAACATCCTCCTCGGTGGGGAAGGCAGCGATAAACTTGAAGGCCGCGGTGCCAATGATATCTTAGATGGTGACAGGTACATGAACGTACGGCTCAGTGTACGTTCTAACCCGCTCGATCCATCAACAGAAGTTGGTACTACCGACCTTATGGAAAATAAGCCTACCGTTCCAAATACAAATTTCGGCCCTGGCACTGACGGTATGACGTTGCAACAAGCCGTTTTCGCTGGCAAGGTTAATCCGGGTCAAATCGTGGCTGTTAGGGAAATCTTGACCCCAACAGTACCCGCAGGGGACTGTTTCCTCAATAACGACCCGAATACTCCGAACCCAACACCGCAAAACTGCGACGTGGCGTTGTTCTCAGGTCTTCAAGCTGATTACGCCTTCATTGCTGATAGTGATCCATCCGGTAATGTGATTAGCATAACTGCTACCGATGCCCGTGGAATCGACGGCGTTGACACGCTTTGGAATATGGAAGCTGTGAGCTTCTGTGCAACCCCGGGTGCTACCAGGGGGACTTGTGAAGCTTTTGGCCCAATACAACCGATAATTGTCAACCCTGTTACGTTTGAAGTGACTATAACGGGTTCGCGGGCTTTCGGTAATGTAGCTGTCGGTTCTAGCTTGGCGCAGACTGTTACGCTGAAAAATACTGGCACCGCCAACATTGTTGTCTCAGGTATATCTTTGACAGGTGTTGATGTCGCCGATTTCTCCTTCTCTCCAGCTACTCCGGCTACTTGCGGGACGATTCCAATTGCTGGAGAGTGCGACATCACCGTGACGTTTACACCGACAACTGCAGGCGCAAAATCGGCCACGCTTGTTATCAACCACAACGCCACCATAAGCACCTCTACCGTTGACTTAAGCGGAACCGGGATTGGGCCAGCTCCTGTGGCGGCTGTGTCATTGTCATCGCTGGCCTTCGGTTCGGTGAGCATCGGTGGAGTGTCCGGTACTCAGTCCATCACGGTCAAAAACACCGGAAATGCCGACCTTGTGGTGTCAAGTGCAACAGTGACGGGTGATAATGCCTTCTCTGTCTCGGCAAATACTTGCGGAACAGTCACGCCTAACGGCACTTGTTCAGTCACCGTGTCATTCCTGCCTACGACAGTGGGTGCAAAGGCGGCTACGCTGGATATCGTACACAATGCGGCGGGATCGAGCACAAGCGTTCCGATGGCCGGAACCGGCACTAGCCCAGGAACAGGTGCGGGTGTAGGTGTAAGTGTAAATGCGATTGTAGGCGCGAGTGCAGGAGTGTCTCCTGGCACACAACCTCCTGTTAATGCTGCGAAGTTGTCCTTGCCAACAGCGTTGGATTTCGGTACGGTGAAAGCCAAAGCGAACAAAACCATGGCCGTTACCGTAACGAACCAGCTTAGCTCCCTGCTGCATATCAGCTTCGTTAACACAACAGGCGGGGCGTTTAGTGCCACTCGTGGCGGCTGCCCAGTAATCCTCGGCGTGGGGAAAAGCTGTAAGATTAGGGTCACCTTCAACCCAACGGTTCCTGGTAAAGTTTACACAGGCAAATTGACGTTGAGCGGCAACAAGCCAATGACCATGTCCCTTAGCGGAACAGGGAGGCGCTAACTTAAAGTACACTATAATCTGATCGGCCTGTTTGCGGGGGCGGTAGCAATACCGTCCCCGTATTCTTTAAGGCTAGGCCGACATGAAAGGATATTGGCGTCAAAAGGAAGGCCGTCCCTAATTATAATCCATGATTTGTTGGTACATGATTTCATCTGAAACGATTGAAATTATGTACCAAGAAGCCATGAAAACCAGTATGATGATTAAGTCAGTACTGATTCATTCAAAGCCCAGAATTTCGATATATGTCTTGAGAAATCCAGTTCTGTTGTCGCTAAGGTTAAGCTTTCATCAGCATATCAGCAGTTTTTGAACCCAATAACTATGCCATTGTTTTTGTCTATAATACTTACAGCAAACGCAAATGTCCTGTACAAAACATCGGCCATATATCATCTTGATATTTAGAATAGAGGTATTTATATGAAATATTTTTCACTAGCATTACTTATAGTGGTTATTTTGGCGATAGCAATTTTTGCAATTCCCATTGTGGATAAAGATTCAGTAGAAAACGCCTCAATTTCCAAAACACAGGCATACAGCGAAAATGACCAGACGGCAGAAGGTCAAAACACAGCTTCAAAGGGCAATAGTTTCTCAGTAAGAAAAGCACCCTCTACGGAAAATGAAAGCCTTAATATCGCAGAAGCGATGGTCAGTAGAGGGCAAAAATACCTGTTGACACAGGTTGGCAATCGCCTAAAGCAACTCCTTTCCTTTAAGACAAGGATAGAGAATATACTTGGCCTAAGTGATGCAGATAGGAATAGCATAGTTTCCGAACTCAATGCCGAAATTGCGATGCTCGAAACACTCAAGACAGAAGTAAGCCAAAGCAATACCAAGGAAGAAATCAGGATTGTTGCCGACAAAATAAAGATCGAATGGTTAAAAAGTGTACAAAGTGTCGAGCGTGCGGAAGGGTTGGTTCTCGCGTCAAAAGAAACCCAACTTATCTCGGATGCCGATGCGGCTTCATTGGGCATACAAAAGAAGATAGATGCCCTTAAAGCTGAAGGTAAAGATGCCAAGCCCTATGAGGAAATGCTCGCTACTTACAGTAAAAAGGTTGCCTCAGCAAAGCAGGACGTGGAATCTGCCATAGAAAAATCTAAAGCAGTTGCCAGTGCATCGTCAGATGCCGAAAAAGAAAAGCTGGTTAAAGAAAAAAACCTTTTATTGAAGAGCTCCCAGGAAAATATAAGGGATGCCTATAAAACAATAGGTGACGAAGCCCGCAAAGATTTTGCGCGAAGGGTAAAATAATACCTGCCAAGTTAGTTAGGTTTAAACGACCTTTGCATCAAATTAGCATGCTTATGGAATCCCTGAATAAGTGGCTTTCATCCAGGGTCTAGTTACCTATCAAGTTCACGGTTTACCACAAACAAAGTCAATATAAACCATTCGTCCTGAAATTGTCGAAGGAATGCCTAATTGAAGAACTTGTGCAGAGTTTCCTTAGTTGATAGGTGGCTATAGGGTTTGTTTGGATCGCATTCCGGTTACTTCTTTGACTAACTTAGGGACAAGATAGCCGGGAAGGTGGTTTTGCGTTTCTTCCATCAGCGATATGGCCTTAGTTTCGGAAACCTCAAAATGGCCTGTCCCCGTAGCCTTATCTAATAAATGCAGATAGTAGGGGATAACGCCGTTAGCAAAAAGTTGTTCACTTAATTCACATAAGGTTGAAACATCGTCATTGACACCTTTTAGCAACACAGATTGGTTTAATAGTGTGATACCTTTATTTTTTAGTCGATTGAATCCTGCTTTGACGCGTTCATTTATTTCGTTTGCGTGGTTGGCATGAACGACTAGGACGATTTGTTTACGGCATCTGACTAGGGTGTTGACCAATCCTTCAGTGACTCGTGCAGGCAAAACAATGGGCAGGCGGCTGTGAATTCTGATGCGTTTGATGTGGTTTATCGCTTCCAGTCGCTGAATGAGTTGTGCCAAACGGCTATCGCTTAATAGCAAGGGGTCGCCCCCGCTTAAGATAACTTCGGAAATAGTCAGGTCGGATTTAATGTATTCGATAGCCCCGCTTTCCTGTTGCTTGCCGAGTTGCAATTCGGTATAGGGGAAATTCCGGCGGAAACAATAGCGGCAATTAATGGCGCAACTGCCGGTGTTGATCAACAGGACACGCCCATAGTATTTATGCAACAATCCCGGTTGTACGGCGGCTTTAATATCGCCGACTGGATCTAGGTTAAAGTCAGCATAATCAATAAGTTCGTCTTCAATAGGCAGCACTTGCCGCAATAAGGGGTCATCTGGATTCCCTTTTTCCATGCTGGCGGCAAAGCTTAAGGGAACGCGCATGGCAAATTGCTTGCTGGCAGCCTTTGAAATGGGCAAATCGTCCGTATTCAGCCCTAGATAACGGCATAAATCTTCGATTGAAGTGAATGCGTCGGAAAGTTGTTGTTGCCAGTTAAGGGTGAAATGGGACGCTACTGGATGGTGTTCCGGCATTTGGACGTATTTAGGTTTCTTGCTAGGTCAACCTCTATTATATAATGCCGCCATTTAGTTTATTGATTCGATTCGAGGATAGGATGGCTGTTTATAGTACGAGTGAGTTTAAAGCCGGGTTAAAGGTCATGTTGGATAACGACCCATGTGCGATTATTGAAAATGAGTTCGTCAAGCCAGGTAAAGGCCAAGCATTCAACCGGGTCAAGATCAGGAACCTCAAGTCGGGGCGGGTAATCGAACGAACCTTTAAGTCCGGTGAATCCCTGGAGGGCGCTGATGTGGTGGATGTCGATATGCAGTACCTGTACAGCGACGGCGAATACCGCCATTTTATGAAACCCGATACCTTCGAGCAGTACCAGGCCGACGAAAAAATTGTCGGCGATGCGGCAAAATGGCTGAAAGACCAGGATTCCTGTACGGTTACATTGTGGAATGATGCACCGCTGGCCGTCACGCCAGCCAATTTTGTTGAGCTGACTATTGTCGAAACCGACCCGGGTGTACGGGGCGACACGTCCGGCGGCGGTGGTAAACCCGCGAAATTGGATACCGGTGCGGTGGTGCGGGTGCCACTGTTTGTCCAGCAGGGCGAGGTGATTAAAGTTGATACCCGTACGGGCGAATATATCTCACGGGTTAAAGAATAAATTTCCCGAGACATTGGCTTGAATGAACCAGGGATGGATTGGCAGCCATCCTGTTCCTTCGAATTGCTGCGCTTACGGGCACGGATGCTCCAGAAAATCCGCCAATTTTTTGCGGACAGGCTTGTTTTGGAAGTGGAGACACCGTTGTTATGCCATGCAATCGGCACAGATCCGCACCTGAATTTTTTCAGTACGGAATGTACGTCGCTTAAACAACAAGCATTGTTTTTGCAGACTTCGCCCGAGTTTGCCATGAAACGCCTGTTGGCGGCGGGGTGTGGTTCGATTTACCAGATTTGTAAGGCGTTCAGGAATGGCGAGGCAGGACGGTATCATAATCCTGAGTTCACCTTGCTGGAGTGGTATCGCGTCGGCTTCGACCTGTCACAATTGATGGATGAAGCGGAGGAATTGATAACGGCACTGTTTGGAGAAAGCATGGCGTTACAGCCAACTCAAAGAATCAGTTATCAGGCTCTTTTCCAGCAAGTTACGGGCTTGAATCCCTTGCTGTTTTCCTACGAAGAATACGCAAGCTATGCTCAAAATAACGACCTGATTGATGCAGTGAGCTTATGTGGACAAGATCATTCGTCCTGGCTGGATTTTATATTTAGCCATCAAATCCAGCCAAATCTGGCCCCGAATACGCTATGGTTAATTTTTGGTTATCCTGCTTGCTTGCCGTCATTGGCAAAGGTTAATGTCGATAACCCGTTAATTGTTGAAAGAGCCGAGCTATTCATAAATGGTGTTGAACTAGGCAACGGCTATTATGAGCTCAGCGATGCAAAAGAACAGGCACGACGCTTTGATAAGGAGATTGCTTCTAGGCAAGCCATAAACCGTCCTGCCGTAACCAGGGATGACCGCCTGTTGGCGGCATTGGAAGCAGGCTTGCCGGACTGCTCGGGGATTGCGATAGGGTTGGACAGGATCCTGATGCTGCTGTCTCACAGTCCTGCTATCGACGAGGTTTTGGCTTTTTCCATAAGCAGGGCTTAAGCTGAATAAATATTTACTGTATTATAATCGCTTAGTTTTTGTAGTGGGCACACTGGCGTTTCTTTAGGTTTAAATGAAATTACACATACTTACACGTTTTTTACTGATCTGCCTGCTACTACTTTCCCAGTCGGTCAAAAGCGAGGAAGAATTCATCGTCAGCGATATTCAAGTCAGGGGGCTACAACGTATTTCTGAGGGAACAGTGTTCAATTACCTGCCCGTCAATGTCGGCGAGCGCTTTTCTTTGGGCAATGTTGGCCCTGCAATCAAGGCCTTATTCAAGACCGGATTTTTTAAGGATGTCTCGCTGGAAAGGGAAGGCTCTTCGCTGATTGTCAACGTGGTCGAACGTCCGTCCATTGCAAAAATTCTTTTTGAAGGCAACAAAGACTTGAGCAAAGAGGATTTGACCAAGGCGTTAGACAAGATTGGCCTATCTGAGGGCAAGATATTTGACCGCTCGGTATTGGATAAGGTTGAACTCGAACTAAAGCGCCAATACCTTAGCCACGGCAAATACAGCTTGAAGATCAAGACCGAAGTGGCAAACTTGACCCGTAATCGGGTCGGTATTCGTATCAACATTTCCGAAGGCAGGGTCACTAAGATCAAGGAAATCAATATTGTTGGGAACAAGTCTTTCGACGATGCCGCCCTTTTGAAAAAGCTGGAGTTGAATACGACCAACCTTCTGTCTTTTTACACAAAGGACGACCAATATTCCAAGCAAAAACTGTCGGCTGACCTGGAAACATTAAGGTCCTATTATTTGGACAGGGGTTATATCAACTTTAATATCGAGTCCACCCAAGTCGCCATTACACCGGACAAAAAAGATATTTATGTCACCATTAACGTCAAGGAAGGCGCAATTTATAGGTTGGATAAAGTCAAGCTGACCGGGAATTTGATCGTTAAGCCGGATGAACTCATCAAGCTCATGACGGTAGGGCCGGGTGAAATTTTCTCCCGCAAGAATGCCACAGAAACGTCCAAAGCCATACAAGACCGCTTGGGTGACGAAGGTTATGCGTTTGCCAATGTCAACATGGTGCCGGAAATTCATGAAGGCAATAAAACTGTAGACATGGCTTTCTTCGTTGATCCCGGCAAGCGGGCTTATGTTCATCGTATCAACTACAGCGGCAATACCAAAACCCGCGATGAAGTCCTGCGGCGTGAAATGCGCCAAATGGAATCCAGTTGGGCATCCAGTTCAAAAATAGAACGTTCAAAAACACGTCTAGAGCGCTTGGGTTATTTTGAATCCGTCAATGTCGAAACGCCGCCAGTCCCTGGGACGGCTGACCAGATTGATGTCAATTATTCCGTTGTTGAGAAGTCTTCCGGGAATTTATCGGCGGGTATCGGTTATTCTCAGGTGCAAGGTATTGTGATCAATGCCAATATCTCCCAAGATAACGTATTCGGCTCGGGCAAGCGGGTAAACCTTGCCTTTAACAACAGTACTTTTTTGACCAGTTACCAATTTGGGTTTTACAACCCTTATTTTACGACTGACGGTGTCAGTTTAGGGTACAACTTGGGTTACACGGATCGAAATGCGGGGGCAATTAACCTCGCCAACTATTCCACAACAATTGCAAATGCAGGCCTGGATTTTGGCATTCCCCTGAACGAGTTCGACCAACTCCGGTTTGGTATGGATTTGAGGCATACCAAGCTTAAGACAGGGACAAACTCATCCCAGGAGATCGATGATTTCATTAATGGGAATGACGGCAAAGGTAATACTAGGTCCACCTCCAAGGCAAATGGCGACAGTTTTTTAACTTTTGCGCCTTCGGTGGGTTGGACCCACGACACCTTAAATCGGGCGATTTTCCCCAATAAAGGGGGGCAACAACGTTTGGGGGCCCAAATTACCCTGCCCGGCGTCAGCGACTTGGATTACTACAAAATCAGCTATAAGCATCAGGAATATTTCCCGTTATCATCCGACTTTACTTTCAGGTTGCTGGCCGATATTGGCTATGGCGATGGCTACGGCGATACGGACAAATTGCCATTCTTTGAAAATTATTACGGCGGCGGCACAGGTTCTGTGCGGGGGTTCAGGAACAATACCCTAGGCCCAAGGGACACCCCGATAAGCCGCAAATTAAGGCAGCCTTTGCCTTTTGGGGGTTCTACCAAAATCGTGGGCAGTGCGGAATTGTTTTTTCCGGTACCGTTTTTGCAGGAATCCAAATCAGTCCGCTTAGGGGCATTTTTTGATGCGGGACGTATCCAGAATGGTTTCGGTACCGACAATATGAAATATTCAGCGGGTTTGTCAGGGGAATGGTTGTCACCTTTTGGCGCGTTATCGGTAAGTGCTGCTGTACCGCTCAACGCGAAGCCGTTTAATGCGACTACTGGTGTGGGAGACCAAAAACAGTTATTCCAATTCAATTTTGGGCAGAATTTTTAAGCTTTTGGGTTAGTAATCAACAGCAAATAAGCCACATAAATGGTGTTAGATAAGTAAAAGATAGGCAAACCTAAGCGTTTGAGGAGAAGTTTTTTGGTTTATTAAGCTTATCCCCTATAATTTAACGAATGCATAATGGTTGTATGCCAAAATCGCCTCTTGATGACCGTGTTTTTGGTTTGATTGGTGATGCGTTGGTTTCCCTGGACGGGAAAGTGAGGCAATCAAAATTTGTATTATTAATGTTGTAGTTCCCACGAAATCAAGGGCTATTCAAGCGGAAAACAGAGTTCATGAATAACACAAACCTTGCTTAACGGTATTTTGAATACCATCACTATTGTAAATTCTGCAATAGTTTGTTTTGTAGAGAAATTTTTAACTGTATTGGAGATTGATATAACGATGAAAACGAAAATTGCGCTATTTTTAGGATTATTGCTTGTCGCAAATGTGAGCTTTGCTGATCTAAAGATTGGGGTCGTCAATATCGGGGCGGTACTTGAAAAAGCACCGCAAGCCGAAAAAGCAAAAAAGCGCTTGGAGCAAGAGTTTAAGCCTCGCGATACCCAATTGGTAAATCAACAAAAAGACATTCAGGCTATGCAAGAAAAGCTGAAAAAAGATGCCTCCGTGATGGGTGAATCCCAGCGCAACAAATTGGAGGTTGAACTCCAGGACAAAATTAGGGACGCTAAACGCTCGCAGCAGGAATTCAGTGAAGATTTTAACGCTCGCCGTAATGATGAGTTGGGTAAATTACAACGCCGAATTGTCGAAGCCATCAAGGCTATTGCCAAAGACCAAGAATTTGATTTGATCTTGACCGACGGTGTCATTTATTCCAGCCCTCAAATGGACATAACCAGCCAATTGCAACAAAAACTTTCAACCTTACCTGAGTAATTCGTTACGGGTATTCCGCTCTATCACCTGACTTAACCTTTGTTGAATCCTAATAACTATGTCTATTAAGCTAGATATTCTAGAAATCCAAGCCTTCTTGCCTCATCGTTACCCTTTTTTGCTGGTTGACAAGGTAATTGAGTGTGAACCTGGCGTCAGATTGCTGGGGGTTAAGAACGTGACATATAACGAGCCTTATTTTCAAGGCCATTTCCCGCAGAAACCGATATTCCCAGGGGTTTTGATCCTGGAAGCGCTGGCACAGGCGACAGGCCTGTTGGCATCGGAAACATCGGATGAACTGGGTGGTATGATTTACTATTTGGTGGGCATTGATAATGCGAAATTCAAACGCCCCGTCATACCTGGAGACCAATTGATGTTGGAGGTGAAATTCCTTAAGAGCAAACGCAATATCTGGGCATTCGACTGCCGTGCCGATGTGGAAGGTGATTTTGTCGCCAGCGCGGAAATCCGGTGTGCTGCCGTGGTGCCTTAAGCTTGATACATCCAACAGCAATTATTGACGGTGGTGCTGAATTAGCCGACGATGTGAACGTGGGCCCGTTCAGTTTTATTGGGGCGGGAGTTAAGATAGGATCGGGAACAACGGTGGGTTCCCATGTGGTCATCAAGGGCCCTACCGCAATTGGCAAGCACAACCGCATTTACCAATTTTCCTCGATAGGCGAAGACCCACAAGACAAAAAATATGCTAACGAAGTAACCCGTCTTGAAATCGGTGACCGCAATACGATACGGGAATTCTCATCATTGCACCGTGGCACTAAACAGGATCAAAGCGTCACCAAGATAGGTAGCGATAACCTGTTCATGGCCTATACCCACGTCGCGCATGATTGTGTTATCGGCGATCATGTCATTATGGCGAATGGGGCATCGCTGGCAGGGCACGTACAACTCCACAGCCATGCCATCTTGGGAGGCTTTACCTTGGTGCATCAGTTTACCAAGATAGGCCAATACAGCTTCGCGGCGATGGGCAGTGCCATCACCCAAGACATTCCGCCCTTCGTCATGGTGGGGGGAAAACCTACCCGCCCGCATGGGATCAATTCTGTTGGCATGGAGCGTAACGGCATTTCCGCCGAAGACATAAGATTGATACGCAAAGCCTACAAGATGATCTACAAGATGAACTTGCGGCTTGAAGATGCCATCGACCAAATGGAAGATCTGGCTGGCGACAGCAAGGAATTGTCGGCGATGGTCAATTTTTTGCGTAGTGTCAGTCGGGGTATTTTGCGGTAAACCATTAAAATTTCGGCTTGAGTTTATGGTGGCACCTAAAGATTCCCTCATCGAGTCAGCAACAGCCAGCATCATTGCCGGGGTTGATGAAGCAGGTCGTGGCCCGTTAGCCGGGCCTGTTGTGGCGGCGGCAGTTATTCTCAATCCCCAAATCCCGATCGAAGGTTTGGCGGATTCCAAAAAACTCTCGGAAAACCAGCGAAACCGCCTTGCTGCGCTGATTAAGCAACATGCCTTAAGTTATTCAATCGCACAGGCCAGCGTTATCGAAATAGACGATTTAAACATCTTGCAAGCCACATTATTGGCGATGCAAAGGGCTGTATCGGGTTTGTCTTTGCTGCCAGGCCAAGTCTTGGTTGATGGCAATCGTTTGCCAAAACTTCCCATTCCTGCCCAAGCTATCGTCAAAGGGGACAGCAAGGTCAAAGCCATCAGCGCGGCATCCATATTGGCCAAAGTTACCCGGGATGCCATCATGGTCGATTTCCATACGCAATATCCCGACTTCTCTTTCCATATTCATAAAGGGTATGGCACTAAGCAACATCTCGCTGAAATAGGACAGTATGGTTGGTTAGACATCCACAGGCGGACGTTTAATCCGGTAAAAACGCTTTTGGCAAAATGACGTAGCGATGTTTTGGATAAAAGCCATTAAGATAATGGTCGAATGACCTTTTATTGTGACCAGAATCTTTCTTGAAATAAATAGCGAATAGCAGCAAAAAGCAATGCAACCAACTGCACTATCCACATAGGCAACAATAAGGAGACCGATATGGGCTTATTTGACAAAATATTAGGTGAATTTGTCGATGTTATTGAGTGGACCGATACTTCCACCGATACGATGGTGTACCGTTTTGAACGTTACGGGAACGAAATCAAGTACGGCGCCATGTTGACCGTACGCGAATCCCAACTTGCCATCATGGTCAATGAAGGTCGTATTGCCGATGTTTACAAGCCGGGCTTATATAAGTTGGAAACCCAAAACATGCCGATTTTGACGACGCTGCAAAGTTGGCCGCATGGTTTCAACAGTCCGTTCAAGGCCGAAGTGTATTTCTTCAACATGCGACGGTTTACCGACCTTAAATGGGGTACCAAAAACCCTGTGATGTTGCGCGACAAGGAGTTCGGTGCGGTTAGGCTCAGGGCTTACGGGACCTATGCGGTCAGGATCAAAGAGCCGGAAGTTTTCAGCAAGGAAATTGTGGGCACTAACGGCCATTTCAGCACGGGCGAAATCAGCGACCAATTGCGTAATCTCATCACTTCGAGATTCAGCTCGATAATTGGCGAAGCCAATATTCCCATTTTGGACTTGGCCGCAAATTACGACGAACTCAGCAACTATATCAGTACCCGCTTAACACCGGAATTTCTGGAATACGGCCTTGAGGTGAATAACCTGCTGATCGAAAACATCTCCTTGCCCGAAGAAGTCGAGAAAGCCTTGGATAAGCGCACTAGCATAGGTATAGTCGGCAATCTCAACGATTACACACGCTATCAGGCGGCAGAAGCTATGCAGGCGGCGGCGGAAAATCCATCCGGCGTAGCATCCGCAGGGGTTGGTATGGGGATAGGTTTTGGTATGGCTAATGAGATGGGTAGGACGTATGCCGAAGCAAGCAAAAATGCGATGCCACCACCGTTACCGCAAGAGCCGACTGTGTACGTGGCTATCAATGGCGAGAAAACCGGGCCGTTTGATTTGGCCACGGTCAGGCGGAAAATTCAAGGCGGCGAAATTGCCCGGGATACGTTGGTTTGGCATGAACCCATGCCGGAGTGGATGCCTGCCGAAAAGATGGAGACTATTGCGGCTTTCTTTCCAAAAATGCCGCCACCACTTCCTAACAGCTAAGACAATGTCGAGATTGAATTTGTGTTCAAAGCCATAAAAAGGGAAACAAGTAGTGCGAAGGATGCCCATTTTCCGTGCAGCAAATGTGGCGCATTACTGGTCTATAAGCCAGGAACGCAACGCCTCACCTGTAAATATTGCGGAACGGAAAACCGGATTGGGGAACGTGCAGGGGAAATCAAGGAATACGACTTTCATTACGCGTTGGTTGAACTGGCGCTTGCCAAGCCCACCACAGAAAACCGGCAAATCCAGTGCGATAGTTGTGGAGCAGGGTTTAAATTCGCAGACAGCGTACATGCGGGGGAATGCCCGTTCTGCGGTACGGAAATCGTCAGTGGGACTGCACAAGCCAGGCCGATTACCCCGAAATCCCTGTTGCCTTTCAACATTAACGAGCAAGAAGCCAGGCAGCGATTTAGGCGTTGGTTAAAAGGCTTATGGTTTGCACCCGGGGAAGTAAAAAAATACGCTGATGATGACACCAAATTGCAAGGCGTTTACGTTCCGTATTGGACGTACGACAGCCAAACGGAGACCTTTTACCAAGGCGCTCGCGGTAGTGTTTATTATGTCACGGAAAGGAGACAGGCTCTTGAAGGGGGGCGGTTAGTCCACGAAACAAGGCAAGTGCCGAAGGTTGAATGGACACCCGTGCAGGGCAGGGTGACGCGTTTGTTCGATGATGTCCTGGTTGGGGCCAGCAAATCGTTGCCCAGGCAAATCCTGGAACACTTGGAGCCTTGGGATTTAGGAAACTTGGTGCCGTATAACGAAAGCTATCTTAGCGGTTTCGCCAGCGAATATTATCAGGTTGATCTCGACGAAGGTTTCGACGAAGCCAAACGTAAAATGGATAGCATGATATATTACGATATAGCCCTTGAAATCGGTGGTGATGAGCAGCGCATCGACCGTTTTCATACCCAACACAGCCATACCACTTACAAGCATTGCTTGTTACCTGTCTGGTCGGCTGCGTTCCGCTACCAGCAAAAAACGTATCGCTTTGTCATCAACGGCAGGACGGGCAAGGTGCAAGGCGAACGGCCTTACAGCTATTGGAAAATTGCGTTTGCCATTATCTTGGGGCTTTTTGCGGTGGGTGGATTGCTGGCATTTCTGGAGCATTCCAGTGCGTTGCAGCAAATGCAGGGTTTTCGTTAAAGCAGCGATGAAATCACATGACTGACATAAGCGCCAACCAACAACTGCATGATGCTATGCGCCAATGGCGCAGGCACCTTCACCAATATCCTGAAACCGCGTTTGAAGAAAACAAAACGGCACAGTTCATAGCAGGTAAGCTGACCGAATTTGGATTGGAGGTGCATACTGGATTGGCCGAAACAGGCGTAGTTGCCACCCTTTCGGCAGGAAATGGCGACAAAAAAATCGCCTTACGCGCCGACATGGATGCCTTGTTTATCCAGGAGCAAAATACCTTTGCCCATCGTTCCCGCCATAACGGCAAGATGCACGCCTGCGGACATGACGGTCATAGCGCGATGTTGCTGGGTGCGGCGAACGTGTTGTCACAACAGCGTAACTTTAATGGTACGGTGTATTTCATTTTCCAACCCGCCGAAGAAGGCCGCGCTGGAGCAAGAAAAATGATCGTCGATGGCTTGTTTGAACAATTCCCTGCGGATTGCGTGTTCGGGATGCACAACTTTCCAGACATTCCGGTGGGTCACTTTGCCGTAAAAACCGGGGCTATGATGGCGGCTTTGGATAGTTTTGAGATTATCCTGAAGGGCAAAGCCACCCATGCCGCCATGCCACATCTGGGTAATGATGTGATTGTCGCCGCCGCGCAGTTGATAGGCAACCTGCAAACCATCGTCAGTCGCACCGTCAATCCTGCCGATTCCGCCGTGGTGAGCATCACCCAAATCCACGCCGGCAACACCTGGAATGCCATTCCTGATTCGGTCGTGTTGCGCGGTACATTTCGTTGTTTTGACGGTGCCGTACAAACCCTGATTGCCGACAAAATCAGGCAACAGGTGGATGCAGTCTGCGCCGCTTTCGGGATGGACGCGGAATTCAAGTTAAACCCAGAAAATCCAGGTTATCCGGTGACTGTCAATGCTGATGCAGAAACCGCCTTGGCCCTGCAAGCCGCAATCGCCGTTGTCGGTGAGAATAGCGTTCATACTAACCCCATACCCAGCATGGGGTCGGAAGATTTTGCCTTCATGCTGCAAGAAAAACCCGGTTGTTATATCTGGATCGGCAACGGCTCATCGGAAAATAGTTGTTTACTGCATAACCCGCATTATGATTTTAACGATGATATCTTGGGGTTTGGGTCGGCTTATTGGGTTAAGTTGGTGGAATTGCGCTTAGCCAATGGATGAATTGGATGGGGTTTCGGGAAATGGCGCTTAGAAAATTGACAGCGCTAACGGCTGATGTCGCTAGCCGTAATTTTGATGGATTTGAAGGCGACTCATCCAAATCCGGCAAAGGGATAAAACCGTGCATTCCATGCACCCTACATAAACTATTTTTAGCTAAACAATTTGATTTCTGAATTTTCGCTCATTGACCGCTTTTTTAAGCGACATTGTATAAATAAGGGCATTACCAGACTGGGAATAGGCGACGATTGTGCTTTGCTTTCTATCCCTGTGGGATATGAGCTAGCGATAACCATCGATACGATGGTGGAAAACGTCCATTTCTTTGCGGGTTGTGATCCTTTCGATTTGGGATATAAATTGCTTGCGGTTAACTTGAGCGACCTCGCTAGCATGGGAGCGAAGCCGTTGGCGGCCACATTAGCCTTAACTTTGCCAGAAGTCGATGAACACTGGTTAACGCAATTTGCGGCTGGTTTTTTTTCCTTGGCCGAGAAACATCATGTCGATTTGATCGGCGGCGACACCACCTCCGGTTCCTTAACATTGACCGTCCAGGCTTTGGGTTTGGTTCCCAGCGGCCAAGCGCTCAGGCGTTCATCGGCGAAAGCAGGCGACATCGTCTGCGTAACGGGCTTTTTGGGCGATGCCGGATTAGGCTTAAAAATCAAACAGGGCTATCATTGCGAGCAACCGGATGCCGCCTTAAAACGCTTCAACCGACCTGATCCGCAAATTGAATTCGGTCAGGCTTTGGTCGGTATAGCCAATGCGTGTATTGATATTTCAGACGGCTTGGCCGGTGACCTGGGGCATATCCTTCAGCAAAGCCAAGTGGGTGCGTGTATCGACTGGGAAGTCTTGCCCCTATCGCCGGAAGTCCTTAGCTTTATCGAATATACGGGCGATTGGGCGATGCCGTTGGCGGCGGGGGACGATTATGAATTGTGCTTTACTGTCAGCCCGGATAAGGTCCAAAATTTAACCATTCCCCACACTAAAATCGGTGTCATTGAAGCATTGCCGGGCTTGCGGATCAACAAATCAGGTAACATCCAACCCTTAGAGGTCAAAAGCTTTGAGCATTTTTCTTAACGCCCATTACGGCAATAACCGGCTAACGCCCAAGCAAATATTGACGGATCCAGTCTTGTTCCTGGCCTTCGGTTTCGGTTCCGGCTTGGCGAAGAAAGCGCCCGGTACCTGTGGCACGTTAGCGGCAATTCCATTTTATCTTTTGATCGCCCAAACAGGCAATCTAACCTATAGCTTGATAATGCTGGCGGTTACGTTAGCGGGCATCCGGGTTTGCGGGCTGGCGGCAGAAAAACTGGGCGAACACGATTTCGGCGGTATCGTCTGGGATGAAATTGCGGGTTATCTGATCACCTTGTGGTGGATGCCGTTTAGCTGGCAAGGGGTGGTGCTGGGTTTTTTCCTGTTCCGCTTCTTCGACATCCTTAAGCCGTGGCCGATCCGAATAGCGGATCGCCGCGTGAAAGGCGGCTTTGGGATTATGTTGGATGATGTGTTGGCAGCGGTGTTTGCGAATATTGTCTTGCGATTGGTTTTGGTGTAGTGGAGTTCATTATTTCTTGAAGCTTAGAAAGAAGTTTCGAATGTCCTTATCAATATTGTTACAACTTCCTTTTTTCAGCACAAACTAAGTAAACTTGCTTGGAAAATGTTTCCATGAATTTAATATTTCCGGCATCAAAGCCAATGCTGGTAAGCAACTGACAAGTCTCTATTTGGCTAAAAAAATGGAATACGCCATTTTTGGAAAATCTCTCGATACGTTTTGCATAGATCCAAATGCGTAGCGAGACAGGAATAAATATCAAAGGGTTGCGTAAAATATCGCGGATAGAATCGATAAATACATGGCTGAAGTTGGCATTTGGCCTTGGGTTGCTCATAACGAAATGCCCATCTGGTTTAAGTATCCTATAAATTTCTTTAATGACTTCATCTGGATAGGGTATGTAAGACAAAAATAAAGCTGCGATGATGACATCAAAAAAATTATCCGGAACCGTTTTAAGGTAATCCAAAACATCCATTTGAATGAGGGAAATATTTTCATTCAGGGCCGTATGTTGGCTAATTCTGTTTTGGGCTATGGCAATCATCTTCTCACTGTAATCTACTCCAACCACTTTCGCCCCATTTTTTACTAGCTCACATGCATAATTGCCTGGACCACAGGCTAAGTCCAAACACTTTATACCAGGAGTGATTTGTGCGAATTCAAGCGTTTGTTGCATTAATTGGTAGTATACGCAAGACTCATGAAGGAGGGAGTATGGCTCTGCGTAGTCATTCCAAAATTTTTGCAAAGACTTTTCGATTCCAGAATCAATCTGCATGGTATCGGACGGTTTCTGATCGATTTGGAATTTGATTTGTTAAAATTTCATTATTATGGCGAGGTTTTAATTTTTTTGACAAAGCAACTGTGCCCCAATTAAGATTAATTAAACGCTGGTGTCTTGGTTGTTGCCGCCTTTAGATGCTTCTTTGGGGGACATCCTCCTGCCTAAAACATAGCCAATAATGCCCCCATAAATTGTGCCGACTTCAGTTGGTTTAAGGAAGTTAGCAAGCGCTAAGGCCAGTACGCACTGTACAATCATTATTACGACAATTGTTTGTAGCAGTAGTCCTTCCCCCAGATAAGGCTCAAGTTGTTCGCTATGGTTTCGGGCAAAAATAGCGACTAAGGCAAAGCAAAAAGTCAAACCAATACCTGTTAGCCAGATGATTAGTTCTATAATTTCGGGATTGGCAATCTTATTAGTTTCTTCCTGATGTCTAGAAGTTGAGATAGGTTCTTGAGTATTGTTTGTTGCTTTGATTATCTGACTGGAGGTTCCCTGATCAGCAATGGTAGTTTGTTTTGTTGTATCGGGCGTAGCATGGGCAATTAAACAAACTGAACTAAATAGACAAATTAGAAGTAACGATTTACGTTGCAATAAGTATTTTGTATAAAAAAAGTTCATTTTTTGTCTCTAGTAATGCCGAATAATAAAAATATTCCTAACGTATTTACAACAGTAGGCAAACTAATTTAACTTCGATTTTAATCGTTTTATAAGGATAAGCACTTCCCCAACGTAACAATTATCCGCCGTCTCCGATATTTTCCCACATATACATTCCGCTTTCATGCAATTCCAGTTCGCGCAATTGCTGGGATGCTGCTGAATGTTTAGTGCGTAATTCGTAGATTTCCTGGGCAAATTTTTGTGCTGCCGCCACCGCTGCTTGTTGTTTTGCGGTTAACACAGCTATTTGTATGTTCCACTCTTTAAGTTGATTGGTTACGGTTTGGATTTCTTCGTCTGTTGTTTTCATGACGTATTCCTCCGGGGTCTGGGCTACTGGGTAAATGGTGAATGACTTGGCAGGGTGTCATCTACCGTAGCTCTCGGCCAAAATTACTTTTAGCTTCTAAGGCTAAGGGCTTAGCTGTAATGTACGCTGATGGTAAATTTTTGCAATGACAAATTACCGTCGTTTACGGCTAAAGATGTTCCAATAACTTCGTTTTGGACAATCAGGAGGGAGTCAATGGAAAAAACAAAAGGCATTATTAGTTCGGACTTATAAAATCTTAAATTTCCATTCTCCTTGAGCTTCGAAAGGCTAAGGTGTTTCGACAAGCCTAGTAGCACGAGCGGCTCAAACATTAGAAGGCTGAACCAATAAATGCTGATAAAAATGCGTTTAGACACATAACCAGATCGTCGATAAGTGACGCTAGTTTATGGGTAAGGGGCTAATTTGTTAGGGTACTGGCTGCGTACTCTTACAGCAATTAATCCAGCAATTCTTTTGGGATATTGCCGCCATTTTGGGCGAGTTTTTGGAGTACGGTTTTATGTAGCCACATGTTCATTTGGGCGGAATCGGCCATTTTTTCTGCGGGGCAGCCCAGTTCGGTCGCAAGTTCTTTACGTGCCGATAAGCTGCTGTCCAGCCCTAACAGCTTAAGGATATCGACTATCGATGTTTTCCAATTCAGTTTTTCTGGATGGGAGGCGGCCATGCCTTCCAGTTTGGAGACCACGTCTACTTCGCTAATCGCCGTAGGGGCCGGGGTAAAGCTTGGCGCAGCTTGGGTTGCAGTAGGGGTGGCTTCTGCTGCTTCTGCACTGCCAATGCCTAATTTTGAAAGGATTTTACTAAAAAAACTCATGGCTACTCCTTAATGTGTAGTTATCTATGCGGTTATTTCTTAGTTTACAAAATCAATAAGTTAACTCAATGACACTGCTGATTGGAGATTACTTTACCAGTGTATTTCCGATTAGTCACTATTTGGCTAAGAATTCGGTTGGGTAAATTTCCCTATTCGTATGCCTGGGGCATAACTAATAGCTTCAGGTCAAACTATGACGATAAATTATAACCGGGCCGATTGTCAGCAATTATAGGCTCACTGCGACGGGCATTCCGGTAATGCACTGATTGTTGGCGAGCCGGTCAGCGCGTTCAATTGACCATCAAGGAAGATCAACCTCTGTATATCACTTTGAGTTAACCAGGCAATACCCACTCAAATGTTTTTAACAATTCACCGATTTTTATCCGAGGGATTTCAATCACAGGTACAGCTAAATTATCTATAGTTAAGCCCATTTCCGATAACGATTCAGTTTCCGTATAAATGGTGTTGATGTTGTAAATGGGCAGGGCTTTAAATAAAGTTGCGGTATCCTTCAACCCTAAACCTTCTGGGCTTTGCTGTTTTTTGATCTGAAACACAGCGTTGTCCAGCAATAAGAGGCTGACTTCCTGGTCAAAGGCGGCAACGGTCATAATAAAATCGAGCGCTTCTTGGACGTGAGTGCCGCTATGGGGGGGATTTCGTAGGATAAATAAAATTTTTTTCACGGGTTTGATTGGGTTCGATAGCCTCAATAAGTTAGCCAAATACGATCACGCGATCGGCTTCTAACAAAGCCTCGACCCATTGCCCTAAGCCGCCGATGCGGAAACCTATAGCCAAGTCATCGTCTTGTTTGCCTCGCCGTTGCGCTTCATCCGCATACAATAGGCCCCGTCTTTGGGCGGCAGATATGCATACCAGCAAATCGACCGAATGTTGTTCGGCAAGTTCGCCCCAAAGTTGCGTGAGCTGCAATTCGTCATCGGGCGTCGTGTTGTGCTTGAAAGCATGGTATATCCCTTCATGGTAAAAAAATACCCTGAACACCTCATGCCCTTGCGCCAGGGCCGCTTGGATGAACCGGTAAGCACTGTACCCGCTATTGGACTGGCAAGGGCTGGCGTTGACTTGGATGGCGTAGCGCATTAGAGGCAGTACTTACAACAATGGAATATTATACTCGGCGATAATTACCTTGATTTCTTTGGCATTTTTTAAAATCAACCTATCCAGCACCGCTTTCCTTTCCTTATCCGATTTCCTGACGCCCATCGACATGGGAAAATCAAATTGCATGCCTGGCGACGATTTCATCGGAATGACGGTGTAACTATTTTTTGGGCTTTGCGAGATGATATAACCCGCCATCGGCCCCCAAATAATCACCATGTCGATTTTTTTGGCCTTGAGGTCTTTGTCGATCTGCATGGCGGTGTTGTTGTCATCGTCGCCCGACATGCTTTGGTAAGGGATGCCGTATTCCAGCAAGCCGCTCTTTTGCAGCCAAATAGTGCCGGGGGTTTGGTCGAACATGGCAATCTTCAATCTGTCCTGGCGTTCCGGCGATACATTGGTCAACTGTGCGGCATCCAAGGTAATGTCATCCCAGCCGCGACCTTTTGCAATCAACAAAACATAGGTGGAGCGGTAGTAAGGGATCGTCGTTTCGGTCAGGTCGTAGCCTGTCGGCAAACCCATCACCACGTCGCATTTGAAGTCCGTGCTGTCCACTGCGTCTTCTTTGACGGAAGCCATCAAGGTGTTGCGGACAAAGCCGATGCGTTGCGGAAACCAGGTGTATTCCACCGTTTGCCCCAGCTCCTTGGCAAGCAATTCGGCAATCTTATTTTCAAAGCCGTCTTGTTTTTTGGTGGAATACGGCGGGTTGAGCGGATCGGCGCAGACTTTAAATTTTTCCTTCGCATACGAGGTTGATGTACCTGTTACCAGGAATATTATAGCGATTAGGTTAAAGAGGCGTACTCGAATCCTCATGAAATGCTCCTTTATTTTTAATAAACTCTTCATGTCGGCTTATTGTAATCGAATGGTGCCGATCACGTTCCCTTTTGGTTCTTGATTTAGGGCATGTTTGCTTAGGTATTGATTCTGCTCTGGATAATAGCTGTGAGAATCTTGTTCCTAGTGAAAAAAGCAGAAAAAGATTTTGATAAATACGATGAAGCAATCCAATCGTTTTATTTAGTCCGAAAGGATGTGCTGAACAAGGGGAAGCGCATACTTCGTGTTGTCTCGGCAAATCCTACATTTGGTCGTCTTACAGGTTAGTAAAATGATCAACCCCTAACCGACTTCTCCAGCTTCTTACGCTGCCCCGCATCCAGCCATCGGTCACACCAAACATTTAAGGACAATGCCAAGCCGCACATCAATTCAAACTCGCGCTTGGCTTCGCCCGGTTGTTCTTTCGGCCACCAAGAATGCATGTCCATGTGCCGACGAATGTAATGGCAAGCGGCATCGACTTCGGAATCGTTAAGGTGCATTGAGTAACTCCTATGGTTTATGAAGTAATGACGATTTTATCGGTTAATTGAATGATACGGCGGTAATGGGCTGATGTAAATTTTTGTGATTCGAGGGTGGTTCTAGTAATGCCATTATGCTAATGTAAGATTCTCCCTCTTAACCTTCGCCCGGTGATAGGGGACGCGGCAACGGGTAGGGAATTCGGTGTCGCCCAAGGAGAAGGTTCTTTGTCCCTATATCCACGCTGCGGTTGTATGAGTTAGTCAATGAGTGATTCTCCACACTTAATTAAATAATCCAACACGTTGAATTTTTGCCGGATTTTTAAGTCTGTCCTTTCATTTGCCCGATATAATAAATACTAATGCGTATTACGCTATCTTACATCTGTGTGGTCTTGCTCTGGGCCACGACCCCGCTCGCTATCAAATGGAGCGGCGAGGGGCCTGGCTTCCTGTTTGCCGTCACCAGCCGTATGGCAATTGGTATGGCTTGTTTGTTGTTTACGCTGGCGATGTTCCGCCGATCTTTGGCGGGTCATCGCAAGGCGTGGTTGACGTACTTGGCAGTTGCCGTGCAAATTTACGGTTCGATGATCGCCGTGTACTGGGCTTCGCAGTTTATCCCTTCTGGCTGGATTTCAGTGTTGTTCGGGCTCGCACCGCTGATGACTACGTTGTTGGCAAGCGTTTTGCTCAAGGAACGGCTTTTGTCATTCAGTAAGCTGTGTGCATATAGTTTGGGCGTGGGCGGTTTATATATCATGTTTGGTTCGGCTGTCCACTTGGGCGAAAGCGCAGCCTTCGGCATCGCCGGGGTTGTTGGTCGCCGCCTTGTTGCAGTCGGTTGGGGCGGTCTGGATTAAGCGCATTGACGCCGGATTACCGGCATTAACTCAAGTGGCGGGTGGGTTAGGGCTGGCGTTTCCTGCGTATTTAATAACCTGGGGATTGATTGACGGGCAATGGCCTGAAAAGTTGTCTACAGTCAATATCGCAGCGATTGCTTATTTGGGGATGATCGCAACGACGATAGGTTTTTCACTCTATTATTATTTGTTGACGCAATTGTCGGCCACCCAGGTCGCCTTGAGTTCGCTTGTCACCCCAGTTTTGGCGTTGCTGTTGGGGCATTGGGTCAACCATGAACCTTTGACCCAGCAAATAATGACCGGAACATCGTTGATATTGGCTGCGCTAATCATGCACGAAATATTTGACCGGATTAGCTTTCTAAAGCTGAAACGTGCCTACAATACCAAACTATAAACAGCCTATTAATAAAATTAATTTTAATAATCAGTATGTTATAAATATTTGCGATTTGGTGCCCATTGGGTGCAAATGGAATTTGATTTTAATCGCTAGGGCTTTGTTTAAATTGGGTTCGTGTTGCACTGAAGCCTCGCAAATCCACACTTAAAATGTTTTGCTCTCCTTATCTTTTTAGTGCTACCATTGAAGGGCGTTAAAGTAGAGCCGGTCCTCGGACTGGGTATTGTTAAGCCAACTGAGATTGGCGTTTTTATTAATATGAGTTCGATATGGCAGAGCAAGTTGTAGGTACCGTTAAGTGGTTTAATGATGAAAAAGGCTTTGGTTTTATTGCCCAGGAAGGCGGCAAAGATGTTTTCGTTCACCATAGTGCGATCAATGGTTCAGGTCGCAAGACCCTGAAAGAAGGCCAAAAAGTGACGATGGAAGTCACTCAAGGCCAAAAAGGCCCACAGGCCGAAAATGTAACCCCTGCTTAATCGAGTTAGGGTCGCACCCTCAAAAACCAGTCGGTTTTTGAGTCCCCTACGGTACTGGAACCATTTCGAGCCAGTAATATATGCTTAGGCGACGCTGAGTAAGCTAAACCTTATATTGCTGTTGCATCGTGTGGTCAATAACGTTTCTTGTTTTTCGTTATTGTTCGCTAGATGTATTTGAAAAGCTATTGCATGCTTTCTGGTAGGGTC
>NZ_AYLO01000037.1 GCF_000496735.2 Methyloglobulus morosus KoM1
CATGTACATGGGTGAATTGATAGAGATAGACAGCACTAGCCAACTGTTCACCAAACCCAAAAAGAAGCAGACCGAAGACTACATAACCGGCAGATACGGTTAACAAGGAGAACGCAGATGAATAACACGAGCATCGGGCATCATATCTCTGAGCAATTTAATAAGGAACTCGAAGATATGCGCAACCATGTGCTGACCATGGGGGGCTTGGTTGAGGAGCAGATCGAGAATGCAATCAAGGCTTTTGCTACGGCTGATGTGGAATTGGCTGAACAGGTTATCAAGCAAGATAACCAGATTGATGCCCTTGAAATAGCGTTAGACAGGGAGTGTATGGAGATATTGGCGTTACGCCAACCTACTGCTTTCGATCTAAGGCTATTGATAACCATGTTCAAAACCATTAATGAGCTGGAGAGGGTAGGCGACTTGGCCGAAGTCATTGCCAAGATGGCGATTGTCACTTCAGAAGTTGAAGGCCACCCCCATGCCCCGTATTACGAAATCCAACACATGGCTGACCTGATCAAAGGTATGCTGCATGATGCGCTAGACTCATTTGCCCGTATGAGCCTCGATGAAGTGCCCGCCATAACAGCCAGGGACGAACTTGTGGATAGGGAATATGCCAGCATCATCAGGCAACAGATAACCTATATGATGGAGGATGCCCGAAATATCAAGCGGACGCTCAATGTCCTGTGGACAGTGCGTTCACTGGAACGGATCGGCGACCACGCCTGCAATATATGTGAACATCTGGTCTACATGATTAAGGGCGAAGATGTCCGTCACACGAGCCATGAAGAATTGGAAAAAAAAGTGAAGGGCGAATAAGCCCTGTCGTTTTGCAAACCGCGCGCGGCGAATTTTTGTAGGTGCCGAAATTATTATAGGGACAAAAAGGGAGTTTGCGTCATCAATTGGTTTTTAAAGACAAGGCGCTAACTATATCCTTGCCATCCCGTTTGGGGTCTAGCGCAGAATCTAGGATAAAAACACGCTCGTTAGCTATGCCGCCCTTCTGGACGATGTATTTGGCGATAGCTTGCGAGCGTTCGGATGCCAGGTCTTTAAGCCGCTTTGGCTCGGGCTTGATGATCTCCGCCATTTTTTGCTTTGCGACTTGGAAAAAGTCCCCGGTAAGGGGACTCAGCAACTTTGGCGTCCCAAGTAGTGATTTCTCAGCCATTGTCGGAAACCGTTTAATAAAGGCATCTGCCAGCAAGTCATTGTAGTCATCCTCTGAGAGTTTAAAGTGTTCCAAACGCACTTTCCTGCCTTCTTCTTTGCTCATTTCGACAGCTTTTAATGACTTGAGTTGTTCCAACAAGGCTTCTTCCCGTAACCCTGGCCAATCCTGCTCTTCATAGGCAGCACCTTTAATTTCCAAATTGAGAACGGGCTTTTCTTTTAACAACTTTGACACATCATCCAGTTTTTTCATTTCCTTTTCGTCGAGTATATACTTACCTGGAGCAAAACCGACGACACTTAAATTTTCCTCACTACCCACCAAAGACGCTATGGCATTGAAAGGCGAGGTCACTATTTTGGTCAGTACATTGACCAACGCATCGACGATAATTCCGCCTATGCTGAATTCAGGGTCTTCCAAACTGCCAGTCAACGGTACATCCAGTTTTATTTTACCGCTGGAATCTTTCAATAAGGCAATTGCCAACTCCAGCGGTAGGGACACGGCATTCGGATTATCCACTTTTTCGCCAAGCTCAAGCTGGTCGATCAAGATGCTATTAGACGCGTTCAAGTTGCCTTTTTCGACTTTATACCTCAAACCTAACGTCAATTTGCCTTTTTCAATTCTATAGCCGGCAAACTGCACCATGTAGGGTGTTACCAGTGGCATAGGCAGGCCGTCGAATTTGAGGCTTACATCGTAATCGCCTAGATAAGGGCTGATCTCTCCGGCTATGTCTACAGGCGCGATATCATAGGCGCTACCTTTCATATCGACTTTAATGATTGATTTTGGGTCTGAAGAAAGCCCTTTCGCGCCGCCATCGAGACTTTCAATCCGTGCTGCAAACGGCAGGATCAAGGAGAGGTCGGCAAAATCGGAAGAACCGTCAATAACTTTGACCTGAGACAATTTGAACACGGGTTTAGTGCTTTCCGCCGCCTTACCCTGTATTTCCTTGACAGGCTTGGTTGGTTTTGCAAGCCTGTTCGCTGAAGCTTTTTCCACCACCATGATGTCCGAGAAATTGATTGTCTTGTCTTTACGGATGGTCACCTTTGCATAAGGCTTTTCAATCAATAAGACGGCTGCGGCATAACGGTTGGCAAGCAGGTCTACATTCAAATCTTTAAAGGTCAGGTTCTTCCACCTGATTAAATCCTTGTTCTGGATCTTGTCACGGGCCAACAAATCTGCGATTCCCGCGTTGCCTGTGAACTTAACATCCAAAGGCTTTTCCGGCGCTTGCTTGACGTCCAGTTTGCCGTCGATATTGAATTTGCCGTCCAACAAATAAATACGGGCAAATTTTTCCACATAAGGTTGGAATTTTTCCAGTTCTATGTTTTTCACGGCTACATCAATTTTCGCTGCAAGAGGCGAGATAACTGTATCGCCTTTCAGTTTTATCGAACCCGTTTTGTTAACGCCTATTTCGAGTTGAAACGGCAGTTTGGTATCCGGCTTATTGACATAATTATTCAACTTGAGATTGATCGGTTTTGCCGTCATCTGCTCCGGTTTTTTTAAGGCCTTATCTTCAAAATTCAGGCCAAAATTATCCAAGGTCAGGTTATTGACCTTGATAAGCCAGTCTTTCTTTGGCGGCGGCGGGGGTGCGGATGGCGAGTTGGTGGACGGCTTTGAAGTGTCCTCTGTAAAGTTAACCGTCTTTGCAGTGGCAATATCCGTGTTTTTTTCTTCCACTTTAGGCGAGGCAAACAAGGTTTGGTAATTGATAACGCCGTCTTTATCCAACCAAGCCTCAATCTCGGCATCTTTTCCAGTCACCGAATCCACTATGACTTCCTGGTTTTTGAGGTTAACGCCTATCCCATTCAAACCAAAAGCCGGAATCTTGATGAGTGTTTTGGCTTCGCCTTTTTCGGACACTTTCAGGTCATGCACGTCAAATTTGCCATTCGCCACGGTTAGATCCAGTGTATTGCCAACAACGTCAAGTTGATACGAGGCTTCCAGGGCAATATCAGGGATTTTGGCTTCGACCTTGCCCTGGTTTAATCCAAAGTTCTTGATGTTCAATTTTGCCTTATTGGCGACAATTTTTAAGCCTTCCTTCGTCTTGGTGACTTTAATGTCGGTTTCATGGGCAAACGTAGGAATCACAACGGCCATCTGCCCATCCATTTGGTTGGAAAATTGTAGGTCGCGGCTGTCAAACATGACTTTATTGACCACCACATCCATATTGTTTTCTGCAATGTTGGCAACACAACCGATTTCAACAATAAAAGTTGGCGTATTAAGATGATTTTTGCGGGCGGTTTTATCGATAAATTGAAAATCGTGCAGTTCGAATCGACTTTTCTTGATGGTGACTTTCAGGTTTTTTTTGTCTAAACCCACTTTATAATCGACACTGAATTGTTCATTACCCTTCAAATCAAACGCGGCGGTTTCTGATAAGGCTAAAGCCAACACTTTTTCCAATTGCACCTTATCAAATTTTATTCCACCTTCCGAAAAAGCCGGGTTAACGCCAAAATTTCCTTTCCAGTCCAGCTTTCCGCCGGATTTAAGCATGAGGTTGAAATCCAGCTTGGCTTTTGTGTTTAGCTCAGTGCTTAGATTGTTGACACTCAAGTTAATTGGGTTTATTTCTTCCGATACGGGTTTGGCGAAATGTTTGTCATCCCACAATAGTTTTGCGTCTTTTATCGACAGTTGGATGATATTGAGCGGGAACATCTTGCCGTCATCCGGCTTCTTTGGCTCTTCCTTTTTCTTAGGTTTTGCCATGTCCTCGAAATTGAATTTACCGTCTTTCAACTTGGCAAGATGTAGTGTCGGCTTGTTCAGGGCGATTTCATCAATCACCAAGGCCAGACGCTTGACGGACTGGAGGCCATTGACATCAATATTAAAATTGTCGAATTCCACAAACGGCTTGCCGTTTTTTTCCAGAATCTTAAATCCTTGGAGGGTGGCAAACAATTTGAACGGATTAAACTCGATGTTCGCAACCGAGGCTTTCCTTCCCGTTTCTTCTTGAATGATACTGGGAATTTTGGACTTCAAAAGCGCTGGCACTATGTAAAAGCCCAGCACGGCATACGCTTCGACTAGGCTGATGGTGATGATGAATGGTTTAAGGTACCGTGCGTAGGGTTCAGGTAATTTAAGGTATTTCTGGTTCAGGTTTTCAATAAGGCCAGTACGGGCACTAACTACCCGATTCTGGTCATCGTCGACAATCTGATTTTTGCGGAATGGTTTAAGGATAAGCTGAACTAGCCCTTTGAAGGATTCTTTAACGGCATCCCAAGACCCGTTTGAAGGATCAATTTCGGATAAGTTAGAACGTACTTTACCAGTTAGCATTGGGAGGCGATCAAGTAGGGATCGCCAACCCAGGCTGATTGTTGACCGTAACTGCTGGTTGGTCTTAGATATCCAAGTAACCAGTTTCTTCATGTAAGACCTGATCCAACCCTTGAACTTCTTCGTCGGGGGTGACACGCAAGCCGATACACTTATCTAATGCTTTAAGGATCAGATAACTGAACAACCCACTCCACGCGATAGTCGCCAGGATTGCTAAAGCTTGTATGCCGACTTGTTGGCCTATTGTCACTCCTTCGGCAAGTCCAATACCGCCCAGGTTGCTCGCCGCAAAAACACCGGTCAGCAATGAACCCGTAATTCCTCCTATACCATGCACAGGGAAAACGTCCAAGGAATCGTCAATGATTAATTTACGTTTGACGATTTGGGTAGCAAAAAAACAAACGATGCCTGCAGTGATGCCAATGACTAGTGCACCCATTGGGCCGACAAAGCCGGATGCCGGTGTGATTGTACCTAAGCCCGCCACCATTCCGGTGACAATCCCTAACATGCTGGGTTTGCCGAAGCGGAACCATTCAATAGTCATCCAGGTCAATGAACCTGCTGCAGCGCCGATATGGGTGACCAACATTGCCATACCTGCACGGCCATCCGAGGTCAACGCGCTGCCTGCATTGAAACCGAACCAACCCACCCACAACATGCCTGCACCCGTCACGACCATCGTCATGTTGTGTGGCGGCATGGCGGTGGTCGGGAAGCCTTTGCGCCTGCCGATGACCAAAGCCGACACCAAGGCGGCAATACCGGCATTGATGTGGATGACGATACCGCCCGCAAAATCCATTGCGCCCAAACCCGCCAACCAACCATTGCCCCATATCCAATGGCAAATCGGCACATAGACAAGGCATAGCCACAAACCGCTAAACCACAACATCGCTGAGAACTTCATGCGCTCCGCAAACGCTCCCACAATCAAAGCCGGTGTGATAATGGCGAAGGTCATTTGGAACATGAAATACAGCGTTTCTGGAATATCGCCTGTTAATGATGACGTTGTAATATCGGGTAAAAATGCTTTTGACAGGCCTCCTAAATATTTTTGGATTTCGCCGCCATCGGAGAAAATCAAGCTGTAGGCTCCCGCTAGCCAGAGTATGGAAACGAGACAGGTAATTGCAAAGCATTGCATTAACACCGACAGCACGTTTTTACTCCTGACCAAGCCCGCATAAAACAGCGACAAGCCGGGAATGGTCATAAACAGCACCAAAGCTGTCGAGGTCAGTATCCAGGCTGTATTCGCCTGATTCAGTTCAGCCGCAGAAGCAAGCCCTGGGGTTAACAGTAAAACCAATAAAAACTTGAGTTTGTTATAATTATTTTTATTATTCATCGTGTAGTCTAAGTGCCGTTTAGATGGCATCTTCCCCTGTTTCGCCTGTCCTGATACGTATCACTTGCTCAAGATTGGTTACGAATATTTTGCCGTCACCGATCTTTCCAGTATTGGCGGCATTGACAATCGTTTCCACGGCTTTATCGACTATGTCGTCACTTACGGCGATTTCTAATTTTACCTTAGGCAGGAAGTCGACTACATATTCGGCGCCACGGTATAACTCCGTGTGGCCTTTTTGTCGCCCAAAGCCTTTGACTTCCGTGGCGGTCACACCTGCCACGCCAATTTCCGATAGTGCTTCCCGCACATCGTCCATCTTGAATGGTTTAATAATCGCTGTTATTAGTTTCATGATTTCTCTCAATTACTTGGTGGCTTGAAGGAATATTTTACACAGGCTGCAATCATACACATTATTTATCAACATACAATTGGTAAAGGGTTTGTATTACCAAAAAAACTCTGCGTCCTTTATGTCAAATACCCGATTAAGTTTGATAAATTTTAATGTTAGGATTGGCTAACCATGTTTGGACGCTCTAAATTATTGTTGTGCCGATATGTGACGTGTAGGCGCCCCTTTATCTTCGAAACTATATGCGAGGTTAACATGAAAAATGTCCTGAGCAGATTGCTCGTATCACAGGCAGGTCTAGAGGCGCTGGCTTTACGGCTTCCGGTTGGCCTTATCCGTGCAGCGCACGGTAGCCAAAAGTTATTTGGCGGGTAGCACTGAGTTTTTTGGTGGCATTGGGTTGGTCTTGGGCTTGCTCACGCATGTAGCGGGCGGTAAGTTGCGCCCTTACTTTACGGGTTGCCTTAGTTGTGCTGCATTGGGGTAAAGGTTTTTTCCTGGCTACGCACGGAATTGAATATGCCTTGGCATTATTTTCAGCGGCAACTGCCTTGTCAATTATGGGTGGCGGCAGTTACTCGGTAGGCCGATATCTTGTAAGGGAATGTTTTCGTAATCACTAAGCGGTCATAGCAGATTGTATGACGAAAGCAGCATATAAAAGTGGCGGAATCCTTGATGGGATTCCGCCTTAATGCCTATTACCGCTCCAGCCGCTTAGTCATGGTAAGCTGACTCACCATGTTCGCAAATATCCAAGCCTTCGCGCTCGACTTCTTCACTAACGCGCAGCCCGATCAGTATATCCACGATTTTAAAAGCAATGAAGGAGACTGTGCCGGACCAGATGATAGAAACCCCGACTCCCCAGAGCTGGCTAGTGACTTGGGTGGACATGCTAAATTCAGCAACGCCGTTTGCCACATAATCCCAAACACCCGTACCACCCAAACTTGGGGAAGCGACAATCCCAGTGCCGATAGCACCAATTATTCCACCTACGCCGTGGACTCCGAAAGCGTCCAGGGAATCGTCATAACCCAGCTTGCTTTTCAGTCCAGTGACTGACCAGAAGCAGACCGCACCAACAACCAAACCCAGCACAATAGCGCCCATCGGCCCTGCCCAACCGCACGCTGGTGTAATCGCAACCAACCCTGCAATTGCCCCGGAAGCGCCACCCAACATGCTGGGTTTCCCTTTAATTAGCCATTCCGCACTCATCCAAGACAAAGTGGCCGCAGCGGTGGCAAGCAAGGTATTTACAAACACCAAGGCCGCCAAGCCATTAGCTTCCAGGTTAGACCCTACGTTAAAGCCAAACCAGCCTACCCACAATAACGAGGCGCCGATCATGGTCATGGTCACGCTATGCGGAGCCAACGATTCCTTATTGAAACCAATGCGTTTGCCTATCATCAAACAGCCCACCAAGCCTGCGATACCGGCGTTGATATGGACGACCGTTCCGCCCGCAAAATCCAATGCCCCCTTTTGGAATATAAAACCTGCCGTCGCACCCGCAGCTTCCGCCGCTTTGGCATCGGTGTAAGCATCCGGGCCTGCCCAATACCAAACCATGTGCGCTATCGGCAAGTAAGAGAAGGTAAACCAAATCAACATGAATAATAGCACTGCCGAAAATTTAACCCGCTCGGCAAATGCACCGATAATCAAGGCTGGCGTAATGGCTGCGAAAGTCAACTGGAAAACCACGTAGATATATTCAGGGACATAAACGCCTTTGCTAAATGTCGCCGCCATCGAATCAGGTGTGATGCCGATCAGGAACATCTTACTTAGCCCGCCAAAGAAAGCGTTGCCTTCAGTGAAAGCAATACTGTAGCCGTAAATCGCCCACAAAATCGCCATCATGGAGAAAATGATGAACACCTGCATCAACACGGACAACATGTTTTTGGCGCGAACCATGCCGCCGTAAAATAACGCCAGACCTGGGATAACCATCAAGATAACGAGGACGGTCGCCACAATCATCCATGCCGTATCGCCCTTGTTTACCGTAGGGGTCACTGCTGCGGCTACTTCTTCGGCAGAAACGGGATACGAAAAAGTCATCAATAACAAGAGCCAACCCATGCCCATTAAACTAGATATTCTTATATTCATTTTTAACCCCCCTTAAAGCGCTTCTTCGCCAGTTTCTCCGGTGCGTATCCGAATAACCTGTTCCAAATTAGTTACAAAAATTTTGCCATCGCCAATTTTTCCGGTATTGGCTACCTTACTGATCGCCATCACTGCGGAATCAAGCAATGTATCGGCCACTGCCACCTCGACTTTGGCCTTGGGCAAAAAATCAACGACATATTCGGCACCGCGATACAGCTCGGTATGGCCTTTTTGACGGCCAAAGCCTTTTACTTCCGTTACCGTCACTCCAGAAACCCCGAGTTCCGAGAGCGCCTCGCGAACATCATCGAGCTTAAAAGGCTTAACAATTGCGGTTATCAGTTTCATATTTACTCCTTAATTTTTGTTAACAACCAAGAGAACCGACAATCCTTTCTTCTTTTGGCGGAAGAAACCGTTTGCAAGTAAAAGGGGTTCGCTTGAATTATTTAAAAGCACAGATTATGCCAATCTGAATAAACAAAGAAACCTGGAGGCTAAAGCAGAAGGTTCAAGGCATATCCTTAATATTGCACTAATTTGGTGCTTGCCGAGTGGTTATGGTAAAAAATGGTGCAACTCTTATTACGAGGCATTTAGTTTAGATTCGATAATAAATAATATATTGCTATGCAGTTCACATATTTAAAACTATCTAACCGAAGTAGTATTGACATGCATTCTTCTCACATAACTGCCCTGACCCTGAGAAATTACGAAATAATATTTGCAATGATGTGTTTTCTCTTTGCCTTTCAGTAAAAGTGGAATCAAAACCGCAAAAACGGGGAGAAGCGGATATTCGTATCGGCTAACATTTAGATAAGCTTGAAGGCAATCCCATTTTGTGGGAACAATTCGTCGCTGTCTGTAGTTGCGTTTATTGGAGTTTCAGCCGCAAAGCCTATTTGTGCAAGTTTTAATAATAATCCGTTGAATACCCATCTCCACGACATCAATTTTCGCATAAAAAAAATGCGCCCTAAGGCGCATTTTTTTTGGTGAAATAAGGATTTATCTTTATGGCTAAAAGTTGATATTAAAGTCAGTCGAAAACAGGAACTGGTTATTTTTACTGTCACCAAATGGTCCAGAGGCTTGCGTTCCAATGCCAGCTGTCGATATTCTATCAACAAAGTCGTAGCGGACATTCGGGCGAATGTTCAGCCATTTCACAGGTTTCCAGTTTACCCCAGCGGTGACTTCGTAATAGCTACCGGATGTGCAACTAGATAAGAAATTGGCCGCGTAACTGGTGTTGGTGTTGGCGGTTGCTGCAGCTACACGTCCTGGTGAGCAGACCCGGAAGCCATTTTGGTCTTGGAACCATTCAAGGCGAACACCCGCCGCCAAGTTATCCAGGACATCGTAGGTCCAATGGGTGTTGATGCCATACCACTCGGCATCTCCAGCATGTCCCTCGTTAATGGCGGAAGTCGAAGTGACCACTTGATCGGCATAGCCATGGTCATGTTGCAGCACCATGTGGAATTTGTCGGTAATGTTATGTTTCAGCACTAAGCTGTACAATGCCCAGGCATTGCTGCTGTGTTCGGAAGTGCCGCCGTAAGTGCCGCTGGCGTTGAACGAGGTGTTTTTGTCGGTGCTGGTCCAGGTAGCCCCCATGAGGCCGCTCCAGTTGCCCAACTGCTTGTCAAAATTGCCATCCCAGCCGCCCGTGGCGCTGCCGGTGACGACACCGCCCATGACCGACCAATTACCGTCGATGGCGTAATTGCCCATCACGCCAGTGTGGGTGAACGGTTCGCCGTATTGCATGGTGTAAGCATGGGTGTAGAAAAAGTTGTCCGGTGCAGGGACGGTTTCATAGCCGATTGGCGTATAAAAGTGACCCGCCTTAACATTTAAGCCATTACCAATCGGTACATAAGCTTCTAAGTAAGCTTGCGGTAAGGCAATATCGTAGAAACGGTTATCGTGACTGCCGAGGAGGTTGAGATCCCAAGCGCCCCTGTTCAAAGGCTGTCCGGTATTTACGTCGAAAGCTGGAACACCGTAGGCTTGGGTGAAGATAGAATCTGACCCGAACATGAAGTCAAAGCGACCGCCGAAATCCCACGCCTTGCCTTCAGTTGCCACGGCTCTTTGGATAAAGACGTTGACTTGGTTGAGTTGAAGTTCGGCCTGACGGTCGGCAAACGTGACGGGTCCGTTAAAGTTATTGGATGGGTTGTTGGCGTTGTAAGTCACGCCAGAGTTAAGCCAAGCACCGACTTTTAGCCCCAAGCCTTTCATAAAAGAGCTTTCGTTGGGGTCGCCGACTGTTTCGAGGAGGGTGCTGGCTTCTGTCAATGTCTTAGTTTCCGCAAAACTAGTCGCAGGGGACACTAGTATTGCTAAGACTAGCGGCTTGATTAGTCCGAGGTTATTGGGCTGGTTGTTCATCTTAAATCCTCATCATTAATTGCGAAAAACTTTCAATTATTTGTCACATTCACTTTAGCACAGAATATGCCAGTTGTAAAACTGGTAATTTTATTGGGTTTACGCAACAAATATCCGTAAATGTCGCACTGTTGTTGTGCATTTTCAACAAGTGTCGCACCATATTGGCGTGCAAAAAACTGCATCCGAGGCTTCATGGCAGATTTTCAACCTCTGTTTTTTTTAGTGGCAAACCCCTCAAAAAAAATGGTATTGTTACGTGCTAGATTTAAATCCAAAGAACACTAATATCCCAGGAGGCAACGCTAATGTCAGCAGCAAATGTACTAAAAATGATTAAAGAAAATGACGTGAAATACGTCGATTTTCGTTTTTGCGATACCCGTGGTAAGGAACAGCACGTAAGTTTCCCTGCACACACCATAGATGAAGACACCTTTGAGCAAGGCAAAATGTTTGACGGCTCTTCTATCGCGGGTTGGAAACATATCAACGAATCTGACATGATCTTGATGCCAGAAGCATCGACTGCCGTGATGGACCCTTTCTACGACGAAAAGACCCTGATTTTGCGTTGTGACATCATTGAACCTAAGAACATGCAAGGTTACGAGCGCGATCCTCGCTCCATCGCAAAACGCGCAGAAGCCTATTTGCAATCGACTGGGCTTGCCGATACCGCATTCTTCGGGCCAGAAAACGAATTCTTCATTTTTGACGATGTCCGTTGGGGCGCAGACATGAGCGGCTCTTTCTATAAAGTGGATTCCGAAGAAGCGGGCTGGAACTCCGAAAAAGTCTATGCCGATGGAAACATTGGGCACCGTCCGGGTATCAAGGGCGGTTATTTCCCTGTGCCACCTGTCGATTCTTTACAAGACATGCGCTCTGCCATGTGTTCAACCCTGGAAGAAATGGGCCAAGTCACTGAAGTGCACCACCATGAAGTGGCTACCGCTGGACAGTGCGAAATCGGCGTCAAATTCAACACGTTGGTTAAAAAGGCCGATGAAGTGTTGACGCTTAAGTACGTGATTGCCAACATTGCCCACGCTTACGGTAAAACAGCAACCTTTATGCCTAAGCCATTGGTTGGCGATAATGGTAGCGGTATGCACGTCCACCAATCGCTCGCCAAAGGTGGCGTAAACTTATTTACTGGCGAATTG
Organism: Methyloglobulus morosus KoM1; assembly: GCF_000496735.2. Classification (GTDB taxonomy): domain Bacteria; phylum Pseudomonadota; class Gammaproteobacteria; order Methylococcales; family Methylomonadaceae; genus Methyloglobulus; species Methyloglobulus morosus. Next base: position 11,979 of record NZ_AYLO01000037.1, read on the forward strand.
TACGGCGGCTTATCAGAACTGGCCTTGTTCTATATCGGCGGCATCATTAAACACGCAAAAGCCTTGAATGCGTTCACTAACGCATCCACCAACAGCTACAAACGTTTGGTGCCCGGCTTTGAAGCCCCGGTTATGTTGGCCTATTCAGCCCGTAACCGTTCCGCTTCTATCCGTATCCCTTTTGTCAATAACCCAAAAGGCCGCCGGATTGAGGTGCGTTTCCCTGATTCCACCGCCAACCCTTACCTGGCGTTCGCAGCGATGATGATGGCTGGGTTGGATGGCATCCAAAACAAAATCCATCCGGGCGAAGCGATGGACAAGGATTTATATGACTTGCCGCCGGAAGAAGAAAAAGCAATCCCGCAAGTCTGCCATGCCTTCGACCAAGCGTTGGACGCGCTGGACAAAGACCGTAGCTTCTTAACCAAAGGCGGCGTGTTTACCGATGATGCCATAGATGGTTACATCGAACTCAAAATGGCGGAAGTGACTCGCCTGCGCATGAGTACACATCCTGTCGAATACGATATGTATTACAGCCTGTAATTAAGGGATAAAAAACGCATTAAACCCCGTAAGTCTTGGGCTTTCGGGGTTTTTTTATGTTTGTCGAAGTTATGAAGACTATTCATCTGCAAGCCTTACGGTTTATCCAAAACAACGAGTGGGATGCAGCACATCGCCTGGTACAGGATTATACCGACCCCTTATCTCGCCAAATTCACGGTTATTTGCACTACATAGAAGGTGATTTAGATAATGCAAGCTATTGGTATCGACTCATTGGAATGGCTTTGCCTGATGGCTCACCGGAAGAAGAATTGAAACGGTTGACAAAGGCAATAGGTGAAACTAATTAACTTTTAATGATCTCTGCGGCATTGGTATTTTTCCAGGAAACTGCTACGCTTTGGCACTCGCTATATTTGTAAGCAATTACACGGCCATAGGCCAATTTTGCTGCAATCGGTCGACTTACATAGAGAAATTACATTGGAAAATGATTTAAATACCGACTTAATTGTCTTGCAAAGTCATTTGGAAAGTATGCTTGATCGAGCCAAGATAAACAGTGCCTATTTACGCAAGTTTCAGGCATTTGAGATGAGATTGCTCAAGCTTAATTCCTTATCCGACATGGTTGAGCACCTACTTGATGATGCCAAAGATTATTTTGATATCGACATGATTGGCTTATGTTTGGTCGATGAAAAAGGCGAAATCGCGGCAATCTTGAGCGAAGCAGGATACGATTGCAGGTCAAAAAAGGGCTTGACTCTCCTCGACAGTAAAAATAAGCGGGTTTCCACCTTCGGGATAATGTCTCGCCCCTATATTGGTGCATTTAATAACGCAAAATACGGCAATTATTTTTCTGATGTAGAAAAAAAACCTGCAAGCATTGCAGTTACTCCTTTAACCCGGCGGGATACGATATTAGGTAGCTTAAGTTTAGGCAGCTATCAAATTGACCGTTTCGCCGATACCATGGCTACCGACTTTGTGGAGCATCTTGCCTCTATAGTCGGAATCTGCCTGGAAAATAACCTTAATTTTGAAACGATTAAACGAACTAGTTTCGTTGACGGTTTAACGGGCATCAATAACAGGCGTTTTTTTGAACAACGGATAGGCGAGGAAGTAGACCGTTGTAGAAGAAACTTAGATCCTATCTCATGCCTATTTTTGGACATTGATTTTTTCAAGGTCGTTAACGACAAGCTGGGGCATCAAGTCGGTGACAAGGTTTTGTGCGAAGTGGCCAATGCCATCAAAGCGCAATTACGAAGCAATGATGTCTTGGCGCGCTATGGCGGAGAGGAGTTTGTCGTCCTCTTGTCAAATATTGACGAAGTAATGGTTTTGGAAATTGCCGAGCGGATACTTAAGACCATCCGGTCGCTTACTGTTATTTTGGATGGAAGCTCAATTTCTGTGACAGTTTCAATTGGGGTATCCACCTATTTGCCAGCTCCGTCGTCAATTCCATCCGAATGTGATATTCCATCCATGCTTGTCAAGATAGCTGATGCCGCTTTGTACAAGGCGAAACGTGGAGGCCGCAACCGGGTCGAAAATGGCGGCGTAATTTCAGAAAAATCGGGGATTGATAAAGTTAGTGTCGCTAAAATATAGCGGCATATCGCTAACGATCAGTCGGAGAATTCAGTTTTAACTTCTATCAATTAATCGCACTATAATGGTGCGTCGCTTACAGATCTTATCTGCGCAGTTATCATTCTTGCGGATATGCCTTGTTGTTCCTTAATCAAGACCGCTTATTTTAGCCGTTGAGTAAAATGAATTGCTTATCAGCATCCAAATGGCATGTCTAAAAACTTGGTCTGTATATTGCTTAATTTTTTAAGATTGGATAGTTAATCTATGGACATTCACGACAAAATCATGTTTAAACGCATTCTGGATCACCTTAATACGGCAACCCTGCTGTTCAATCGTGATCTAAACCTTAGTTATGTGAATACGGCAGGAGAAATCTTGCTCGCTGATAGCGCACGCCATCTAGTCGGTGTAAACGCGATTGAATTATTCAAGTTTTCCGATCCGGCCTTGATAATCAATCTCCAGCAATGCCTGATGATGGCAGAACCTTTGGTGGACAGGGAACTTGTCATGGAACGCATGGGGCAAAACTTTACGGTCAACTTGAGCGCAACGCCACTGATAACTGAATATAAAGTCAGTGAGATCCTGGTTGAATTGCAACGGGTGGATAACCATCTGCGTATCTCCAAGGAAGAGCAGCTATTAAGCCAGCAAAATACTGCCCGATTGCTTGTCAGGGGGCTCGCGCATGAGATTAAAAACCCGTTAGGTGGGTTGCGCGGCGCGGCGCAGTTGTTGAATCTTGAGCTGACCGACCCTGACCTTAAAGAATATACCCAGATTATTATTGCCGAATCGGATCGCCTTCAAGGCTTGATGGACAAGTTGCTGGGCCCTAACAAGCCGCCCGATATTAGGGTCATCAATGTTCATGAAGTGTTGGAGCGGGTGAGGCAATTGGTGGAAGCTGAATTTTCAGGCAATCTCAGTATAGTTTGCGATTACGACCCGAGCATCCCCAATGTCCGGGCGGATCGGAATCTCCTGATACAAGCGGTTTTGAATATAGTCAAAAACGCTGTGCAAGCCATTGGCAATGGCGGCAAGATCATCCTTAAAACCCGAATTCAGCGAAATCAGGTTATCGGTCGCCAACACCACAAGCTGGCTGCAAAAATTGACATTATCGATAACGGTTCGGGTATTGATCCAGACATTATTGAACGTATTTTTTACCCGATGATTACGGGCCGCGCGGACGGCACTGGCTTGGGCTTATCCATCGCCCAGTCATTGATTAACCAACATAACGGTTTGATCGAGTGCCACAGCGAACCCGGCAACACGGTCTTTTCAATTATTTTACCCATTTAATTTCAAGGAGAATCGTCAATGAGTAAGCCTGAAACTGTCTGGATCGTTGATGACGACAAATCTATTCGCTGGGTCGTTGAAAAAGCCCTGCAAAAAGACGATATAAGTACTCGAAACTTTGCTGCCGCCAGAGACTTATTGGAAGCCCTTAATACCGATAGGCCAGATGCCTTGATTACGGATATTCGAATGCCGGGCATGGATGGTTTGCAATTGCTGGATAAAATTCAGCGTAGCTATCCTGAGTTGCCGGTGATCGTCATGACAGCGCACTCTGACCTTGAAAGCGCAGTTTCAGCATTTCATGGCGGCGCTTTTGAATACCTCCCTAAACCATTCGATATCAAGGAAATTGTTGAACTTGCCCATAGGGCCGTCCAACATGGTCGTAGACACGGGGTGGACGAACAAAAAGAACCGGCAACTATTGCCGGAACACCTGAAATCATTGGTGCCGCTCCCGCCATGCAAGAAGTGTTTCGCGCAATCGGCCGGTTGGCCCGATCCCATATCACCGTGCTAATCAACGGCGAATCAGGGACAGGAAAAGAGTTGGTTGCCAAAGCCTTGCACCGGCACAGCCCCAGGGCCCAAAAACCATTCATTGCGCTCAATATGGCCGCTATCCCAAAAGACTTGATGGAATCAGAGCTGTTTGGTCACGAGAAGGGATCTTTTACCGGCGCACAAGCCCGTCGATCAGGGCGTTTTGAACAAGCCAACGGCGGCTCCCTTTTCCTGGATGAAATTGGTGATATGCCTGCCGAACTCCAAACCCGGTTGCTAAGAGTATTGGCCGACGGCGAGTTTTATCCCGTTGGCGGACATACACCCGTAAGGGTCGATGTGCGGATTATTGCCGCCACTCACCAAAATCTTGAAGTGCTGGTAGAACAAGGCAGGTTTCGGGAAGATTTATTTCACCGCTTGAATGTCATTCGTATCCACATCCCGGCGTTGCGTGAACGTAAGCAAGACATACCGCTGTTGCTGCGGCATTTTATGTTTCAAGCCGCTCAGGAACTTAACACAGAGGTCAAAATATTGACCCCGGCGGCAGAAGAATTTTTGAGTTCCTTGGAATGGCCGGGTAATGTCAGGCAATTAGAAAACACTTGCCGCTGGCTTACCGTAATGGCATCTGGCCGTGAAATACAACTGCACGACTTGCCGCCTGAATTGCTCACTACCACACAAGAAAACGGACGATCTGAAATCGATTGGGAATCGTCCCTCAGAAACTGGATTGACCAACAACTGATCAAGCGAGCCCAATCGGGCGAGTCTAATCACAGTGATGTGGCCAAGCAAACTATTCCCATTGTAGAAAGCATATTAATCAAGGCCGCTTTAGATTATACCCGGGGACGGAGGCACGAAGCGGCCTTGTTATTGGGTTATGGGAGGAACACGCTTACCCGCAAAATAAAAGAACTGCATATTGAAGAATAGCTTGGCTAGCGGTTAAAGCGGTGGCTTTCGCAGCCTAATTGACCGACACAGTCTACTTTTATAGTACACTTAGTTGCTTTTAACCTTGATCCCCCATGGCAACTAACCGCATCGTCAAACGTATAGCCTTAACCTCGGGCGAACCCGCTGGGATAGGCCCTGATTTGTGTATTGCACTTGCGCAATCCGATTTGCCTTGCCAATTGGTTGCGATAGCGAATCCAGATTTGCTTCAAGAGCGCGCTAAGCGTTTAGGGTTGGCGCTTAAGGTGATTGAATTTAACCCAAATGCACCCGCAACAGCACAACAAGCAGGGCAACTCACCGTACTGTCGGTAGACCTTATTGAGCCCGTTAGTGCCGGTCAGCTCAATGCTGCCAATAGCCGCTATGTGCTAAAAACAATCACTAAAGCCACACAGGGTTGTATGAAGGGTGTGTTTGATGCCGTGGTCACTGCGCCCGTGCATAAGGGCATCATTAATGATGCCGGTATTTCGTTCACGGGGCATACTGAATTTATCGCTGATATTACAGGCGGCAATCCCGTTATGATGTTGGCAACCCTAGGTTTGCGGGTTGCTTTGGTGACCATCCACCTGGCTTTGTCCGAAGTCCCTAAAGCGATTACCCATACTCGATTGCGGCAGGTTATCCGCACCCTGGATCATGGGCTCCGCACGCGTTTTGCGCTTAGCAACCCAAAGATACTGGTTTGTGGATTAAATCCTCATGCCGGAGAAAACGGCTACTTAGGCCGCGAAGAAATCGACATCATCGAACCTGTGCTCAATGGCTTACGTAAGCAAGGCTTGAACCTCGAAGGCCCGCTGCCTGCTGACACGCTATTCACCCCCAAATATCTTGATAAGGCCGATGCCGTATTGGCCATGTACCACGACCAGGGATTGCCGGTACTTAAGCATAAGGGTTTTGGCAAGGCGGTAAACATAACTTTGGGCTTGCCCATCATCCGCACTTCGGTCGATCATGGCACTGCACTCGAATTGGCAGGGACAGGCTTGGCTGATTCGGGCAGCTTAAATTATGCCCTGGAGACCGCTTTGGCTATGGCAAATCAACAGAATGACTAACGGAACGCATTACGCCCGTAAGCGTTTTGGACAAAATTTTCTACATGACCATTCTGTCATTGCCAATATTCTCGCCAACTTGCAAATCAAGTCCGATGAACACTGGGTGGAGATCGGCCCAGGGCAAGGGGCATTAACGGCGCCATTGTTGGATAAAAACATAACCCTTGATGTCGTGGAGTTGGACAGGGATCTGGTGGGTTTGCTCAGGACTAAATTTAAAGATAAACCCAACTTGACCATCCACAGTGCAGATGCCCTGAAATTTGAATTTGCTAAACTCGCAAAACCGGACGAAAAGCTGCACATAGTCGGCAATCTGCCTTACAACATTTCCACGCCTTTGTTGTTTCATTTGTTGGACAATGCGGGATCTATTGCCGCCATGTACTTTATGTTGCAAAAAGAAGTCGTGGACCGGATTTGTGCCGTGCCGGGCAGCAAGAAATACGGTAGGTTAAGCGTGATGATGCAGTATCACTGCACGGCAGAATGCCTGTTCGATGTCTACCCAGAAAGCTTTGATCCCGCGCCGAAAGTGATGTCGGCGATCATAAAATTAATCCCTCACCCTACGCCGCCTGTGCTGGTTAATGATAAAGCCGTTTTCAAACAACTCGTCACCCAGGCTTTCTCGCAACGACGAAAAACCCTAAGGAACTCGCTTAAAACACTCGTCAGTGAAAAGGGTTTTGTGAGCTTGGGTATCGATCCCAATGCGCGGGCAGAAACGATTTCGCTTCTAGATTTTGCGAATTTGAGCAATGCGTTAAGCGATGACGAAAGATAATAAATCCTTGACCGGGATTACCCGAAAGGATTCCGTTACACCTCATCGACGCTGAGCGACTTAACCTTTCATTCCTTTTTGTTAATATTTTTCGCTAAAGCAAGCGGTCGTTCGTACCACCCTTTCGACCTATTTACCACGCGCACCACCAGCAACATCACGGGTACTTCAATAAGAACACCGACCACGGTAGCCAGTGCCGCACCTGAATTAAACCCAAACAAGCTTATGGCGGCGGCAACGGCGAGTTCAAAGAAGTTGGACGCGCCGATCAACGCGGATGGGCAAGCGATGTTGTGTTTTTCGCCGACGGTGCGGTTTAGCCAGTAAGCCAAGGCGGAATTGAAAAATACTTGGATCAAGATAGGCACGGCTAACAAGGCAATCACTAAGGGCTGTTTCAAGATGGCTTCACCCTGAAAAGCAAAAAGCAGCACCAGGGTTGCCAGTAAAGAGGCGATAGACCACGGGCCAATCTTAGCCATTGCGCTATCGAATGCCGCTAGTCCTTTTTTCATCAAATATAAGCGCCAAAGCTGGGCGAGTATGACTGGAATGACGATATACAACACCACTGAGGTAATGAGCGTCGCCCACGGTACGGTTATCGCTGAAATGCCTAACAGGAAAGCCACCAGCGGCGCAAAGGCAACAACCATAATGGCATCGTTCAATGCGACTTGCGATAAGGTAAACAAGGGATCGCCGTTAGAAAGGCGACTCCAAACGAACACCATTGCCGTACAAGGTGCAGCCGCCAGCAAAATCAAACCAGCGATATAGCTGTCAAGTTGATCGGCGGGCAGCATTGGGGCAAACAGGTTGCGGATAAACAACCAACCCAGGAACGCCATCGAAAACGGCTTGACCAACCAATTAACGAACAGTGTCACGCCGATGCCGCGAACGTGCTGGCGCACCTCGTGCAATGCGCCGAAATCGACCTTTACCAGCATTGGGATAATCATAATCCAGATTAGCAACCCGACAGGCAAATTGACTTGTGCGAACTCCATGCGTCCAATCGCTTGAAAAATAAGAGGGAAAACTTGCCCTAAAACAATGCCGACAGCGATGCAGAGTAGCACCCAAACCGATAAGTACCGCTCAAAAAAGCTGATGGCAGACGGTTTGCCGCTCATGATGGGTTGCCAATTTCATTCAATGCCTTTGTTATGTCGGCACTGTCCATTTCTTCTATCGGCAAAGCCAGCATCTGGTTTACTCTGACGGACAGCGCATCAAAAGTGGCTTGAAACGCCTTGGCGATTTCTTCATCTGTTCCAGTGACGTGAGCGGGATCAGGTAAGCCCCAATGTGCCTTGATCACGCTGTTTAGGTAAACAGGGCACACTTCGCCCGCCGCCTGGTCGCAGACCGTAATGGCAATATCAATGCCCGCGCCATCGAATTCATCCCAGGATTGGCTAGTAAATCCGTTTGTTGGAATACCGTTCCGGACTAGCGTTGCCAGCGCATTGGGATTGACTTTTCCGGTCGGATGGCTGCCTGCGGAAAAAGCATGAAAGCGATCGCCAGCCAAATGGTTAATCAACGCCTCGCCCAAAATGCTGCGGCAGGAATTGCCCGTACACAAGATCAAAATGTTTAACATAATTTCCTTAGTCATATTTATATATTCGTATAAGCAAATATTATACCCAAAAAAATTAGCTACAACATCCTTTCATCTCCGGGCGACCTTCCATGGCTTGCAATCTAGCGCAGTCTTTTTGTTGCATCGCCTGATTGCCCAAGTCGTTCGCAATTAAGTCCAAAATATCAAACACCCAAGCGGGTAATGCAGGATTGATTTGGTAGTAAACCCACTGTCCTTCACGGCTATCCAACAAGAGGTTGCATTGCCGCAATTGAGCCAGATGTCGGGAGATTTTAGGTTGCAACATGTCAAGCGCGTGGGTCAGCTCGCAGACACATAACTTGCCTTCCCTATGTAGCAAAACTACGCAACGTAGGCGTGTTTCATCGGCTAGGCATTTGAACAAGGTCGTTGGGTTCATTTTTAGCGATTATTTATGTTTTTTGAACAGGATACGGCAAATTTACAGTTTTATTGTGAACGACTGATAAATGGCGGTTTTACTAAGCAACCCAAATTATATAGCAGTACAGCCATATCTCGCTGTTTTCGTTTATCTATTCCAGAGTTTAAGTGTCGCCAGAATATTTCAATAGCTATCCTCGTGCTTAGTCCTTATAATGAAACAATGAGTGAAAGAAAATCAGCCGTTTACGTTTGGCGATTTCTCCATTCAATCCTTGCGTGTTAATCGGTACTTTCAGAAAATCCAAGCGTTTCCCCCTTTTCTCTGCCGGGTATGGTTAGCAATCAAACAAAGATGATTTAACTATGCCGATGGCATGAGGAAATACAATGGCAACAGGTACAGTAAAGTGGTTCAACGAAGCCAAAGGTTTTGGTTTTATTTCACCGGCGGATGGCAGCCCAGATGTATTTGTACATTTTTCTGCAATTTCCGGCCAAGGCAGCTTCCGTACGCTGGCTGAAGGCCAATCAGTTAACTACGATGTAGAAATTGGCCCCAAAGGCCCACAGGCTAGCAATGTAATGCCTGTTTAGTGTTCCTTTCTTTTGAACTTAGCCGGAAGGCTAAGGTGAACTTGACAGAAACACATCCCCCCATTTTGAATTAGGACACCACAATTGAAACGACTATTTGTAGGCAACCTGCCTAGCGATGCAACAGAAGAAACAGTAACCACCCTATTTGCCCAATACGGGAAAGTCCGTTCCGTGCAGCTAATCGCGGATATTTTCAGCGGCAAGTGTCGGGGCTTCGGCTTTATCGGCATGGAAGGCCACGAAGCCAGGGCGGCGATTGCAGGGCTGGACGGCAACCTGTACTGCGGTAAGCCATTGAAAGTCAAGTTTGAAGAAGCAACTGCCAGCAGGGGCGGTAGGCGTTAAGAAAACTTTGCTTTTGACTAAAGCAATCTAGCCCCTTCTCACTTGAGGGGCGACTGCCAAGGATGGCGAAAATGCGGCAGCAGGTAGGGAATCTGCGCCGCTAAGGTTAGGATTAGGGAATTAAATCGATGTTAATCCCCTTCACTGACCCTCTCGGCAACGGCTCCTGCGCTGCCTTACTAACCTACCGCAATACCAGAAGGAAAGTGAGTTTTCTTTCCTAGCTTAACGGTATAGCTAAACAACCCTATCCCCAGGTTCTTTGCCCGCAAAAAAAGCCGCAATATTATCCAGCACTCGATTGCCCATCGCCACGCGGGTTTCTTCGGTGGCGCTGCCTAGATGTGGCAATAAGGCCACATTATCCAATTCTAAAAATCCTGGGTTGATATTGGGCTCACCTTCGAAAACATCCAGTCCAGCACCTGCAATCCAGCGTTCTTTCAGGGCTTTAATCAAGGCGTTACTGTCGACCACATCACCTCGGGCGGTGTTGATCAGGTGTGCGGACGGTAGCATCAGTTTCAGGCTTTGTTCGTTGATCAAATGCTTGGTGGCCGCCCCGCCCGGGCAATGCAACGAGATAAAGTCCGATTCAGCCAGTACTTTTTCCACCGTAGCATAATAAGTCGCCTGATATTCCTTGAGAGTTTCAGGAGCGGGGGCATGGGGGGCATAACAGATGATTTTCATCCCGAAGCCGTGGTGCGCTTTTTTCGCCATCGCCTGGGCAATGCGGCCAAAGCCGATTAGGCCTAGCGTTTTACCCGTCACTTTCTGTCCCATCATATGGGTCGGCCCCCAACCCTTCCACTGTCCGTTACGAACCAGCCTGTCGCCTTCCGAAGCCCGCCGAGCGGACATCAACAGCAACAACATTGCGATGTCCGCCGTGCAATCGGTCAGCACATGCGGCGTGTTGGTGACGACGAGGCCTTCGCTTTTTGCCGCTTCTATATCGATGTTGTTATAACCGACACCGAAATTGCCGATGATTTTGGTGCGCTTGTTAGGGACATTGAGGATGTCGGCGGTAATCGGATCAGTCACGGTCGGCAATAGCGCATCGGCGGTTTGTAATGCGGCTTTCAGTTCATCCGCTGTCATTGGGATGTCGGTTTCGTTTAGTTGCACGTCGTAAAGTGCCTTTAAGCGTTCTTCGACGGGGGCGGGCCATTTACGGGTGACGATGATTTTGGGTTTGGTCATAGGCTTTGTGGTTTTGATTAACGATTTGTAATGTTAATGTTTGATGTGTCGCTAACGCGACAATTGTTTTAATGCCAGTTCCCGCACTGGCAGGCGGGATACTTTTCTTTGTACGGACAAAGAAAAGTATCCAAAAGAAAACCGCCCGATGCCGCTTGCTTCCTGCGCTCTGTCGGTTTTATCGGGGTTTGCTGGAAGGGACTCCTGTCCCTCCAGCAAAGCACGGCATCCCTGCCGTGCCCCTACGGGCTATTCCCGAYAAAACCGCCAGTGCTCGGCGCGGCATAAGGGGAATGGGTGCTTACCTTACCGAAGGATTGTAGGGTGGATTAGACGCGCAAAATCCCGTAACCTTCATATAAGCAAAGACTTTCCGTGCGTCGTAATCCACCATCTCGAAGTCCATCACATTCCGCGGGTTACGCCGCGTATTAACACCAGTAATTGTTTAGGCACAGTGGATTTGCGCAGCTAACCGCACCCTACAAGGTTGATACATCCTATCGCTCTACCGTTAACCACCCGTTTGGTGTATTAACTTACTGAATTTCCCACCAATAATCTGAGGCGTATATTGTTAAGTTATTCATTTTTGTCCAAACATGTTTCGACCACATGCTTTCTCCATTAGAAAACTTAACTTCTTTATTCATTTTTTCGTATACAGATTCAGT
>NZ_AYLO01000038.1 GCF_000496735.2 Methyloglobulus morosus KoM1
GTTAATAATTTAGCGAATAATGAAATGCCCAATATATCGTACACGCCATTGCAATAATAAATAAACCTAAGCTCAGTTAAAGCCTTTGTTAATTGGCGCGATTAATGCTGGTTATAAATTAGGAGCTGAGTAATTGGTTTACTTTTATTATTGAGGCGTAACGATGAGGACTTTATATCAAGATATCTTGATCGGAATATTTTTTATCTCTGGCACATGGAGCTTTATTTCCGGTCAATTTATATTTTCTTCCGTATTATTTGCAGGTGCCGCTATTTACACCAATATGGTTAGGTGTGTCAGTTAAGCCTTTTCCTTAATTTTATCCTTGTGTTGCCACTAGCGGCAGATCCCCATCGAATTTCTGCCTGGTTTAACTGTGCATATCCGCAAATACGGTATGCCTTGGATGGTTCTGGCCAGGATTGGCTATTGTCGGCTTAGGCTAGCGGTGCGTCTAATTTTTTTGAGGAATGAGTCAATAGCTTTCGGTTATCAAAGAATCAAGGCGCTGTTGTAACTGAACGTTGGGCGATGTTGGGTTTACAGTGGAATTGGATTTTTGTTAAACGAAGTTCTTCGTGATGTTGCCTTTTTATGAATTAGGCATTGGTTACCCATCGTGGTCATCCGGTAAAGCTTTAAAGGTAGACAATAACACGATAACAGCTCCACGCCCGAAGCCATAGCTGGTGATGAGCAGGCTTGCCATCAAATAAAGGCGAAATATACTTGGAAACAGCCCCTCCGGCGGAGTTTGGCTATCCAAGATTGGAAATATCGCCTGAGCCATAAATAAGCTGGAATTGGTGAATGCCCCGATCACCATACACCAGCGTACAGTCGCAGGCAAAGGGACTTTTACCGCATAAAAACCGAACAGCAACGCGGTCATCAGTAAAAAATCCAGATGCGCCTGAAGTACACGGGTGAATTTACCCGGAAAAATCATCTTGATGAACGCCAGGTCAAACTTCAAGAAAACCAAGCACCAGGCTAGGCACAAAGCCATCAATAGCCACATGACCGCTGCCCTGAGCAACAGTAAGTTTTCTGCCAGCGTAGGATTTCTATTCATTATTCACCCCTCTCAAATTTTTTATGATATGAAGTTATCCACTATAAATGGAGTTGGGCGATTTCTCTTGCCTGAGACGGAACAATAAATTGACTTGGACGGCAGTATCACGCGAGAATAACGGGCTGTATTGCCCACCATAGGGTTTTAAGCTTTGGGGAAGGTGATGGATGCCGACACTATGGATTTGCGTGACTTAAAAACGGAGGCCATTCCGCCAACACGGAGAGTCAAATATTCAACCGATAATTTTGCGCCGCACGAAAGGCTGGAGTGGTTGCGTGAAGTGATAGGCCGTGAATATGCCAATGTTGAAATAACGCCCCCCAATAATGGCGTGTTTAATGAGATGCCCATTTATTCTTGGGATAAATTGCGCCTGTCCGCCATCTGCTCCGATGAAATCACCCTGCAACGCTTGCCGCGTGAGCCGGATTTAATCAGCCAGGATGCCTATTTTGCCGTCATCCATTTGTCCGGGAACTACCGGTTGCAACAAAACGGCCGGGAGGTTTTTTTAAAGCCTGGCGACATGACGTTGTACGATGCCACGTTACCGCACCACATCTGGTGTCCGCAGCAATTCTCAAAGCTGTTAGTTTCCATTCCCCGCCCCTTGCTTAGGGAACGGGTTGCCAGTATCGAGCACTGTACGGCATTGCATATTCCAGGACGGCTGGGTATCGGTTCGGTAGCGGCGAACTTTATCCGCTCCTGTGCAGATCAAACCGAGAAACTAAACGAGGATGAATTCCTCAAGTTATCCGAGCACGCGCTGGATTTGTTGACATTGGCGCTGGCAGCCGTCCGTCCGGCTAATATTAACCTGTCCAGAAGCCGTGCCGTCGCGCTGAATAGGGTTAAGGTGTTCATAGACAATAACCTGTCTTGCCCAACCTTGAATCCCGCCAAAATGAGCGCGGCAACAGGCCTGTCGCCCCGATATATCAATGCGTTGTTCCAAGATGAGGACAATTCGCCCATGCGTCATGTTTGGCAGCGCAGGTTGGAACACTGCCGACAAGATATGTTAGATCCTGCCCATACAGGGCACCGTATCTCCGATATTGCCTTCCGTTGGGGCTTTAACGATTTGTCGCATTTTAGCCGAGTTTTCAAGCAGCACTATGGTTGCTCTCCGACAGAATACAGGCAAGAACACGATAACTTAAAGTATTGAGGCTGCAAACGCTGGCTTTCCTTACGTCAATATCTATTTGCCGACTATTGCATGTTCAACCATTCCCAGAATTGTTGTGCACCTTGATAGCCGGTGTAGCGGGCTATTTCTTGCTGGTTTCTAAACAATACGATAGTCGGGGTTGCAAATAAGGCCTCGTTAAGTGTCCAGTCCTTGGGCGGTGTTGTTAAATTGGTGGTAACGATGTGAATAGGGTTTTTCCAGGTTGATAGCACTTCCTTATCAAATTGCCTGCAATAACCGCAATCGACAGCTTCAAAAGCAATCAATTGTTCCTTGCTATTGAGTTCGATTGGCGGCCAATTTTGTTCGGATTGCACCGGTTTACTCACTAAAGGCGTGCTATTGTGTTGTTCGCCGTGACTTGGCCGGCTAGGGTCAACATAAGCCACGCCCATCCCGCCTAAACCGCAATAACCGAGCGGATTTTTTTCTAAATAATCTTGGTGGTAGCCTTCGGCGGAGGTGTAATTATTTAGCGGGGCAATTTCAGTGGTGATAGTGCCTGTAATGCCTGCTGCCCTCAAATTGGTCTGGTAAATGTCGCGGGTAAGCTCCGCCAATTTGCGTTCTCCATCATTGCGGTAGAAAACAGCACTGCGGTAATTGCTGCCCAGATCATTACCTTGCCGGTTGCCCTGGGTGGGGTTATGGCTTTCCCAAAATTGGATCAAGACTCGTTCAAGACTGGTTTGTTTGGTGTCGTAATACACCTTAACTACCTCTGCATGGTTTTTGACGGCTTTGCCTTCCTCTATGGCTGCTTCGGTGTCATGAAGCATTTCGTAGCTAGGGTTAGACATATCGCCACCGGCATAACCGGCTTCAACATCCAGGACGCCGACTAAGGCCTGCATACGTTTTTCCGCTCCCCAAAAACATCCCATTCCCAAGACAATATAAGGTGTATCAGGACCCACAGCCGCTTTATTCAAGGAAGGATTGGTCATTTTCTCCGCAAAAAGCGCTGGGTTCAGTACCGCCCCAATGGCTATCAATAAAATGCTTATGGCCAATAATGACCAAAATACCCTATGCCACCTTTTCACGGAACATTCTCCTTTAAAATGTGGTTATTTTTAGAAGTCGCTCAACTATATATATTTCACTATATCCTGTATACCCGTATTTGTAATTGGTGCAAGTGAAGAGATTGTTTTTCGGTATGGGACAACAAAAATATTATGTCGCCATAGTGGGGATAACGCCGATACGCAGGACACCTGTCAGTTGATGGCTGGCTTCCGCCGCCGCTTGCCGCATGCCTTCCCCGTTTTGGGCCAATATTCGCGCCCACTGCAGGATGCTCTCGCCTTCTTCCGTAAATCCCTGAAAATGGTGGCCGCGTTTGATAATGGTTATCCCCAACTCTTCTTCAAGATGTTGGATAGCCGTCGATAAGGCGGGTTGTGACACATGGCTTGCTTCGGCTGCCCTCCCGAAATGTTCGGTTTTTGCCAGGGCTAACAGGTAATGGATTTGACGGATAAACATGAAATGACCTGAAGGGCTTATCCTCTCTATGTAAGAAACACCGGTTTGTCAGGTTTAAGGTTTAGAGTGCATAAAATGGTGATCGTGCCCCGGCATGGCGTGGCTTGCATGTTCGCTTAATTGGGCATCGAACCAATCCTGGATTGCCCTAACCAATTTCGGGTCTTCCGTTGAATACGTGACCTGACCGCCATTGGGAAGTGCTTCATAGCAGATATTAAGCCGATCCGGTTTTGCCTTTGTCAATTCTGCTAACCCAGGCATGTTTTCACCATGAATTTTAATAGGATCAGAAAAATTCCCCCGTTTAAATGCTTGGGAAATCTTGAATAAATGTTCACGAATTAATTTGATTTGCCCTCCATCGGAATGATCTTTAGCAATGACTTGTTGTATGCCGCCCTTTGCTGTTTTTGAAAATAGATGGGTTGTTTTTTCTAAACTAAACGGCATGACATCCCTGCCGCGATTCGCGACTTCATTTAGCCGATCCTGGTTGGCTAATCCTTCGGCTTGTACCTGCCCCAATGCAAGTAATGAAATAATTAAAGCTACGATTAGTGCTTTCAAGGGTTTTCCTTTTCAATCGGGGAGCCGAAGCCGAAGGAATAATTATGATGAGTGATAATCATCTTTCCTCTTCCCTGATAGGGACAAATCCTTACTCATTGGCGGCGGCATTTTCTAAGGCCAGGTAGTAGTAATTATTCCCATAGCTGACAATGCGTTGATGGGGCAGGATATCCAGGTCGGCCAGGTAAATGATCGCTTGGGTCTTGATCAGGCAATAAACCTCTTGGCCTTCCGTCAAGGCCATTTGCTGGCATGCGCCTCGGGTGATTTCCGCCAGGATAGTCCAGCCACAGTCTATTTGTACAAGGATGCTGTCATTATTGTCAATTAAGGCACAGATTCGTCCCTTGGCCTGGTTTTGGATGGAAATGCCTGTCATATAGGTACGTGACAATGCCACATCGTTCGCCCGTATAACGACTTTGCATTGGCTGTTGACCGGCAATTCAGGCCGAATCCGCAATGCTAAATGTAAGCCGTTACAATGGGCTAACGTTGTCCCTGCCGACGGGTCATGGCAAATAACCGTCACCGGAATGATGTTGTCGACCTGGCGGACACCCAAATGACGCAATACCCCCGTATGCTTCGCAATTTCTCCGATGGAGCCGCTACGCAGCACCTGCCCCTTGTCCATGACGATCAATTGTTCGGTCAGCTCCAGGATTTCGCCCAAGGATTGGCTGGCATATAAGATCGGTAAATCCAGTTCGTCCTGGGAACGCCTTAACAGGGGCAATAATTGCGAACGGTAATTCTCGCCTAGGGAGGCAAAGGTTTCATCCAATAGCAAAAGACGGGGCGACTTGAGCAATGCCCTTGCCAAGGTGACCCGCTTGCGTTCATTGGCGGACAACTGGATTAACGGACAGTCGAGGATAGCTTCCAACTCTAAGATTTCAATGAGGAACTCAAGCTTTAAACGGCGCGGTGCAAAGGTCCGGTTAAACGCAGAGGTTAACGTCCCATAAACGCTTTCGGTTGAACGCGTGATGTCGGTTTGGAACACGGCGCTAATGGGACGTTGCTCACGCGGCATCATGATCCCTTTACGGCTGTCGAACAATAGCTTGCCGTCTAGGACGATCCTGCCGCTTTGGGGTTGGATCGTGCCGGCGATCAACCCCAAGATCGTGCTTTTGCCAGCGCCCGTCTTACCGAACAAGCCGGTATTGGTGTCATCCAGCGCCAATTGGCTATTCAGCACGAAATTGCCGCGCCGCAGCCTTACATTCATCTCTAATAACATGGCTACCCCATTCCCAGAAAGAACCCGATTGATATTATAGATTCGGCCTTTTAATGTCTGAACCGTTTGTGCTGAGCCCTTCGACTAAGCTCAGGAGAGCCTTGTCGAAGCACACACCGCCTTTCGAATCTCAATACCCAATGGGCACAAGGGCGAACGGAAACTTAATGCTTCACAAGGCCGAATCTATAGCTGCCTATAACCAACCGGGTTTAGGTTACTAACCTGCAACCGCCAAAATCACCGCGCCTGCCTTGAATACGGCTGTAACTGCCTGGCCTTTTTTTAAGCCTAAGTTTTCTACACTGTCATTGGTGACTGTGGCGGCAACCAGGTCGCCGCCCTTCAATTGAATATCCACTTCGGCATTCACCGCGCCGGGCTTGACAAGGGTCACTTCCCCCGGCAACTGGTTGCGGGCGGACAGTTTATAACCACCGAAATCGGTTACGAGGATGATCTGCGGCGCCTTGACTAAGGCGATTACTTTTTTACCTTCCGCAAGTCCTAGGTTTTCGACCGAATCTTTGGTGATTGAGGAGATGATGGTCTCGCCTCCTGATAGGCCGATTTCTATTTCGGCATTCACGGCACCGATGTGGACGGCTTTGATGGTGCCTGGGAATTGGTTGCGTGCGCTTGTTTTCATGGGATTCTCCGTTGATTAATGTAAAAGTGAGGTGCCTTTGATTTGGGCAAAGACAGGTTTACCCTTGTGTAAGCCCAATAATTGTGCAGACTTACGGGTAATGTGGGCAAGCAGGGTTTCCTGTCCGCAAGCAAGGCGAACGAAGGTGTGGCCGCTGTGGTCGTCCGCAAGGCCGGTAATCATGGCGGGTAAAACGTTAAGGATGCTGGTTTGGTTGGGTTCTTCCAGTGTCAGGCTGACGTCGCGGGCGTGGATTTGTACGCGTACCCGTGTATCCATAGCTGCCTCAATGTTAGGCAAACTGAGCGATACACCGTTAAATTCGACGTTGGATAATTGAAATTCATTATCATAACCGGTCACCTTTCCCTGCCAGACGCTGGCCGCTTCTTTATCTTGCGCCAGCGGCAGATCCAGGCGGGTAAGCATGTCCGGCAAGCTTCCTGATGCTTGCACCGCGCCATTTTCAAGGACGACCAGAAAATCCGCCAATTGCATGACTTCCTGCCGGGAATGGGTGACGTACACGATAGGGATGTTGAATTCCTGTTGCAGTTTGAGCAGAAAGGGCAGGACTTCCTGCTTACGTTTTAAATCCAGCGAAGCTAATGGCTCGTCCATCAACAGGATGGCGGGGTTGAGCACCAGCGCCCTGGCGATGGCGACGCGTTGGCGTTCGCCGCCGGATAAGCGGTCGGGCATCCTCTCTAAAAGATGGGCGATGCCGAGCAGGTCGATGACCGGATGCAAGATAGCGCCATTACCTAATTGCTTGGCAAGCCGTTTTAGGCCGAATTGAAGGTTTTCGGAAACATTCAGATGCGGAAATAAATTCGCGTCTTGGAACACATAGCCCAAGCTGCGTCGGTGCGTCGGTACAAACAGGTTTTTATCGCTGTCCTGCCAGACGTTGCCATTGATTCCGAAAAAGCCGCGCTGCGGTCGTTCGAGTCCGGCCATGCACCGCAAAAGGCTGGTTTTTCCGGAACCGGAATCGCCGAACAAGACCGAAATACCGGAACCGGGCAAAGACAGGTCGGCTTCCAGTTTAAAACTGCCGTAATCGAGCTGAAAGCGTGCGTTAATTGCTCCGGCCGTCATTTGAAGGGTTGCGAGCTGGGTTGGGTTTTCAAAACGCTGTACAGGATCAACAGCACGGTAAAGGAAAATACCAGCAGTCCGCCCGCCAGCCAGTGCGCCTGCGGGTATTCCAGGGCTTCGACATGGTTGTAGATTTGTACCGACACCACGCGGGTAACGCCTGGGATATTGCCGCCCACCATCAGCACGACGCCGAATTCGCCGACGGTATGGGTAAAGCCTAAAATGGTGGCCGTCAAAAAGCCGGGTTTTGCCAGCGGCAGCACAACGCTAAAAAAAGTATCCAAAGGGCTGGCGCGCAAGGTGGCTGCGGCTTCCAATGGTTGGCGGCCAATCGCGCTGAACGACGCTTGCAGGGGCTGTACGACAAACGGCATGGAATATAAAACCGAAGCGACTATTAAACCACTAAAAGTGAAAGGTAATGTGCCCAGGCCTAATTTTCCGGTTAACTGGCCGATAACGCCGTTCGGTCCCATTAGGATCAGCAAATAGAAGCCGAGTACCGTCGGCGGCAGCACCAAGGGCATGGCAACCAAGGCGTTACAAAAACCTTTCCAACGCGACCGGGTCCGGGCTAACCACCACGCCAAGGGCGTTCCTAATAACAGCATCAATAAGGTCGATATGCTGGCAACCTTAAACGTCAGCCATAAGGTTGCCATGTCCGAAGGGCTTAACATGCCGTCGTGTTACTTCGCTATGCTATAACCGTAGGCCTGGATTATCTCCAAAGCCTCGGGCGACTTCATAAAGCCCAACAAGGCCGATGCCGCCGGGTTCGGTTCGCCTTTCTTGAGTAAAATAGCATCCTGGCGGATGGGATTGTATAAGGTGTCCGGTACAATCCAGCCGGAACCTTCAGTAATTTTGCCGTCTTTGCCGATGACCTGCGATAACGCAATAAAGCCCAGTTCGGCATTGCCGCTGCTGATGAATTGCTGGGTTTGGCTGATGTTTTCGCCCAGGACAAACAACGGTCGCAACTTATCCAGCAGCCCTAAGTTTTTGAGCGCTTCTTCAGCCGCCAAACCATAAGGCGCGAGTTTGGGGTCAGCAAGCGCCAAGTGTTTGAAGCCGCCTTTGCTGAGGATTTGGCCTTGTTCATCCACCAAGCCGGGCTTTGCGGACCACAGCACCAGTTTGCCGATGGCATAAGTGAAACGGCTATTGGCAACGCCTTTACCGGATTCTTCCAGTTTCTTGGGATTTTTCTCATCCGCCGACAAAAACACCTCAAACGGCGCATCGTTTTCGATTTGGGCGACAAACTTACCGGAAGAGCCGAACGACAAGCTGGCCTCATGGCCGGTTGCCTTATTGAAGGCAGCGGCAATGTCGTTCATCGGCTTGGTAAAGTTGGAGGCGACCGCCACCAGCGTTGTTCCAGCCCAAACAACGGGAGGGATCGAAATCAACCCTATGACACAAAGTATATGGAAAAAACGCGAACGCAACATAAAACTCTCCAAAGCTTAAAAAATATCAAAAATTACTTATTGGCAATAGCCTTGTTGGGCAAATTTAAACATGTCCCCAAACTTTAATGGCGGAAACAACCAATATAGCAGACAGCATGGGTAGCAATATTGTCTCCGGAACGGATCTTAACAACTGAGCGCCTAAGAAAGTGCCGAGTATCGATCCAGCGGCCATTATCAACAAAAACTCCTTGTTTTGACCGATTATGGTAAAGCTCCTATCGGAACTGTAACGTAAAAAACCAGTGAGCATAGTAGGCAGGCTGATGGCTAACGACAAACTGCCTGCAAGCTTAATATCGGTACCAAAAAGTAAAACCAGCGTGGGAATCAGTAATTCCCCGCCCGCGACACCGAGTAATGAGGCAACAACACCGATGACGAAGCCTGAGACAATACCTGCAAAAACCAGATTTATTTCCGAAAGTGCAACAGGATTAGAATCAGCGAGGTTATGTCCGAATAACAGCAACAAGGACATGCAAAACAATAACAAGGCTATTGCCTTGTAAAAGGTTTGCGCCTTTAAGCGGACAGCCCAACTCGCACCAGACCATGCCCCTAACAAACTCCCGCCTAGCAAATTGAGGATGATGTCCCAATGTTCGACCAAAGAATGGACAGGAACAGCGCTTAGACGGAACGGCAAGGCCGAACTGACAACAATGAGGCTCATTGCCTTATTCAAGATGACTCCTTCTAAAGCGCCAAAGCCGAAAATTCCGATCAGTAGCGGTAACCGGAATTCCGCGCCACCTAAACCAATTAGGCCGCCAAGGAAACCAATCATTGCGCCACTACTAAAAACGGCTGCCTCATTTTTCCGCATTTTGCTTTTTCCGTAGCTTGTTATCTAAATAGTTTGTTCACTACCATTGGCATCTAAAAACGTAACTTACTTTGAACGTAGAAGTAATCAATATCCTTGCCAGCGGGGGCATTGGGCGCATCTTTGGCAAAGTCGCCTTTAAATAAATGCGTCCAGCCGGTTTCCAAATTCAGGCTGCTGTTGAAATCGTAGCGGGCGGTCAGCTCCAGTTGTTGGCCGATATAGTTACTGGTCTTGCCCGTTTTATCGCGTAAAGCCGAAGTACCGCTTCCGGTCGTTGTCCAGGCGTCGGTATCGGACGCCAGCCAGAACGCCCTGTGGCTTAAGCCCAGTTGCAGATCGGAGCATGGATTGACGGTTATCCGGTAGCCCGGTGTGTTGATATTGCTGCGGGCGAACGCGCCGTACATGCCGGTCGGCCCGTACTCGAAACGGCGGGCGCCGAATAAGGTATCGAAACGCTGGTCGTGGTTGTCGTTCGGGTTTTCATCGCCGCTGGCGTAATCGTATTCAAAGGCCAAACGCGGCGTCCAGGGATGGTCGAAGGTATAACCGACATCGGCGTGTTGCATCCAGGCGGCATGGTCTAGGTCTTTGCCGTCCGTTGCCTCCGTGCTGCCCCGGAGAGTCCCGAATTGGCCGATGGTTTCCGTCTGGAAATCCAACTTCCCGGCGGTGGGTTTCATATAGAAGCGGAAACCGGGGGTGAAATAACGGCGGTTGCGGGTTTGGTTATCGGTGCTATCGCCTTCGTCCAGATGATAAAGATAAAGCTCGACATTGATATTCCAGGCGATATCGAAGACTTCCAAGAATGCCCCGGAAAACCAAGTGCGGGTATCTTCTTCGTCCCATTCCTGGCGGTTATCCAGCAATTGGTCGGTTTCATTAGGTAACCGCAAGATCGGCATCGTTGCGAACACGTTCAACTGCCAGTTATTGTAATCGAGTAAGTGCACCCGCGCGCCGGTAAAACTGTTGATGGTGTTGCGGAACACGTTGCGGGCGATAAGGCGGCGGCTGCCGAAATTCAGGGTTTGCCGCCCGACGATGATTTCGCCGCCGATACCGCTGTAGTTGATGTTCTGGTCGCCATAGGCCAAGTAACCCTGGATGAAATCCGCGTCGTCGACCGCCGTCGTATTGATTCCGGAACCTTCATCCGAACCGAATTGTCGGGCATCCAGAAATTCGCCGCCCAGCCTGAAACCGTTCCAGCGGGCTTCCAGAAATACATCGGTCTGTAAGGGGATTTGCTGGTCGCCGCCCTTGCAACCTCCCCTGAAGCAGCCATCTAATGATTCATAGCGGGTGCGATGTTCAATGTTGAATGACAGCCAATCGGGAAGACCCAAGGAGTCGTGCAGGTTCCAGACCGGCCTTTCATATTTGCCGCCCCCGCTTAAGCCGTCGGTCATCTGGCTGGCAAAGGCTGCAAAAGGCGGCTTGGTGTAATTAATTTTGTCCGCCGCTTGGCAATTAATGCTTAGCGGGACAACGCAAGGCAGTACCAACTGAATAAATGTCTTGGCATAGTCATCAATAGGACGTATTGGTAGACTGATCATATTTTCCCCTGTTTGATTAATTAAAAAACCCATACTGGATTAATCTCACTCATTAACTACCGTTAAGTTAATTGACGCTAATATATTTTACAACGATATGTATATATGTATATAACGATAAATGAAAATCATTGTTGCTATAATGGAAATAATATCTGCCCTAAAATAAGTGGTATGTGCCTTCCAATATTTTATTTAAGTTGAAATCAGTCATGACGTTATTAAGCGACACCAACAAATCATGGATTGAAGGGGAGCTACGGTTATCGGGGATAGATTACCGTATGATTGTTTTGTTGAAAGCTATTGCCGAAACCGGCTCAATCAGTCAAGCCGCCAGGGAGTGTGGCCTGAGCTATAAAGGTGCTTGGCAGATTATTGAGAGGGCGAATAGCTGCGCCCCCAAAATATTAGTCAGCACCGCAACGGGGGGCAGCAAGGGAGGCGGCACGTGTTTGACTGAAACCGGTCGCGGACTGCTGGATCTATACACTAATCTGGAAACAAAACACCAAGAATTTCTGAACCGACTTAATTTCAGCCTTCTTGACGACCCTGATACACGGCTATTGCTACAGCGTTTGGCTGTCAAAACCAGCTCGATTAACCAATTGTTTGGTAGCGTGGTCGCCATTTGCCCCGGGGCTGTCAATGCGGAAGTCGACATTAAGTTGTCCGAAAACTTGGATATCAAAGTCACCCTTAGCTTATCTGCATTAAGTGATTTAGATTTGAAGATAGGTATGGACGTGGTTTTACTTATTAATAGTACTGAAATAATCATCACTTCAGACGCTGATAAGAGCCGTTATTCGGCATCCAACTGCTTGCCTTGCACAGTAATCCGTGTCCATCTGGACGAGGTGAATGCGGAAATATGTGTTTTATTGCCAAATGGCGAAACGCTGACGAGCCTGATTACAATAGAAAGTGCAAAATCAATGAAGCTTATAAAAGACACCAGCGCATGGCTATTGTTTAAATCAAATGCACCCGTGATAGGCGTAAAAATTTAATCCGTCAATAACATGCTGTTATGTTAATGGTTACGTTTTGGACCCATAAAGTAAAATCTTTATTGTTGCTTATCTATAGCGGCACCCACATGCATTAAATCGATAAAATGCAACGAGTACTCAAGCCATGTTAGTAAAGCCTTCGTATTGGGTGACCAAGCACTTGCCGCTAATAAGGAAAGGAGGCCGTGTACTTGACCTTGCTTGCGGGACAGGACGGCATGCCCTCCATGCGGCTCAGCAAGGTTACCAAGTTGACGCGATAGATAGAGATGTCCAGGCAGTATCGGGCTTGTTGGAGAGGGATAACATCAATGTTTATATTTGCGACCTTGAAGCAACCCAATGGCGACCATCAAAACAAAATTATGACGGAATTGTTGTTAGCCGATACCTGTATAGGCCTCTACTACGCACTCTTTTTGAAATACTTGATCCAGGAGGTGTGTTGATATACGAAACTTTCATGATGGGCAATGAATGCTATGGCAAGCCAAGCAATCCTGACTTCCTCTTGTTGCCAGACGAACTGCTTAACTTTTATACGCCCCTGCTATCCATAAACGCATTTGAGCAAGGTGAAGTACAAACGCCATGGCCGGCCGTTATGCAGCGTATTTGTGCGACAAAGCATCTTCGATAAACAAGGCAATCTGGCCTATCGGCCGATGCAGGCGACTTGGTGGTTTTGGATGAGATTGGGTATTTCCCCTTTTCCTGGGCTGCATATTATCATTAAAAAGAGCCATCGATAATTCCCCCAAAAAGCCAGTAAAATTTTTTGAAGAAACCACTCAGAATTATCGTAAGAAGCCAATCGAATTTCTAAGCTGGTTTGGCAAAAACCGGTCACGATCAGCCCATCAAGTTAGTGAAATTTGCAACAAGGCACGTTTCCTCCTCTATTGATTCGGCCTTGTGAGTATTAAGTTTCCGTTTTCGCCTGTCGAAAGGCGGTGTGTGCTTCGACAAGGCTCTCCTGAGCTTAGTCGAAGGGCTCAGCACGAACGGTTCAGACATTAAAAGGCCGAATCTATAACATGCTCAGTTTGGCATGCTTATTTACAACTAAGGTGAACCGATTGGTGTCCTTAAGTCTCTTTGGATTTCCCCAACGCCCAATGCATAGTTATAAATTCTAACTTCATCTATGTATCCCTGGAAAAAATCCCCCCAAACACTGTTGCCCCCAATTCGTAATACACCATTGGATTGCTTTATCAACCCATTTGGCGCCTGGGCAGTGCGAACCTGGACGCCATTAACATACAGGCGTTGGTTTGTGCCATCAAAAGTAGCCGCCAAATGCGTCCATTTCTTTATGGGTAACGGTTCGTGGCCAGGAACGGGATTGTAATCGAAGCCATCGTTAAAGGACGAAAGGGGTAAATCACGGTCTTCATAAGCATAGAGATCATAAACTGTACCTTGTTGTTGTTGTTGTTGTTGTTGTTGTTGTTGCTTGGTTAGCACAATACTTCTTCGGACAGAATTGGGTCTAACCCATGCCTCAAGAGTAAATCCACTTGTTAGATCCAGTGATTCACTGTCTTCGACAGTGACCCAGTCATTTACCCCATCAAATTTCAGCCCTTTACCATAACGCCCAGTTTTGACCCTTATAGCTTGTTTAATAGTACCGTGGTTACCAAGCCCCGAGCTATCGTTAACAATTTTGCCACGGCTTTCCCCAAAGCCAAAAGCTGCCACCAAAGCTAGGGCTGGGTTATTTGCTGTTTCCTTGGTTTGGACTGTACCGAATGCTAATGCTTGTGCTGATGCGGGTGCTGGCGAGTTTACAACAATCTGTTCCGTTTTGGTGGCGCTTCTCCCGTCAGATCCAGTGGCAGTCAGGCTCACAGTGTATGTACCGGGCGTCGAAAAAGTCACTGTTGGAATCTTGCTTTTAGCTGTTGGTATAGAATGATCGCTAAATTTCCATTTCCAACTGTTGACAAAGCCAATTGTCCTGGGTGTAAAGGTTACGATCAAGGGCGCAGTGCCGCTAGTTATGCTGGGTGTGAAATCAACTGTCACGCCACGAACTCTCGCCCTGACCTCATTTGAAAACGTGCTTTCTACGGTTCTGGACTTATTATAAGCTGTCGCTGCAAAAAAATACCTTTCGCCGTTTGTTAACCCTTTCAACTTATAAGTTAGTCTTTTACCAACATCAATGCTAGCTGTATAGTTTTTTCTGC